>JAIETZ010000004.1:0-343409 GCA_019744775.1 Candidatus Obscuribacterales bacterium
GACTAATACAATTGGATTCACTAAGAGCAGTTGGTGGCAGAGCATTTGGAGATGGCGCAGATATCACGGTGACTTCGACGACGAGCCACGTTGACATTTCTCTGTTCGTTGATAGTTCTGCCTACGATCAAAATACCCCAGGTGACACCAATGCTGGAGCAGCAGGCGACATAACTATAAGCACCGGCGGCAACCTCAGTGGAGGCGCTTCAATCCGCGCGGACGGCGGCATTGCCGGTGGCACGGGCGGTGTTGTTCAACTAACAGCAGTAGCTGATATGACTCTCGACTTTGTAAGTGCATCAGCAACACTACCTGTTGCAACTGGTTCAGGTAACGCCGGTTCAATCACAATTACAACAGGTACTCTGCTAGCCACTTCATTAAGAACCCAGGGCGGACCGTCCTCAGGAAATGGCGGCGACATAATTGTAGACGCTACAGGTGGCATACACGTAACCTCATTCGTAGATTCCGAAGCCCGCAATGCCGGCAATGGCGGATTGATTGATTTCTCCGCTGGCGGCATCCAAATAGATTCTTTTGTTAGAAGCGCGTCCTTTGCAGGTGGAGGAAATGCAGGCAATATTTCGCTTATTGCGGATGGTTCGTTCAGTACCGGCGACATAATCGCACATGGCAGCGGAGTCGGAAATGGAGGTTCAGTCACAATAAGTGGCGATACTGTCGAGACTTGGGATATACTCACCTATGGCGGATCAACCGGCAATGGAAATAATGTTTTAATTACCGCTACTGGGGTAAGCCTTCAAATTATCGGCGATATCAATGCCGGAGCCAACGCAGGCGACGCGGGAAATATAACTGCCACTTCCGCCGGTCTGGTCTTTATCGACGGTTTTGTCAGCACAGCCGCCGATGTGAATGGCGGAGATATTTCAGTAACGGCCAATAGCGGTGCCATAAACATAAATTCTTTCGTCAGCTCACGTTCAAGAAGCAGTGGCAATGGGGGAGACATCGTACTGTCAGCCACAGGTCTACTATCGGTTCTTGCCGCCTCTACAATTAATGACGGATTGAATTCAGCAATAGCTTCAAACGGTGGGGGAACAGGCTCCGCAGGCAACATTACTCTCGTTTATAATTCATCAATATCAGCACCATTTGTAATTGATAGCACTAACGGTACTGTTAAAGGTCCAATTTCTGCTCGTGGTATCGGCTCGGGCAATGGTGGCATCATCACTCTCATTAACTCTGGAGGTAATCTTCCTGTCACTCTCAACAGTACTGTCACTGCTATTTCTACAAGTGGCGGCACATCAGGTTCGGTTAACTTTAATTACTTGCAATCAGGTATATCAGTTGCAACAAATCCGAGCGCTGTCATATCCGTAGTAGGCACAGGATCTCTTGTTGGTCCGGTCTATGCTTCCGGCACTGAAGTTACGCTCAACCTAACGACAGCAAACTCCACTCTGACTATCGGTTCAGTGGAGGCAACTGCTGAAGATGTAACTATAACTACCGCTGGGACGGCATCCAGCATTACTCTCAATAGCGGTAGCACTATAACTGCCGCTGACCAAATTTCCTTAAATACTGCCTCAGTGACAAACAACGGTTCCGTCTCGGGCGTCAACATTCTCATCAATAGTGAAGACGATTTGACCTTAAGCGGTAATGGATCATTTATTGGCTCGCCCGGATCGACCCTTATTTATGCTGATGTTTTAACATTCTCAGCCAATGCCGACCTAACTTTTACAAGCAACCCTGTGAACTTTTATAGTACGTCCATAGTGTTTGGCTCCAATGTTACGATAACCGCTGACAATCCAAGCGGTTCCTTATGGTTCGTCGGCAACGGAAGCAATCTAAATATCACGTTGCCGTCCAACGGAGTGGTTACAATTTCGAATGCCGGCGGCGTGTATTTTGATATCAATGGCGACGGAGCAACTCTAAGTGCTTCGAGCACCGGCAATGCAACATTGCAGACCACAGGTTCGACACGTATACAATTCAATGCTGATGTAACTGTCAACTCAAATGTCACTATTAACTCGGACGACAACCTGACAATTGGTGGTGGAACATTAGCCCCCGTCGTCGTTACGAATCATGGCGCTCTTATAGCCAATGGCACAATGTACATGTCTTCCGGTAGCGACTTAACTGTAGTTAGTGATGGCACACTCGAAGCAGCGACTATCGACCTAACTGCCAGCACCCCATCATCGGTGACGGCAACACTTGCCACAACAGTCGGAACAATAACAGCGTCGGCAAATTCTATCGAAATAACTGCATCGGCACCATTAACATTAGGTACCATCCAAGCAAATGAAGGTAGCGCAACCATCATTGCCGATGGCGACATTCATGTCACTAACAATATATACGTCAACGAAGGCAACTTAGTCTTACAAGACCTGAATACTGTCGACGGTTTCATCCAAGTTGACAGTGACGTGATTCTGTCAGCCACAACTACCGGCACAACACTCGGTCGGGTATTCATTTTCATTGGTGCAGGACCTCCGGCACAGACAAACACCACAACACCGGCAAACATCAATCCGTCAACGCCAAATGACGGCCATATTTACTATGGTGCCAATAGCATTACTGCGTCAGCTCCGACAAACAATCTCACAGCAGATGGAAGCTCAATTGTGTTTGACTCAGGTGCTCTGCCGTCCACGGCAATTTCGCTGGGCGGCAATGTCACCATAAATGCTACAGCTCAACCATCTGGAGAAGGTCCTATCTACAGCCTTGACTTTACCGATCCTAACTTAACCGCCCTCATCATTCAATTGCAGGGCGAAAGTCAAATCGGCGGCACACTCATCGTCAACGGACAGGGTGTTGCCACCGGAGGCAACGCCATCATCGGCGCCAACATGCTCTCCAATACTCTTACCGGCACCAACATCCCGACAGGCGTCACCATCACATTTGAAGACTTTACTCTTTCCGACAACGTTAATGTTCAAATCAACGAAGAAAGTCACTCCAATGTCGGCATCATTGCAGGCACTCTGCAATTCACCGGCTCCTCTCCTTCTGCCGGTCTCATCACCGTCAACTCCAATCAAGCCTCCGCCAGCGGCAATCCCGCTTTTGTCTTAACCGGCACAGGACTACTCACATCCGACGGCAGCCTGTCACTTTCTGCCTCCGGTAATATGCTCCTACAAGGTACGCTAACGGCCGCCACGAATTTGACCCTTGCCACAACCGCCAATAACGGCAACATCAACATCACCGGTTCCGTCACTGCCACCAACTCTGCAACTCTGTCCACCAACGGTAATGGTACCGTCACCGGCACAATTGACACCCCGACACTCAACTTCTCATCCACTATGGGTAATCTCGGCACATCCGGCAGCCGCTTTGTCACAACTTCCGACTCTCTCGGCATTAGCACAGGCGGTGATGCTTACATCAACAATACAAGCACCGGCACGCTTTCTCTGGGAGCGACTTCTGCTCGTAATTTCGATTTGATAAATGACCACGCTGTTACGTTGTCTTCCACTCTGCAAGCCAGCCAAAGTGCTTCAATTTTAGTCACCGGCAATAATGGCGGGGTTACACTCAACGGTAACTTCACCGCACCCAATTGGGTGGACATGGTAGCCAATGGTTCCGGTGACATCGTGCAAAATGCCGGCACGCTTAGAACTTCAAGTGTCTACCTCAAATCAGGCTCCGGCAATATCGGCTCTTCCGGTTCACCCATTCAAACTAATGCTTTCTACACCACCTTCATCACCTCCGGCGGTGAAGTTCATCTCAACTCCTCCAACTCTATCCGCGTACACAACGCATCCTCAGGCTCGGTCATCGATATTACTTCCAATGGTCAAATTGAAGTCGCTCAACCAATAACATCCTCAAGCAGCGTTACCTTCCACGGCGCAGGGACAATTATTCTTTCCGCCAACATCACTGCTACATCATTCACCTCCCTTTACGGCAATGGTCACGGCAATATCCTCAACAACGGCGGCTCAATAATTACACCTGTTCTGACGACATCAACAGGCAGCGGTAACATCGGCAGCAACACGACAGCTATTGATACGACTGCCACCACAATTACATCAACCAACCAGGGCGGCAATAACACCAACATCACCGGAGGCGGCAGCCAAACCACCAACATCACCGATATTACTGCTGCCTCTGTCAATGTAACTTCTGATGGCAGTCTCAATGTAGGTAATGTTCAATCCACTTATGGCTCTATTCAACTGACAGGATCCGGCACCATTACCGTCACCGAAGGTTCGACTATCCATGCCAATGAAGGTGACATTACCATTCACAACAACAATGAGACAGGCACCATCAACCTTGAACAAAATTCCACCATCGAAGCCTATACAAACAACAGCGGCAGCGGATTAGGCAATGTCACCATTACCGTCGGTAACTCCATCGGCACATCCGGCACGACAGGTGCAAACGTCACCACAAATATTCAAGGTGGCGGTCAAATTGTTGTCGGCGACAACGGCTTTACCGCTGACGCTCCAAACAATACCATCAATGCAATCGGCGCAACCGTAACCATCGATGCCGGCGCTTCCGGCACAATTCATCTCGGCGGCGGTGTCACCATCACTGCTGACCCGCCGATCACAGCTTCCATCTCTTCTTCAACTCCTATTGTGGCTGCTGTAAGAGCCGAAGTATCAGCACCAGCTCAAATCGCCAATGTTCTGCCACTTCTGACGATCAACACAACTTCTAGCGCCGCTGCCACTGCGCCAAGTATTGTTCGTACTCAAGTAGTAACAGACGCCACTATTCTGTCATCGCCATTCAACATGCAGGTTAATCTGACAAATTCCTTGCCCGGCATCACGCCTGCTTCCAGCACTTCGATCCTCAATAACATTAATAAGCTCAACACGAGCAATACTCCAACAACACCTACTCAACTGCAAGCGGATGACTCTGAACCAACAGCATATTTACCAATTGCATACACAACAACAGCACCATCGAATTCGACAATCGTTAATTCGATTCATGAGATTTCAAAAATTGATTTTGGTTCTTGCAATCTAAGACACGCAGGCAATGCAGATGTTAGATACAACGCAAATGGTGGCATCATCCTACATTCAGGCGAAGTGCTCATCCACAGCCCACATCAAACAGTTATCAATGCCGGCGCTTACACCATATCAATTGACTCCGGCAGCGTAGCCCTAATCACCAGAGAAAACAATGTCGTAAAAGTCCGTGCTTTGCATGAATCACACACCAATGCCATCGTTATCACTGTCGGCAATAACCCACTTAAACTCTCAGTCGGTCAGGAAGTAATTCTGGCGCCAAACACAGCTCACTTGCAAGCAGCTCTTCAAAAGGAAAGCCTCGGTCGCCGCCATGTAGTTGATGCAGAGCTTCCTAACGGACACTCAATGTCCCGCTCGGAATTCTCACACATTGGACTCATGGAACAGTCCCATGTACTGTCCAAACTCATCCAATCCAAGTCACCCGCCGATAAGCAATTAGCTGATAAATTAGTCAAAACAGCCGCCTGCTTAATGACAGTAACAGGCGCCCATGGCGCTTACAGTGGCAAATAACACTAGCAATCAACAGCCTAATATATTAAATTTCGGTTTATGATGCCAAGGGAAGGGGTATATCTAACGTGAGGGTCTCGGCAGACTCTGACTGTGGACGTTGTGGCGTTTTAAGATCCAACTATGGGATGAATGGGCATGGGTCGCATATTAATATTGGCGCTGGTTATTCAGCTGGTATGCCCTTGGGCTGCATATGCACAAGATGCTCCTAATAATTCACCGACAAATCTGGATTTGTCATCGACAGACAGAAATGTTGCAGCATCAAGTGTATTGCCGTCAGCTGGACAGGCGACTATTAACTTAGGCGGAGTTACAAGAGCTGTGACGGCTGCAGACATGCTGACGGCAGCTGAGATGGTTGCTGTTCGCCAGGTATTCAACACAGGCAATCAGTATTTGCAATTAAATGACATGGGTGCAGCCGTGGGTGGCGGCATACACTTGCAATATTACGCTACAAACGGCTTGACCAACCTGGTAATTCCGGAAGGAGTACGAGCATCGCAAAACGCCGCCGTTTTACAAAGTCTCAACCTCACAGGAAATCTTACCAACTCCGGTACATTCAATATTTTCTCCAGCAACGCAGCAGTCACTTCCGCGACCGTCAACGCAGCAAATATTTACAACAATGTTGGAGCCACAATTTCATCCACACTAGCCACACTAAATCTCAACGCAGTCAACAATATAGTCAACGCCGGAACCATCAGCAGTGCCGGCGTTTTAAATATGACGGCAGGTAATTCAATTACCAACCTGGGCGTCATGCAAGCAATCAACAACTTATCGGCTCAAGCTGCAACCATGGTCAATACAGGTACGATGATGGCGCAGCTAGGCAACGTCAATGCCGTTACTTCAAACCTGGTCAATTCTGGTGTGATGCAAGCACTAGCCGGCAAACTGACTATTTCAAATCTTGCATCATCCAATGTTTTGATGATAGATGGTCTCAATGGCGTGTTTTCTGCGGCAAAAGAATTGTCGGTATTGAACAACATCACGACCTTCGATTCTGAAGGAAATTTGTTGTCTAAAGGTCGTTTGGGAGTTACTGGAGGCACGTTTACCGGGCAATCGGTAAACTTCTCCAGCCCAAGCGGCATCGTCGGCGTTGCCGCTGAAGAAATTAACGGCCCGCTAAACGTGGCCGGCGGATTTGCTGCTGTCGGCGTCGAGCGTGGCACTCTTCAAGTTAACGGCATGGCAATTACCGGTACCGACCCAATCTTTTCCAGTGGCGGCAATTTAGAACTCAACTTAGGCGGCATTCTACAAACGGCAATTGCCGGCGGGGCTTATGGTGGACTGGATTTTATTGCCCTTGCCGGAGGTAACATTAGCGCAACAAACAGTCAGGCCAATTCACTATCGAGTGCTGCCGGAACACCTAATGGAGGACATATTCTTCTGGCATCAGGAGTCGACTTCACAGTCAACAATCCTAATTGTTCCACTTGTACGGACCCGGGAGACTACACAATAAATGGTCCAAGCACCACAGGCGGTAATGTCAACCTTGCCAACAATGCATTCGAGACAAACAACAATAACATCGATGTAATAGCTTATGGCGGATCCACCAATAATGGATCAGTTGCCATAAACGGACTGAGAGCATACGGCGCCAATTCCAACGTATCAATTACTGCTGACTCAAGTGTCCAACTGGGCTCAGCCGCCTCATTTGCCGGCAACCAATTCACTATCAGCGCCGGTAGCAACATAACGCCCATCGGCACAATTACGGCAAACCAAGTGACAATTGAATCCACGGGCGGAAATGTCAATTTGCGCCAAGACATAACGGCAACAACCGACATATCGGTATCAGCTGCAGCAGGCGACATAACTCGTACCAACGGCACGCTTACCGCACCGACTATTGCCCTTGATGCAGCAGGCAACATCGGCACTGCACTGGCCAATGTTGTCGTAAATGCTCCAACACTTGGCGCTAATTCAGATGGAAATGTCTACATAACCAGCGTCAATCCCGGCATAACGCAGTTGTCCATATCTAGTGCCGGCTCGTCACATACATTCAGCGTGACATCAGTAGGCAGCCTTTTCCCAGGACTTATTACAGGCAATGACATTATTTTGACAACGACAGGTGCCAACAGTCGTATCATGAGCACCGGCAACATAACAGCCGGCTCCACACTTTCTTACTTCACCAACAATTTCGTTAATGGAGCATCTCAAAGTGCCGGTACTTCTATTACAGTAACTGGTGATAATTTATTTGTGACTGACGTAGGCAGTATGTTCGGCGGCGGCACCCTGACAGCACCAAGCATAAATTTCGTAGCAAACAATGGTTCACTTTCAGTCAATCAAGAGCAGCTCAGCGGTACGGTAAATGCATCAGCACCTGAAAATATTATTGTGCACGTAGACAATACTTCCGGCTTTACTCTGGGGACGATTTCCACCTCATACACCGTTAACAACGCTCCATTTGCCGGGATCACATATTATGCAGGCAACACATCAGCCGTTTTTAATTTCGGGGCTGTCATAGCGTTGAGCGAAGGAAGTAGCAGCCCGACAATTAACGCAACGCTCAACGGCTCGCAGGAGTTAATAAATACACTGGACGTTGACGGTCAATCATCAGGAAACATGCTGGTATTTGTAGCAGCGACAAATCTTGCAACTACTTCCGTAACCAACACAGGCAGTATTCTTCTGGACAACCCGTACAGCGCCGTCACTATAGATACTCTCACTGCCACAGATAATATTATCGTAGGGGCAGGAGGCACCATAACTACCACCGGCACAAGCACCATTTCCGCAACCAACGACTTCACGTTGAGAACTAACGGCAACAACCCGGATATAGTTATCGGAAACGGAATTACTGCAGGATCGAATATTGCTCTCAACTCACTAATAGATATCGAGCAAACAGGCGGCACACTGTCATCATCAGCACTCAGCTTGCAAGTTTATATGGGACATATTGGTACTTCTGCCGAGAATATTATCAGCGACGCTGCTTCGATAAATGCCAATGCGGAATTCGGCACAGATGTCTACATCAATGCCACCAATGCATCGGTGCAAATAGGCAAATCGAGCGCCGGCACAAACAGCGGTAACACCCTGCAAATCACATCCGGACAACACCTGAATATAATTGACAGTCTGAAGGCTAACACAATTAGTCTTCTCGGCGGCAACAACGGCAACATATACATCTCTGGAAATATTGTTGCCGGTCAATCACTTTCAATCGCTGCTCAAGGGTCGGGCGAAATTAATGCCGCTGCAACGGTTTCATTAACAGCTCCTGCAATATCACTAACCAGCGATACTGGTGGCATCGGCACGGGCACGGCCTTAACAATAGGATCGATGCAATCGGTTGCGGCCTTACAAATAGATCTGGATATCCAGTCCAACAGCAATGCTTCTATTTCCAATCAAAGCAATATGTTGCTGCAGCTGCAATCTTCATCAGTTGCCGGCACTTTCAACTTATCTTCTAATTACGAAATTGATGTTGTAGGTGACGTTGATGCTGACACTCTTGCCATATCCACAACCAACAGCATGGGCAATATAGTGCTGTCGGCTAACCTGACCGGCACAACATCAGTTAGTTTGACACCAGGTGGTGCCGGAGCTATCACTCAGACAAACGATAGTTATGTCATTACCGCTCCCACGGTTAACTTAATTACCCAAATAGGCAATATCGGCAGCATGAGTGATACCGGCACAAACATCCAGCGAATAAATGTTGATGCCGACAACTTAACTGCAAGGAATGAATCATTATTCGGCGGAGGATTCCAAGGCACCGGTTCGAACCCAGGGGGCGCTCGAGGCATTGTATTTGTGCACAGCGTCAACGCAGGTGCGACCAACATTAATGGGCTTAACGGATCTGTAGGTCAGGAGTTTAGTCTCATCGCTGATGGAGCGATTACCTTCACTAGTGGCTCGACCACTCAGGGCACGTTTTCGTTTTCGCAAGGCTTAACCAATCCGGCAATGGTCATTACCGCACCCTCAATTACTGTGCAGAGCGGTGCGTTAATTCAAAATACGAATAATGGTCAATCCGGTTCAATTCAAATCAATACAAATACTTTAGTCAATGATGGACAAATTCTAGGTGAAAGCATATACATCACTTCCCTTGGTGTGTCTGCCGGTACCAACAATCTCACTATCAGTGGTGATGGAAATCTATCCGTAGCCTTCTTGCCAGGCTTTGTTGACGAAGGATACATTCACTTCAACAGCAACGCAGTAGTATCCGTTAGCCAAGGCAGCATCAGTGGAATCGTTACAAACGGCACCGGATTTCAGATGTCTGTACCAACCTATACTGCATCGTCATTCAGCCTTACGGTCGATGGCGATACATTACACGTTGGCAGAATCGCCAGCAGCGGCGCTGTAAATATCACCAATCAGACAGGGGATATCGAAGTCGGCAACAACAACGATCAATTTGCTGGAGTTACCGGTACCAATATTACATTCACCGTAAATCGTGAAAGCAACGGCATTCGTAACGGCAGAATATTTCTCGCCCCGAATAGCGGCGTGAACGCTTCAGGAGCACTTGTCTTTAACACACCGGTCTTCAGCAACAACACCGGCGCCTTGCTCTACAATCCTTCGGGCGCTGGTTCCTTTTCCGGAAATACCAGCTACATAATAAATACTACGCTGACGCTTGACATAAATACTCCTAGTCCATCGCAATATAATGGCACATGGATTTTTCTATGGGGACTGCCTCAAGTGCATGGACAAACGTCAATCACCATTCAAAATACCGGTGGTGGTGATCTTCTCGTAAGTGGAATTGGTGGCATGTACACAGGAAGTACAACCGGAGCAGCAGTAAAGAGCGGCGATTACTCAGGGATTGGTACCGGCAATATCACAATGAGCGCACCGAACGGCAGCGTAGTTGCCAGCCAATCAGTCATTATGGGCAATGTAATTCTAACAGCTAAAACATCGCAAGATTCGTTCGGCAATGCAGGACTAGCCATGCTGGACGTAGGCATTCCCGGACTGTATACATTTAGCAATTACAACGAAACCGCATTTTTGAATAATACAAGCGGTTATGAGCCTTTGCTTAATCAAGTTACACCAGGAACACCTCAATATGGCACCTGGCATCCAAACACGGCAACAAACTCAATCAGAAGCATGAGCATAACTGCAGCAGGCACGCAAAGCTCGCAGAATTGGACATTTTCTACCTGGACTGGTACCACATATTACAAAGCTCCTGCTGCTCAAATCGTAAACGGCATGGTTATCTTGTCGTCTCTGTTCGATGGAGACCCAACTATTGTAGTCAACAGTGTAGCCTCAGGCAGCTACGTAGTAAACGGAAATCTAACAATAGGCACGCAAGGTCCACCGAACCCACAAAACGAACATTCACATCCAGCCAATACTCTAGTCGTGCACACAAGTTTACCCTTCCAAGTCAACGGCAACATGACCGTATCAAGCAACGGCAATGTTTATATCGACACAGGCAGCTACGGAGCCTTCAACATAGGCTCGGACAGTTTGTCCGCTAATTTATCAGTGACCGGCTCCAGTGCGGTTGCCTTTAACGGAACCGGCGCACTCATTTATGCAAGCTCCACACAGGATAGTGGATTCGTGCATGAGATATATGCGCCAAGAGGAATCATCAGCGCCAACGTCAGTGCCAGTTCAACGACCGGTAACTTCATCAATAATGGCTCTCAAATAGCAGGCGGACGTATAGATGCGTCATTTACAGGAACCGGAGCCGGTCGCATCTTCACCGGTCAACTAGTCACACTTGGCGGCAACAATCCACAAAACGGCAATATAACAGTTACAAACAGCACCAGTCCGTTGTCCGGAACTACCGACATTCAAATCGGATTTATTGATGCTTTCGGAAATGTAAGCATTAGAAATCAATACGGGGATATTTACATGGACGCCCAGACCATCCAGGCTGGTCACAATAATGATAACGCCAAATCAATTTCGCTAATTTCAGACAATGGCAGTATCGACATTACACTCAATTCAAATATTCTCGCTTCTGGTTTGGCCGGGTCTGACGGCACAATAACTATTCAATACAACGGCAATTTCAGTCTAACGAATCTATCTAGACTTGGTCAAAGCACAGATGCGCTAGTCACGATAACGGATCTCGATCTTAGCTCTGCTTCCGGCAATAGTTTCACAATGTCAAAATCCTACATCGCAAGCAGAAACATATCTATAAGCACTTCCGGAACAGCTCATTACTTAGTAGGCGCTGGAGTCGGCAACAACGGCGGCGGAGATGTGAACATCTATCACTATGGTGACTTAATATTCGAAGGCGGCGCCAGCTCCAACGGCAACAACGTCCTAATTTCTAATCGGGATGGCGATTTCATCATGGGCAATACGGTTGCAGGAACCGCTAATTCCAACGGCGGCACCGTAACTTTACGCAATCAAAACGGCAATATGCTGATTACCAGTGACTCTGAAATCTTAGGAAACAACGGTATCATAATTTCCAACATTGGTGGAGACCTGACAATCAACCATGGCGCCACAATCAATTCAATCCCACAAGGATCTTCGGAACTCATCAATATCTCCGTATCAAATAGTGGCGGCACAATTACCATAGATGCTCTGCCGGTTAACGCATCAGGCGGTCCCAACTTCTCTTATTCACCAAACTTCGGCAGTCTTGGTCAGCGTGGAGGAAACCTTCTAGCTTCAGGAACACTCACCATTACCAATGATGGCGACATAAATATAATCGGACCGGGAGCAGATGCAATTTGGGCACCACAAGGAATTTTCTTAATCAGCTCCAACGGATCCGTCAACGTATCACAATTCCAAATTTCCTCTCCCATAATTGGACAGTCTTACAATGCGTTCAACGTTACAACAACCGGGTCAGGGCTAACCATCGGGAGCGTCTATGCCAATCCAACCGGCACAGGCACCAATGGCTCAATCAGTTTAGTAGCGGGTACAGGCACATTGCAAGTACTGGCCAATTCTTCAGTTAGAGCCAACATCGGCAATTTACTCTTGCAAAACACTTCAGGCGGCTTCATAACTTTAGGACAAAATGCATTTTTGTCGGCCGTAGCTAACGCGACAGATAACGGCACAGTGAAAATAGTGAGCGGTCCGCTACCGACAAGCCCTATTGCCGGAAGCGCGCCTGCCAATGTGATTTCCGGAACAGCTAGTGGAGGTCAGATATACTTTGGTAGAAATAGATTCACAGCAAATGCTCCGGACAATTATGTGACCACAGCGGCAAGCACAGTGACTTTTGACGCTTCCGCCTCGGATATGATCACACTTGGCGGCAACGTAATTATCAATGGCACAACGGCAGGAGAACTGCCCTATCAACTAATTACCAGTCTTGATTTAGTCAATGATCCCAATGCAATACAGCTCTTACTCGACTTGCAAACAGCCGGAGTTATTGTCGGCAATCTACAATTGATCGGTTCGGATCTGGTAGGTGAAGCAACGCTGCTTCCATCAAATCTATCTTTATCCCTCAGTGCGCAATACATACCAAGCACCGTCACATTAACCATGCAGGATTTCCAATCAACCAATCCACTCAACATTAACATAACTGCATCAAGCACAACTACGCAGGCGTTGGTAGCCGGCACAATGGAATTTGTCGGTACTGGTCCTGCATCAAATGCTGTTCTAAATGTCAATTCAACGCAAGCCGGTCCTGTCCTTGTATTCCAAAGCGGCGGACTACTGACCAGCGACGGCACGCTGGCTCTTGGATCCAACGGTGACATCACATCGACAGGAGGACGGATCCAAACTCCTATTTTGACAGTGGCAAGCTCCGGAAACGTCACCCTAGTAAATGACGGCGACATAACGCTTAGATCATCCCAAATAGGAGGAACATTTACCTTATCCACAATCAGCAACGGCACAATTACAATCGACCTAAACGCTGTCGTTGTTGCCGGTGGTGATGTAAACCTGACAGCAACAGGGACAGGTTCTATTAACGCTCCATCATACTTCGATCCGGACACTTTTACAACCAGTTATGGGGGTTATGTCAAAGCAGGCGACACGGTAAATCTAACCACGGACACCGGAAATATCGGTGCCGATGATTGGGACTCACCAGTATGGTTTCAGGGTCCTAATGTCACAGTACATACGCAAGGAAGCGCTTGGATCAACAACTGCTGGCTCTGCCCGGACACACCAACTTATTTAGGCACATCCTCAGTCGGAGGCTCACTACATGTAATTGTCTGCTGTAACGGCAACTTAGAAATTGCTTCCGGAGCCACTGTCGAAGTCAATACGCTAGGCAACAGCACAGACTTCTATACATTCTATGCTGAAACAAACTACGGACAATTTATAGTTGGTCAAGGAGCCAACGTGCAAATTTACGGCACAGGCGCAAACCCTGCTAACGTTCTTGTGGAAACATACGGAGCCCCAATGGTTGTTCAAAACGGCGCTCATTTTCAAATCACCGGTGACGGCGTGATGACCTTGAATCTTGTTCCATACAACGGCTTTGAAAACGACGGCTTGATCAATTATGGTTTCATCGGCACGGAAGCAGGAGCCTCTAACGGCACCTATATAAACAATGAATACGGATACAGTGGCTTTGCCATAGGCGGCAACGGTTACTTTACAGGTGACGTGTATACAAATATGCAGGGAGGTAGTTACCAAAGCATTTATATCAACGCGATAAGCGGCTCAATTACGACAGCCGAAGACATCAACACGGAAAACATCTTCAATAATGCCAACGGTGGTAACGTAACACTAATTGCCAGCGGCGATATTACCGTTGGCGGCACAGGACTCGTCTCAACGCACGCAAGCGATCCAAACGGCAACGGTGGCAACGTTGTGCTAAGCACGACTTCAGGAACACTTTCAGTAGGCACAATTTCTACAATTGGCGGCTCCACAAGCGGGAATGGCGGCAATGTCACAATTTATTCCGGTACCGACTTAAATCTACTTGAGACAATCGAGACTTACGTTTCCGGTGGCACGAGCACAGCAGGCAATGTCACGATTACCTCCGGTGGCAATATTGGGCTCAGCAGCTTGGTTGACACAGATGCATGGTCCGGAGCAACCGGCGGACAAATCGTCATGACGGCTGCCGGCTCAATAAACACAGGCGATTTATATTCATATGGCGGCAGCGCCAATGGCGGCTCGATCATTTTAAAGGCCGGAACAGACATTACGACAGGACTACTTGATTCCGATGGTGAAAACGGCGTATCTGCCGGCGCAATATCACTCATTGCCGGCGGCAATTTGACCACTCAAGCGATATGGGCAACCAGCGGTACCGGTGATGCCGGAGCTGTTAGAGCTATTTCGGGCGGTAACATCTCACTTGGTTATATACACGCGCGCAGCGTTGATGGAGGCTCTGGCGGCGATGTAACAGCAGTAGCATCCGGTTCCCTGACGACTGGACAAATTGACTCTTATGCAAACACAGGCGCCACAGCCAGCGGTGGTACTGTGACCCTGGCGGCCGGCACGAGCATCAACACGGGCACCATCTTCACCCACAGTAGCGTCGGACTCGATGGTGGAAGCATCACCATCTCTGCAGGTACCTCTGTTACTACCAATGCATTAATTGCATATGCAGGCTCAGGTACAGGCGGCAGCATCACAATTGTATCCGGGTCTACCGTCTCGACCGATAACATCAACGCCAATGGAGGCGGACCTGGTGGTGAAATCAATATCTATGCCAAGCAAACTGTTACAACCGGATACTTATCGTCCGGAGGCGCTATTTCAGATGGAGCCTTAGGCGATGCCGGTGCAATAACCGTGATTGCCGGCGGAACCATAACAGCCGACAGCATAAGCGCCAAATCAGATAACGGCAATGGTGCATCAACAGTTTTGGTCAGCACCGGTGGAAACATAGCCATCACTGGAGGTTATAGCAATACCATCGACAATACATCTACAGGCAATGGATCACTTGGCGGATCGGTAGCTCTTGTTGCCGGTGGCACCGTAAGCGTAGTAGGTGGAATTCAAGTCCAATCAGCCAATGCCAATGGAGTGGGCGGCAACATCTTTATTTCATCAGGTGATACCAGCGGCAATTCAAGCGTTTCAACAGGCGCTATCAATACTAGTGCCGGCACAGGAGGCACAGCTGGAATTATCTTCCTAGGAGCAAATACAACAGGAACCAATGGTCAAGGTTCTTCAAGTTCAAGCTCCGGTGCGATTCGGTATAGCCTTTCAGGAACCGGTGCAGCATCGCCAACTACAAATCCATATCTGTTTTACGACTCAACAAACAACCCAAGCACGGTAATGGCTATTACCGGTTCTGGTTCAACCACGCTATCTGTCACAACTTCCAATATTACAATGCGCCCAGGTGTCTACACTACGGATATTGGTTCCTCGCAATCTGCTGTCATTTTCGTGGCAGTGGGAGGCGACAGTCGCACTATTGTACCGATTGTCTCCAGCGGTAATGTTAATCTACTCACTTTCGAAGCCAGCGCACCATACACAATAGGAAGCGGCTACAACATGGTTGTTGCTAGCGGCGGCACAACGGGAATTTCATTGACAGGCAATCTGAACTCGGACATAGAGGTGAAGTCATCAACTTTTGCAGCATTGAGCACGGGATCAATTAGTCAATCAGCCGGTGCAATTAATGCTACAGGCATTGCAAGGTTATTCGCTGTTGGAGGCGATGTTGGAGTCAGCGGCAATGGAATCCATTTTGACAGTCCAACATTGGCAACAGGCACCGTTGGTTCTGGGAATGCACTAGCATGGAAGTTCACAAGCGGTGCATTAACCGTGACTACAGGTACAGCAGGAGTCGCAACGGGAACTGGAAGATTGTTTGTCTTCAATGCAGATTCTATTGATGTTACCGGTGCGGCAGTTGCACAGATAACCGATTTTATTAGTTCTACAGGAAACTCCGACATTACCCTCCACCACGATGTTGTTGGTGTGACCCAGGTAGATATCGAAGCTAATGGAACAGGTAACATCAATCAACTTGCAGGTATGATAATCGGTGGCTCAGACGATATTATTCTTCGCTCAGACTCAGGTAATATTGGCACCAGCGCAAACGCAAGAATAAATACCATCGCCACTCGCGCTCTGGCGGCAGAAACGTCCGGTACCGGAACAGTATTCATTAGTCAGCTCGGCGGAACGATCCTTTTAGGCTCATCTTCAGGTGGAGATTTCGATCTGGCGATAACCGGTGGAGGTGCCACACAAATTGTCGGAGATATTACAGTAGCTGATGGCAACATGACAATAACAACGAGTTCAACCAATACGGCGCTCACTGTCGGTAGCGGCTTGACTACAAATCTCACGGTTCATGGTGGCAGCATAACAATTGAAAATGACAATACGGATTTAGGTACTATTGTTCTTGCTTCTAACCTAACTCTTCAAACAGCTACCGGCGGCAATGTAAACATAGTCATTGGCAGCGTGCCGTCCAATCCAGTAACAGGGACAACTCCAGATAACGTCAATGTGACTACATCCGGCGGCGGCTCAGTCTACTTTGGAACATATGGGGTCACAGCCAACGCCCCCACAAATAACATTGATGCTAACGGTGCCTCCGTGATTTTCAGTACGGGCAATTCCAATCTCCTAGCTCTCACTCTCGATGGCAATGTAACAATTAACGCTTCAAACACAGCCCCATTCACCGGACTTACCAGCCTTGACCTTACCGACCCGGCCACTGTTGCCCTTATTGTCCAACTACAAGGAGACAGTATTATCGGTGGCACCCTGCAGGTTAGCGGCGGCATTGCAGTCGGCGGCAACGTTATTCTGGCACCGACAGATCTTGCCGCAAGCATTACCGCCTATAACATCCCTCAAGATGTTACCTTAACCATGCAGGATTTTGCGCTCACTAATGTAGTGCATATCGACATAACTGGCTCGAGCACCACCAGCCAAGCATTACTGAGCGGCACTCATGAATTTGTCTGGACAGGAGTCACCGGCACGGGCTCGTTGAATATAACATCAACACAAGCCGGACCCGTGTTCGTTATAGCTAACACAGCGACACTGTCGAGTGCCGGCGCACTCAACGTCACGGCTGACGGTGATATTCAAATTGATGGCACTGTTTTAACTAACGGCAACATAGCCATAAACAGCACAGGCGGCAGTATAGCGGTATCAACTGTCGTATCGGCCGGCTTCTACAGTTCCATAAGTTTTACGGCTGCAGAAGATATCGGACTGACTTCTCTCACCACATATGGTGGCGGCAACTTTACTGCGTTGGCAGGCCGCGACATTTATCAAACGACAATTAACTCAGACATTAACACCACCGCAAACACCGGCACTGTCGTAGGTGGCAATATAACTCTAGCTGCCGGTGTCGCCTTCACTCTCACACCAAACACGCAATGTAGTGGCTGCAGTATCTTCAATATTACAGGCGCTAGCTCCACTGGCGGGGATATTGACGCTTCCACATTGAGTCTGACTACTAACCGTAGCGATATTAATTTGCAAGCCCATGCAGGCTCAGATCGAACAGGTACGATCGCCATTCAAAATCTTAAAACCGCAGGCGGAGAAGGTGGTGTGCAAGGCGGTGGTGATAGGCTTGACGCAGGTAACATTATCGCTTCCGCCAGCGGTTCGATCGTGACCGGAGACTTATTGGCCTACGGTGGCGGAGCCGGCGCTGCCGCAGGTGGCGGTGGTGACGGCGGTGCAGGCGGATATGTGAGCATAGCATCGACAAGCGGCGACATAACCATCGCCGGCATAATAAACGCTTTCGGTGGCGGCGGCGCCGGAGCAGCCGGCGGCGGCGGTGATGGTGGTGACGGCGGAGAAATTGGGCTTTACGCATATAACGGTTCCATCACCGTGGACAGCGGCATTAACACATCAGGTGGCGGAGGCGGTGCCAATCTTGGTGGCGGCGGCGATGGAGGTAGAGGTGGCAATATTACATTGTTTGCGACTAATTCCATCTCGATTGATGGACCGGTGTTAGCAGCTGGAGGCGGCAGCAAAGGCGCAATTGGCATCGGCGGCGGCGGTGGCAGCTTCGGCGGCGGTGGCGGTGCAGCGCCATCCATCTCCGCCGGCACGGTAACCAGTGCTGCGACCGGTGGAGGCACCTTCGGGGTGGGAGGAGCAGCAGCTAGTGGCGGTGGCGGCTGGTATGGTGGCGGCGCCGCGGGCAACTGGTGTTGCTATGGCGGCAGCGGTGGCAGCGGCACTGGCGGCGAGGGCGGCTCGAATGTCGCCGGCGGCAGTAATCCCGGCACTTTCGGTCATGGCGGCAGTGGCGCCGTGGACGGAGTTGGAAGCGCAGGCACGAATGCCGGTACCAGACCAGGCGGTGTCATCAGCTTGAACGGTTCATCCGTCACAGTCTCTCAAACAATCGGATCCGAATTTGGTTTCACTGATTCGCCGTTTGCCGGATATTCGATTTACGCAGGAAATTCGGGACAGGTATACATCAGCACACCCAATGTACTTTTGCAAGATGGTAATTTTGAATCAGGCAGCAGAGCATATTCGGCAAACCTGGGATCTTCTTCTTTCACAGTTGGCGGCAGCGGATCAGCCGGCAGCATAAATGCACAGGGTGGTATTTATATCAATCGAACCTCCGCCGGCACTGACATATCGTCAGGGACTTATGCTGCTGATAGTTCACCTGTAACAATATCGGAAAATGGTAGTCTTCAAGTCACAAACGGTCTTTCTGTAACCCCTGCAGAATGGCTGGCAGTAATTCAAACGCTAAATGGCGGTCAAACAATTACCCTAGATTCTAACGGAAACGCCGTTGGTGGTAGTCTCAATCTAGGAGTAGCGAATCTACCAGCAGGCGGATTTACCGAACTAATTCTGCCAGCCGGAATTACAGCGTACACGAACGCCGCCAGTATTCACTCAGTCAATTCTATTACCTTGAACACCAACCTGTCTTACGAAACTCTTACAGGTGATTTTACACTTATGGCACCGACAATCGTCGTAGCCAGTGGTGTGCAGGTAAGCCCTGCAGTCTATAGCTCCGGACTCACCATCATCACCAATAATCTTGTGAACAACGGTACGCTAACGTCCTCTTACTACACAATAATTGAGGCACTGGGAAATTGCAATTTAAACATTTCAGGTAATGGCACTCTCGAACAAACCCTCTCTGGAACTTCCTACTTCTACTTTTCGGCATACAAAGGACTCAATCAAAGCATCACCTTCAATGGCGATCAACTAATATCCTTCCCAGACAGCGCCAATGTCTCATACTATGCATACGGGACAGGCTCTTCTGTTAATTTCGGCGACAACACAACACAAACAATCGACGGCGACGCAAATGTTACATTCTTTACGCCTGGTGTGACCTTTGGTGCATCATCTCAATACAATGTTACTGGCTCTGGAACAGTTGATTTCTACGCAACTCAATCCATTACTTTAGCAGACAATTCCAATGCAACGCTGTCGGTCGGCGGCGGCAACATAAATTTCACAGCCACGTACGCAGACATTGCCTTCAATACATCAGGCTCTGCCGGTCCATCAACTCTGTATTTATATGGAGCTCCTGTGAACATCTCAGTTGGAGGTACTGCTTCAATTGACGGGGTTACCATAGCCACGGACAATTCCCTCACATTCTCTTCCAACAATGTCAATCTCATAATCACAGGCACCGGCTCATTGGCAGCCGATCTGGGAGTTGCCTTTAACAGCACCATCGGCGCAGTTACCGTCTCCCAAGAAAGTATTACCGGCACAGTATCTGGTGCCGCCGGCAGCGGCGACTTTAATTTGACAGTCAACACAGGCGATCTAACCCTGGGCAACATCAGCACCACTAACGGTTCAATTGCAATTCTTTTAGGAGCAACAGGTGGAGCATTATCAACCGTACCCGGTGCTCAGATACATGCCAATCTCGGAAATCTCTCTCTGGAAAACGATAACACCAGCACTGGAACAATATTCATCGGAGCAAACTCAGTACTTAGCGCCTACAGCAACAGCGGCAATACCATTGGCAATGTCTACATCACGATTGGAACAGTACCGTCCAACCCGGATGCAGGAACAGCTCCATCGAATGTAGTCATCAATACACCAAATGGCGGCAGCGTCTATTTTGGCGACAGCCCATCCTCGACTATCACGGCCAATGCACCAACAAACACTCTTACGGCCAACGACTCCTCCATCCTGTTCAATACCGGAACGGCCTCATCAAACGCGATAACACTGGATGGTAATGTAACAATCAATGCATCCAATGCAACTCTGTTAAACAGTCTGGATCTAACAGATCCTACGGTAACCGCCCTGATTATTTCACTACAAGGAAGCATGGAGTTGGGTGGCACCCTAGTAGTAGACGGCAACGGTGTGGCCACAGGCGGCAATGTTATTATAGCCCCATCAAATCTTTCAGCAACGCTTACCGGTTACAACATCCCGGCAAACGTAACCGTGACCATGGAAGATTTCACGTTGTCCGATTCTGTATCCATAGATATTACCGGAACAAGCAACACACTATACGCTCGATTGGCAGGAACTCACGAGTTTATTGGTTCGGTTAATCCGTCAGGAGCGGTGTTAAACATCACCTCCGACCAAGCAGGCCCGATATTCTACATCTACAGCACCGGGCTACTAAGCAGTGACGGTTCAATAGACATTACCGCCAACGGCAATATTGCTGCCGCTAACAACGGCTACATAACTGCCGATGTTGTTACACTTACCACCACCAACAATGCCAGTATTGGAGTCGAGGGTACCGTACGCGTTCAACCATTCACATCCGGCGGTCCAACAAATTTAACCATAACTTCTGACGGCAGTTCTTACGTGTCACACTTAGGTGACGTCAATTTGCAAGCATCGTCTGCTGTTGGTGTATTTTCACTTGTTACAACCGGAGGCGGGAATATAAACCTATCAGGAACCGGAGTTAGCGCCGCTGCTATAACAATGTCCGCCGGCGGCTCGGGCAGCATCTTGGATACAACTTTGAACGCAGAGTTGGTGGCGACAGCCAACATAACCCTATCAGCCGGTACAGATGTAATTGTTAATGGCATGGTCAACAGCTTTGGTGGCACCGGTTATGTTTCAGGCAATCAAAGCGCAGGCGATATTTCCATTACGGCCGGTCACGATATTTTGCTTGCAGGTGGTATTTTTGCCTCAGGCAATGCAGATATTGGTGATGGTGGCAATGTAACTCTTTCCGCAGGGCACAATGTTTCAGTTAACCCCGGCGGCTCTTTCCCAGAGGCAATTACTACCTCAAGCTATTATGGACACGCAGGCAATGTTAGTATCACAAGCAGCACCGGCTCAATTAGCTTGGGTTCATGGATAGATGCTTCATCTTATTACGGACAAATGGGCGGCGCCGTAACACTGTCAGCCGGAACGACTCTTACCACTGATGGCATTTACACCAATGCCACTGAAATTGCAGGCGGCGCCATAACTCTCACTGCCGGAGACTCAATCGTTGCAGGATGGTTGGGTTCTGTTTGCGATTATGGAGTAGCCGGCGGTATTACTCTGACAGCCGGAACAACCATTGAAACCCTGGCACTTGATGCTCGCGCTGAGCTCGGAAAAGCAGCCGGCAGCATAACTGCAATTGCCGGACAAAGCATTGACACGGAGGAAATTTACGCTTACACCTTAGGCTCATCGGATGGTCATGGAGGTTCGGTCACTTTTATGGCCGGCACAACAATATCCACCGGCTTCATCAGGGCCTCTTCCAGCGCAGGCGTCAGCGGCGGCAATGTCAGCATGACTGCAGGACAATCAATAGACACCGGCTACATAGAAGCCAACAGCAACAGCGGCTACGGAGGCTTTGTCTCCTTGCTTGCAGGCACAACAATTACAACCAGCACAATTGATACTTCTACCGGCGCAACCGGCATGTCCGGTGGCACCGTCACACTCGGCGCGGTTGAGGCAATTGCCACCTCGGATATCACCACCAGCGGTGGTCTGGTCAGCAGCGGTTCTGTTCATGTCTTCACCGGCAACAATTCAAATGCAGCGACAATTCTCCTGGGCGAAATTAACGCTTCCGGAGCAAATGGCGGCTTAGTACAAATTATCAACTCAGCAGCCAACACAAGCAGCACAAATCTTACGGTCGGCAATATTTCAACTTACACCACAGGTACTAATCACGGTGGCGGATCGGTTTCACTAGTCTCATCGGGAGCAATCAGTGCCGGTGACATTGCAACAGATGCCGGCGCCTCAAATCCTTATGCCGGAGGCGTATTCGTTTCCAGCGGAGGAACCGGCTCTACTGCCATTAACGTCGGCAACATCAGCACTACTGCACCATCAGGAGTAGCAGGAGCGGTAATTCTTTTGAGTTCTCAAACATCATCTTCTGCCCTCAATCCTACCAATATTACATACGCAAGCATTGATGCGTCCGGTGACACCAACGGCGACACACTAGTGTACGGGCTATATGGCGCATCTGCTACCCTGCCATCAAACTTAGATATAACACCTACCACCAACATCAACATACGCCCAGGAGGTTATGCCACCATAGCCGGCTCTGCGACTGTTCCTCTGCAACTGACGATAGTTGGTGGCGGCTATCCTAACATGTTGGTACCAATTAACATTGGCGTATCGGATGTTAACGGTAATTCCTTATATCTAGACTCAGTCAGTACAAACGAAAACGTTGGATTTGTGTTAAGCGGCAATGCAACACTACCAAGCACTTTAGCAGTTTCAGCAAATCTAAGCATATTGGCACTCGGCACAATAAGCACGCAAGGACCATTGGCCATTTCAAGTCCGGCCAGTATGACACTTGTCGCCAGACAAGGTCTATCAGTCAGCGCGCCCTACAGTGTATATCTGCACGCCGGACAGACAATTACAACGATGGGCGTTGTTTCAACATCGTCAAGCGCAGCCGGCGTTAACGCCGGCAATATCATCATGCGCGCAGGCGAAGTTATCGCGCAAGACATAAGAGCAATTGGGGCCAACTGCTCAGGCAGTTGCGGTAGCGGCGGCGATGTTGTCGTCAATGGCGGACGAATTAATATTGGCCTCATTGATGTCACAGGAGGATCAGGTCTATCACAAGGCTCCGTGACAGGTAATGCCGGTTCGGTCCTGATTTCTGCCATTTATGGCATAACAGGCGACATATCCATTAACTCTATTACTGCAAAAGGCGGCATCGCATATGGACATGATCCTGGAGCATTTGGCGGCAACGTAACAGTAAATGCCGGATTATCACCTTTACTGGTAAATTACATCAACACTAGTGGTGGCATCTCATATGGACATGGGCTAGGCGGAGACGGAGGAAACATCAACATAATTGCCCAGTCAATAATTGCTCCTTCGCTGGTTGCTTCCGGTGGGACAACATATGGGCACGCCAACGGCGGCAATTCAGGCAGCATTGACTTGATTGCAGCATCAAGTATCAATGTCGGGACTATGGCAGCCGGCGGTGGCGGCAGCTGGGGATTTGGGCTAGGAGGTAACGGTGGCAACACGCTTGTTTGGAGCGACGACTCCGTCACTTTCGGCACCATTGACACTACAGGCGGATTCAATGTTCTCACTCCCGGACAAGGTGGCAACGTAACACTACTGGCCAATCAATCAATAACAGGCGTCGGTATTGCTGCTGCCGGCGGCACCGAACTAGCGGCACCCACAGGCAAGGGTACAGGCGGCAATGTATTGCTCGCTTCGCTTAATGGTTCAATTGTTCTCACTGACAGCATTCTTACATCCGGCTCATTCAACACTTCCTCTGCAATTGGCGGTTCTGTAAGCGCAGCAGCCTCAGGTTCTATCAGCATCAATGGTATTACCAGCAACAGCCTGCAGGGTTATGCAGGCAATATCTTTGTTTCATCCGGTGAATCCGTCGACCCAGTCGTATCCGTCGGCACTCTGGATGTCAGCTCCGGCATAGCTGCAGGCAATGGACAAATTTTCCTCGGCGCTAATGTGGCCGGCACTGACGGAGCTTCAAGCACATCCACCTCATCCATTGTTTTTGAATTGGCAAGCGCATTTACTACTGCCGCCACTCCGGACGCATACTTGTTCTACGCCAACGGCGGGCACCCAAGCGAAATTACAACTTCAACCACTATTGAAGTCACGACATCCAATGTCAACATTTTTCCCGGCGTTTACACATCAGATATCGGATCATTCAGCACGCCGGTGACAATAACTCTTGATGTTGGCGGCGACAGTCGCACAATAGTGCCCATAATCACCACAGGCGACATGTATCTAAGCGGCTTCAGCGCCGACAACACCGTTGGCGGCTCACTCAGCTATCAGAACAATGGCTACTCAACATTGCTTGCCTCCAGCGGACCTCAAGGGATTGTTGGAACCGGAGCATTTACCGCCGCAGCTCAGAACCCCGGCTCCGGGGGCAGCTACTACTTGAGCGCATTTGGCGGCGGCACAATTCAATTCACCACAATCACAACGGACGCCAATGACATCGGCAATGGTGGCAACGTTGTCATGCTTGCCGACAATGCGGTTATTGGTACATCACTAACGGCAGTTGGCGGTTCCACTTCCGGCAATGGCGGCAATGTCCGTATTTCAGCTTATGGAGACTACATACAACTCAACAGCTATATTGATACCAGTGCAGTAGGAGACTCAGGACGCGGTGGGGCAATATCATTGTCTGCCAACACTTCCATTCAGGGTACATCGTTAAATGCAATTGGCGGCACGGATGCAGGCGGAGGCGGAGACATTTCAGCTATCACTACAAGCATGGGTGTTGTTTTCTCCAGCTTTATAGATTCTTCCTCCGGTTCTGCCTTTTCGCAAGCATCTACCGCCACAGGTAATGCCGGCTCCATCACACTAAGCAGCGCCAGCAACGGCGTCATATATGACTCTTTACGAGCTACAGGCAGCAGAGCTTCCGGAAACGGCGGAAATATCCTTATCAACGCCGGCGATGCATTTGTTGGAGTGTCGTTTGTTGACAGTTCCGCATGCGATCAGTGCGTAGTCGGTGATGACAATACCGGTAAGGCAGGAAACATTACAGTTGTGGCAACCGCGCTTATTACGGGTTCGCCATCCATTAGGGCAGACGGCGGAATGGAAGGTGGCACGGGTGGCACTGTCACCCTGGTAACAGATTCAAACGTTGATGTCTCATTCGTTAGTGCATCTGCGCAAATCCCAACAGCAACATCAGGATCAGGTAATGCCGGTTCCATCACTGTGCTTGCCAAAGATTCCATAAACGGTACCTCTTTCAGAACACAAGGCGGCGTGACATCGGGTAACGGTGGTCCGATAAGCCTGATTTCTAGAAATGACAGCATTAATGCCACTTCGTTTATAGACTCCCAAGCCATGGGTGTTGGCGATGGAGGCGACATTATCATCCAGGCACAAAATTACATAACACTGGATTCCTTCGTTCGCAGCAATTCCTTTGGCTCAACCGGTAGTGCCGGTGATATTCAGCTAGCCTCACGCAATAGCACCATTGAAACCGGTGATATAGTTGCCAATGCGGTGACTGCGGGCAATGGCGGGACCATTTCCATTACGGCATTATCGAATATTACGACAGGCGCAATCTACTCATACGGTGGCAGTACATCAGGCAATGGTGCATCCATTACCCTGCTATCAAGCGACACTGCCGGTGTAATAAACACACTTGAGATTAACGCAGGCGCCACGGTAGGCAGTGGCGGCAACGTGTCCTTGCAGTCCGGATACGATGTAAATGTCGATGGCTATATCAGTACGGCAGGCGGTATTAACGGTGGCAATATTGAGGCTGTTACGCTTTTCAATAATCTTGCAATAGACTCATTTGTCAGCTCCAGATCGCGGACAGACGGCAATGGTGGAAATATCACAATACGAGCTCCCGGTGGAACGGTTGCCGTCTATGGATCAGCCACCATCTCAGACGGACACAACTCAGTAATCTCAGCCTCCGGTGCCGGTTCCGGCCATGGTGGAAATATAGTTATGGAATTTAATTCCAATGATTCATTTGATATCGGCAGTGGACTTTCAAACAGCAACGGTGTCGGAGGCAACATCTCTGCTTTTGCCGACAGCGGCAATGGCGGCAGTTTCTCTGTTGTGGCAGATGACGACACTGATCTTTATATCAACCTAAATAACACGATAAATGTATCATCAAACTCCGGAACACAAGGAACTATCAATCTTAACTATCAACAGCCAGGCATTGACCTGACTCCTGATCCAACCAGCTATGTTTATGTCGTTGGCAATTCCTCAAGCGAACTTTTAGGTACCACTTATGCTGAAGGTGTGGGCATAGACATTAACCTATCCAAGTCCAACACAACCCTAACCATCGGCACGCTTAGCGCTACGGGAAGCAATGTCACGATAACTGCCAACACAGGCAACTCAAGCGTTGTTCTTTTAAACACATCTACAATAACATCCGACTTAGGCAATATTACCGTTAACACTACAAACATCACAATTGATGGCGACATGTCAGCTGCCCTGGGCTCTATCACCATACAAAGTTCCGGAGACTTACATGTGAGCGGCAGTGGCAGCCTGGAAGCCAGTAACAGCGTTTACTCAAACTCTTTCAACACCTACTCTCCTACCGGTGTCATTCGATTTGAGGATGGAACTTCACTAACACAAGTCGGTCAAGGTACAACACTGGTACTTGCACCATTTATAGAATTTGGTGCCGATGTCGTATTTTCAAATGATTATACCGGTAACAGCCTGGGTTATATATTCGGTCGTGGCTCGTCTCCCATAGTAGTCACCTTAACGTCCAATTCCACGGTCACTTTTAATACGTCGGACTCCGGACTAATTCAGTTTGATAGTGTTGCCGGATCGCTCACTTTCAATGCTTCAGGCACTGGCAATGCACAATTGACAACAACTGGAACAACAGGAATAAATATCTGGTCTTCCGAAAACGACCTGACTATTAATCAGCATGTGACAATCAACAGTGGTGGCACGCTCTCTGTTTATACTTTGGATGGACCGACCGATCAAATTATCAATCATGGGTCATTAATAGGTGCCGGCCAGATAAATATTTCAGGAGAGGGCAATTTGAACCTCGTCAGTGACGGCACTGTTCAAGCGTCAACAATTGCTTTAACGGCTTTTACGGGAGATTTTTCAACCGCGTCCATTAATGCAACCGTGACAAGCCTTACAGGCACCGTGACGGCAACAGCAAATAATACGATCAATCTAACGGCTTCTTCACCACTAACTTTAGGACTTATCGAATCTGCTAATGGTTCAACAACAATTGTCGCCGACGGCGACATTCACGTTACAAATAACATTCAAGTTACCGAAGGCAACCTCATACTGCAAGATCTAAACACAGTCGATGGATTCATTGATATAGACAGCGGCGTCACAATATCTGCAACCACTACAGGTAACACTCTGGGCCGTGTTTATATCTTCATCGGCACCTCACTGCCGAGCGGCACCAACAGTACAGCTCCCGGCAACGTGGTTGTTTCCAATACCAATGGTGGCACTACATATTTTGGAGCCAATAGCATCACAGCGTCAGCTCCGGATAATCATGTAAATTCAAACGGCAGTGTCGTTATTTTCGACACAGGTTCCCTGTCAGCCAACTCAATATCATTAGGCGGCAATGTCACAATCAACGGAACATCACAACCTCCGGTTGATGGGCCGATTTACAGCCTTGACTTCACCGATCCAAATCTCACCGCTCTAATCATCCAACTGCAAGGAGAAAGTCTAATTGGCGGCACATTGCAGGTCGATGCACAAGGCGTTGCAACAGGCGGCAACGCCATCATCGGCTCCAACATGCTGTCCAGCACACTCACCGGAACCAATATTCCAACCGGTGTAACTGTTACCTTTGACGGTTTTACAGCCTCAAACCCATTGAATATCAACGTCAGCGGTTCCAGTCTCTCTCCAATAGCCACAATATCCGGCACTGCTCAATTTATCACATCAGGTTCTCCATCCGGTGGTCTAATTAACATAGCCTCGGATCAAGCTTCCGAAAACGGCCGCCCTGCATTCCTTCTAACTGGTACAGGTCAACTAATCAGTGACGGTAGTTTGTCACTTTCGGCATCCGGAACGATGACTCTTGCAGGTACAGTATCCGCTGAGACAAACTTGACACTAGCCACTACAGCCAACAACGGCAATATCAACATTACAGGTCCAGTTTCTGCTACTAATGCGGTCAGTCTATCGGTCAACGGCAACGGTAAAGTCACAGGCACTGTTGATTCACCAGCATTAAGTTTCGCATCCTCAATGGGTAATCTTGGTTCTTCCACCGGCAGTCGTTTCAATAGTAATGCGCAATCTATATCCGTAAATACAGGTGGCGATGCATTTATCGGTAATACCAGCACCGGCACTTTGACACTAGGCGCTACATCGGTTCGCAATCTAGACTTAACCAACAACCACGCTGTTACATTGTCTTCCACTCTACAAGCCAGCCAAAGCGCTTCAATTTTAGTCACCGGCAATAACGGCGGGGTTACACTCAACGGTAACTTCACCGCACCCAATTGGGTGGACATGGTAGCTAATGGTACCGGTGACATCGTGCAAAATGCCGGCACTATTAGAACTTCAAGTGTCTACCTCAAATCAGGCTCCGGCAACATCGGCTCTTCCGGTTCACCCATTCAAACTAGTGCTTTCTATACAACCTTCATTACCTCCGGCGGTGAAGTTCATCTCAACTCCTCCAACTCTATCCGCGTACACAACCCATCTTCAGGCTCGGTCATCGATATTACTTCCAATGGTCAAGTTGAAGTTGCTCAACCGATAACATCTTCAAGCAGCGTTACCTTCCACGGCGCAGGGACAATTATTCTTTCCGCCAACATCACTGCTACATCATTCACCTCCCTTTACGGCAATGGTCACGGCAATATCCTCAACAACGGCGGCTCAATAATTACACCTGTTCTGACGACATCAACAGGCAGCGGTAACATCGGCAGCAACACGACAGCTATTGATACGACTGCCACCACAATTACATCAACCAACCAGGGCGGCAACAACACCAACATCACCGGAGGCGGCAGTCAAACAACTGTTATCACCGGCATAACTGCTGCCTCTGTCAATGTAACATCCGATGGCAGTCTCAATGTAGGTAATGTTCAATCCACTTATGGTTCGATTCAACTGACAGGCTCCGGCACAATTACCGTCACCGAAGGCTCAACTGTTCATGCCAATGAAGGCGATATCACAATCCACAACAACAATGAAACAGGCACCATCAACCTCGAGCAAAATTCCACCGTCGAAGCATACACAAATAACGGTAGCAGCGGTCTGGGCAATGTCACCATCACCGTCGGTAACTCTATCGGCACATCAGGTACGACAGGCGCCAACGTCACGACTAATATTCAAGGCGGTGGTCAGATTATCATAGGCAACAATGGCTTCACCGCTGATGCTCCAACCAACACCATTAATGCAATAGGCGCCAATGTCACTATTGATGCCGGCGCTTCCGGCACAATCAACCTCGGCGGCAATGTCACAATTACAGCTGACCCACCAGTTGTACCGACTCCATCGAGTCAGCCAGTCGTGGCAATTTCCAACACCTCACCAATAATTGTTGCCTCTCCATCATCATCTGTTAAAGTTGCTCTTGCTCCGTCTACCAACTCAACCTCGGCTAGCACGACGGCCACAACGGCTCAACCATTGACTGTGACAGCCCTTGCCAACATCACTCCATTACTCACAATCAACACTGCCATAGTGGCTTCACCCCCCGTGCCGCAGCTGCTCACAACGACTCCGCATGTTCCTTCAGCATCCATGGTCATCAACAACTTCAACTCGACGCAAGTTAATCTCATTGACCCGAGCGCAGTCACACCGAGTGCACCACCCAGCAATTCTGACAATCAACCATCTACTCAATCAACATCTAACAACTCCGACGAGAAAGCTTATTTACCAATAGCATTTACAACATCGGCGCCATCAAGCCCGGCGATGAGCAACACTGCATATGAGCTACAACAAGCTGACCTCGGCTCTTGCCAGGTAAGACATGCAGGCAACGCTAATGTTTCATATGCCGCCGGACATGTCGATCTTCACTCTGGTGAAGTTCTTATCCACAGCCCGCAAGCGACAACTGTTAAAGCCGGTGATTACACCATCTCAATTGAGTCTGGTTCAGTAGCGCTCGTAAGCCGCGACAACCATGTCGTCAAGGTTCGTGCCTTGCATGAAACTCACACCAACGCCATCGTCATCAAAGCCGGCAATAATTCCATCAAGCTCAACATCGGACAAGAAGTAATGCTGGCAGCCAATTCGACGCACCTGCAAGTTGCCGCCCAAGCTGATAGTCTTGGACGTCGCCACGTGATTAATGCCGACCTGTCGAATGGGCACGCCATGTCGCGTTCGGAATTCTCGCATATGGGTCTTATTGAACAATCGCCTGTTTTAACCAAGCTCATCCAATCCAAGTCTCCCACCGATAAGCAGCTTGCGGGCAAGTTAATCAAGACGGCTGCCTGTTTAATGACCGTAACCGGGGCTCACGGAGCCTTTACCGGCAAGTAAGTTCGTGACTAATGTTGGCGGAGCCAATACTGGAAAGTATTTGCGACCCAAGTGGGGAGCCTACGATTGCCAGCCTGGTTAGGTTTGGCTAACCTCTCCTTGTATATGGCTTCGAGGCAATTCCGTTAAACATGGACGGTTACGATTCACTTACGAAAAAGCCGGAGCAGGCAGGTCCTGAGACACTGCTCTTGGTTCTCGACTGCTCATCCTCAATGACCGACGGCAATTACCAGCAGTGCAAGGCGGTCATAGAAAATGCCATTTGCCCGCAACCGACTATGTCCGGCGCCTATCCTGAAGGGGCTATCGGAGACGATGTGCTTTTAGGACTTAGGGAGTTCGGCGAGCACAATCCAGCATTAACCAACGAATGCAGACAAAGCGAGCTTGTCGTCAGACCCGGTTTAGCCAATCGCTCACAAGTCCTAGGCAAACTCAACAGCGTCAGCTTCGGTTATACAACGCCACTTACCTATGCGATAAATCAATTACCTCTAGATTTAGCTCGGGCACGCGGACCCAAGCACGTCATTTTGTTTACGGACGGCGATGGGACATGTCCTGATGAAGATGCTTGCAACGCATTGCAGAGAGTACAGCAACAAACCGGTGCCAGAATAGATATTATTGGTTTGCGCGGCGCTAATCAGGATTTACTTAAGTGCATAAACGATCTGCACAATCCAAACATTCAAGCGCAGTCAGCAAACGCTGAAAACCTCAATGATATTTTCGGCAGCATGGTGCGCAAGAATCTTGAAGGAAAAGTTCTACCTCACCAATCAACGCATCGTAGTCTGTGGAACAAGTTCCAAGCATTTTTGCATCCCGAGCATAAACATGAGTGCCATTGCCACAAGCCGCCACTTAATAAAATCCAAGCGTCTAAGACCGGATATTATCGGGAGGGACAGCAGTAATGGCCGCTCCTTTAGATAAACATCCTACAGATAAGCACCCAACAAAACAAGCAGATGTGCATCAACTTGTGCCGCAAAAGCCAATGGAAGATTTATCCATTGAGGCTAACAGCCATCCAAAAGAGTTGAAAAAAACTCCTGGGATAGAACTCACTCTCACCAAACGACAAGAAATCGAGAAAAGCACCAACAACTTGAAGATGACGTGCAAGCGAATCGTAGATCACGTTTGCGGTTGCCCATACCATCTCGAAGATATTATCATCGGCGAAGCATCGATAGACAAAGAACATTTTGTCAAACCCAACTCAATTACCTTGCAACAGCAAGGACTTGCACTAATCAATTCAATCGAAACACTGACGAATGGTGCATCTAATTTGGTACCTGAGCAGAGTCCATATCCAATGGAGATCAAATATAAGACAGCCATTGTCGATGCTTTGAAAGAAGACATCGCTAAGACGAAAGCGCCATTCGAGAAGGTGAAAACAGCATTATTCGGCGATTCAATGTCAGTTGAAACGACGGAACAACTTTTAGACGATACTGTCAATCTAATCCGCAACACACAAAACGTCATGGTGCAAATCGACAAGCTAAAAGCAGCCGACACAATTGATTGGCAGCGAGAAGAATACAAAGCCCAGCGCAAGAAAGAAGAAGAGGAAGCTCGCCGCGTTCACGAGGCAGAAGTACTTCCGTTGCGTGCAGAGAAACAAGTCTTAGATCAATTCGATGGTGTCATTACCGGTTTTAGCCAATTGCCGGATACGCTTCACAAGGCTGAGAAATTAACAGATCCTTCTCTGCAGGAATTGCCGAAATTCATCAGGCACACAAAAGACGGTTACGACCCAGAACCTCTTGTTTCTGAAGACGACACAGTTTGGTTGTGCAGTCCGGCAACAGCTGCCGGACTCTTAGGTGCGATTGCCATACGCGCTATCGCCAGAAAAGCAAATACGGTCAAAGAGCCAAATCCGGAAAGACCGACGCAGGACAAAATTGACACTGGACTCAAAGAGCTATCCGGTCAAATCACATCATTAAAGCAGCAAGTTGAGTTTGTCGCAAACTATCCAAACACCAGAAATCCAAACGTCAATTGGTCAACAATGCAGCAAATTGACGCCCTCAAGAAAGCAGTGCCTCAAGTCTTGCCTATTTTGAACGAATTGGAAGACTTGCCCAACAAACAAGGCACCTGGAATTTAGCCACTATTCGCGCCAGCATGTTGAAAGCAGAAAATAGCCCTGAACTCCAACAGGTTATCCAGGCATGTAAGGAACTCGACACCGAGAGAAAGGCTTTGGATAGTCAAATAAATCCTCCGACTAAACCCCAGCGCAACTACTACGACCCTTACGGCAATATCCCTAATACCCCTAATACAAATCCAAACTGGCCCTATTAGTCGCAATCCCATATTAAATTCACAGCCTAAAATCTAGGCTGTCCAAATAGCGTCCAGGCAAAGGTTTGAGGCTCTGCAAGCCTGAAGCAGGCATCCCTGGCATTGACGCTCTTGGACTCAGATGGTATCGTCAAAAAGGGATTCTTAAACGCAGTTAATATTCATCGTCTGGCCCAATCCATATATAGGAGCTGCCATGGCACGTCTATCCAAAGGCAACACACTTGCCCTAGTCGCCGTCACTATTGGTCTTTTAACCCTCCTTATCGCCTTCTGCATAATGAATTACAATCTCCTTTTAGGCGGGCATAAAGTCGCGGCCTCCGCAATTGACGCGGCTTCTCTTCAAGCAGCTTCGGATATGGCACGTATTGTTATCGACGGCAAGATGGGCAAAGTTGCCCTCGTCGATGATCTACCAAGTAATAGCCAGCGACCAATACTGGGAATTAACACACTGCTTGCCACCATTCGCCTCGATGCTCTCATTGGAGATCGACTCGGCAATGACACCATTAAGACTCTGGCAAATGAAGATCTACAAAAAGCGCTAGATGACGCGGCAACCTTGCAGCAAGCAATAGAAGCATCGGCAAATGGTGCGGACAAAAAAGACAGAGATGGCAAGACCATCAATTTAAAAGCGAGCGTAGAAAGTGCTTACGATGCCAATTCACTGCGTTTAGGTACAGGCAAACGAACCGGCGACTTAGTTTTCACTTTCGGTCGGCTCAAAGAATCCGGTGCACCAACTTCAACGCCAATTCCTGTTCCAAATAATTTAGCACAGTTAAACAGCTCCGACTATACAAGTAGCAGTATTGGCTCTGTGTATAAAGCTTACACACCGGTTACCGCGCCGGGACTGAGCCAACCCATAAGCTTTGTCGCGTTAGGACAAGAGCCACAGCTTATAGACAACGATCGCATCACGTCGTTATCTGCCGGCGAAACACCGGTGGCAACAGTTGTGCAAATAAGCGCGCAACATCAAGTCACTCCAATAGGCGACAGTAAATTTCCGCCACCAATGCTTGTTAAATCAACATCGCAATGTGGCGGTCGCAATATCACATTCGCTTCTAGTGTTCTTGTATTGAACTTTCCTCAAGGTTTGTCCATTGGCAATAACAAGGTTAATTTCAACAGTGTTCTTGGGATACTAGATAGCGTCGGAAAATGGGATGGTTCAGGTTCGTGGGCTCCTACTTACAGAAACAGATCAATTGACGATCCGTCTGTTGCACTAGCTTGTGAAGTTTACGATTGGATCCGTAGCTTAGGTCTGAGACCCAATATTGAGTCGATAAAAACTGTTTTGGAACAACCATTGCTGCCGCCTACACAATCGCTGGCTGACTTCGAACGCGATCGCGCCATTGCTAATTTTCTGAATAATTTCAATTTGCTGCCTGCCTGGGCACAAGCAGGAGGAAATCCATGGCTACCTCAAAACATAAAAAGCGTATATCCAAATACGCCGGTTAATTCACCAAATTACTTTCCAGGCAATCACATAAGAATGGTTGATGCCAATACTCCTGGCGCCAAGCGTGAATTTTTCAACGGCAATCAGGCATATCACCTTGGTCCTTCAGGAGCCGTCACAGATGCAGCCATCGGACCGTCACTCAAACAACCAACAGCAGGCTACCAGACCGAGTTTAGAGTGCTTGATGGAGCAGGTGCCGGCTACAATTATCACAATGCCCCCTATCCAGGCATCAAAGATGGATTCGACTATGCATCTGGTGCTAGCGGTGTTCGCTTCGTCGATTATTTCGATCAAGCACCACCACCAACACCCCCGCCACCGCCACCACCACCTCCTCCTCCAACACCCCCGCCGCCACCTCCGGCACCTGCTCCTGCTCCGGCGCCAATTTCCACTCCAACTCCAACGCCAACTCCGCGACCGAGCCCGGTGCCAACGCCGACACCGACGCCGTCTATTGCTCCTCCGGCACCAACTCCACAACAGCCGCCAAGTGCTGCTCCGCCGCCACCAAGCAACGTGTGGCACCCTCCAGCTTCACCTACTCCGCCACCACCTCCGCCGGCTGCACCAACGCCGGCTGCACCAACGCCGCCGGCGCCACCACCGCCAACGTCATATTCGCCGCCTCCCTCGCTCATATTTATTGCGGCAATTCAAGGCAGCGCTGTCGACTCATCTGTCCCCGGAGGAGGCGTTATCCGTTTCGTGCGCTGCGACACATCGCCGTTTCCGGATGGCAACATAACTGGACAACCAACATACCAGTCGCAAGCAGCTCTCTTTGGCATAGGCAGCCAGACTAACCATTGGAATGTCACCGCTCGCGATCTAAACGGCAACCCGGATGGCGATCATTTCAGTACGCTCGGTACTCGTGCCTCTGACTGGTGTACTGATCCAAAATACGGTGCTATGTTCTCTTCGGGAAATTTCCAGGCTAATACTGTTAGATCTTGTCCACTGTTGGGCGTAGAATGGAAAATCCATCAGTAAGAGCTAACAATTACTGCTGATTGCCAGTCTTTGCAAATGCTTTCGAGCGTTTTCATCGTCTGTGGATCTTCACTAATGTGCCCGACGACGGAATACTTGCGGTCCAGATGCGGCGACTCGCCGAGTATAAGGCACATCGAAGAAGCGCCGGAATTCTCGTCCTTTACTTGCCGGGCAATACTTATTGCATATTTTCTATGATGTTCGTTTGCTTCCAAAGGCAGACGTCTCAGTTGCTTTCGCAGATCAGGTGACATCGGAATTTGTCCTTTTGCCTTGTCCTCAGCAGCGGCAACTTGCAATAAAAAGCCGGGCTGGAATGCGGCAAATCGTGTGCCGTTAAATCCACCATGAGTCAACAATTTATAGAGTTGTGTCACCGAACAGGGCGCAACATTCGCATCAAACACAAGTTTCATCTTGCCGCGGTTCGTCTTTAAAACAACTGTCTTTTCGCCTTTTAAAAGTGGTCCATCTTTAGCCTTATCAAACAGTGGATACACCGTTCCACTAGTTACGGCATTCGACGACTCCTTGCTGCAAACTACGCCGCAGTAAGCTGCCTTCGAGTCCGGCAACGCCCACGCCGGTCTGCGAAAATTTGTGTCTTCAAAAAACATGCCGACCGCAATCATTGAATCCAATGCAGTCGGCAGCGGATTGTTGTAGGTACCTTCAACTTCATAGTTGCCGTTCTTGGGAAATACGATGGCATCTTTCGGTTTTATCAATTCAATATCGACAAGCTCAAGACCTGGTTTAGTCTTAGTCTTGACGTTCGCCGTAAACATTTTCTGCTTGGTGCCACCATCGCAACGCGTAATGGAAACATCCATGCAGCAGGGGTGTATGTGCGTCCAGGCAAAACGCAGTTTTTGATCACACTGAGAAAAGATAGGGTCTAAGTCATTGACCGAGCTTTTATACGTATGTAGCCCCGGAGGCACCACCCAGTGTCCGGAAATTACACGACCGGATCTATCAGGACTGACACCGCCTGTGACATTATTCGGTGCATTGACGGCAAAAGCCTGCACATCACATGACGGATGGCGTTTTAAATCATCTTTTTTTGCGTCCTCGAAATTTCTATCAACGATTACTTGAACAAAAGGTACTCGACCATATAAAGCAGTCACTGGATAAACCAGATCCGAGTCTTTGACGAAATAGAAAGTAGCTTTATGTTTTAGACGTCGATGCTCGTTGCTGGTTCTGTTAGCCGCCTGAAAAGTCACACGGAAAGATTCATCACTAGCAAGAGGAACAGCAAAACCATTCGGGAAAATAATTTTGGTTTGTCCTTGCGTAATCGTGATCAGTCGATCATTATTCCAGCGCTCGCCCTCCGTAAAAAGCATATTGTGATCAACAAACGAAAAATCCAAATTCGTATGACAAATAAACTCCGCACTCGGCATAGTATTGCCATGCTCATCAATAACTTCAACCTTGAGACCTTTGAACCAATAGAGTTCCCTCTTGTCACTCATCGAGCCTTTGAGGTCACTTAGCTCTTCTCCAAAAGGCGGCAAACTCGATTTGCCGTTCATCAACGGCGCCGGTCCGTTTTCATACTCGACATAATGGATGTGGTTGTCCGGCACTGTCGCCGTGCCCGAAGCGATTAATTCGCCAATTTTAAATTTAGCCACCGCCCAAGGACCTTCCATGGAGCGGTACTTTCTATGAATGTCGAATGTCCCGACAGTGACTTCGCAACCAATGACCGGACCTTCGCTAATACCCTCGTTGCTTTTAGGACCAGCCGGCTTAGGACTTAGAAAAGCCCGGATTTGACTGGATTCCGGCCAACTCACCAAAGCTAAACCCAGCCCCGCAACAAGTACAAGGACAATTGCCCAGTTTGTTTTCCGATTGATTTTCATTGGGACCTTAAGCTGTCTACCATCATTATTATGCCCTAGAGGCAAAACAGACTATATTAGGTAGGCATTGCGCGATGCCAACACCCTGACATCACGCCTAGAAAAGCTTACTGGACGGACGATTCGGGGCCGCAGGTCCAGTGCCCCCAGCCGGTGTGTTAATCTAGTTAAGTGCACAGTCCAATTTGCACTAGATGCGGGTGTCTTTTCATGACCGGCAGAATCTTAGTTCAGAGCAAAAAGCCAGTTCAGGCAACTATGGCCGCACTGGCAGTTCTGCTTTTTGTTCTCTGCCAATTTACTTGCACCATGTTCGACCCTTACTCGTCTGAGTTGGGATCGCAAACAAAGCTGCAAGCCCGCAACCATCCGTTTCATTGTGTAATCAAGCACGCTGTTAACCACAGTCAAAACCAAATTCGTGTTCAACGAGATTTCAAAGTCATTCCGTTGGCGGAAAGCTTCGTCAATGATACGGTCTGCATTTTTACGCAAGTGCAATTAATTGATGAGTTGGCTCATCGATTCAGCAAAGCTATCACTTACAAACTTTGGCTTATTTATTGTTATCTACTAATTTGACCCGCAGCAGTCTGAACGCTCAATAGTTTTTCAAAGTAGCAACAATATAGATCAGCTCGGAGTAGAGAGATATGACCACGTCTACAACTGTAACTAAGCAGCCACGCTTTGGCCTTGATATGCCTTTCCTATTGCAAGAATGGAAAGACATGTTCAAAGGCAAAACAATGATGCCGGACATCTGGGCCGGTATCACTGTCGCACTCGTGGCGTTACCGTTAAACCTGGCATTGGCAATCGCCGCCGGTGTTGATCCGGGTGTCGGCATAACGACAGGTGTTATTGCCGGAATTATCGGTTCACTCTTGGGCGGACAGAGATTTGCCGTCACCGGCCCAGCGGCAGCAATGGCCGTAGTACTTATAGAAATTGGTCAGACTTACGGTATTCAAGGCATCTGGCTCGTGGGTATTATTGCCGGTGTTCTGCAAATTGTTGCCGGATTATTCCGGTGCGGCAAACTTATCTCTTATATCCCAATGCCTGTGATGGTGGGATTTGCCAATGCCATCGGTACCCTAATTATCTTCAACGCGTTAGACGACTTCAGCGGGTTGTCACCAACACCGTTGGCACATCCCGGACAACCGGCACCACTGCAGGGACATCCTCTTATCCCGGAATTCCTGCAGGACATAACAGCTCTTTTCTGGCGCTTAGCTGTTCACCACGAGGGCAGTTTGCCGGCATTTATGGTGGCATTAGTTACATTCGCCGTTGCTGCTTTCCTACCACGCGTATTCAAAGCAATCCCCGGTCAATTGGTGGCAATCGTTGTCGGTACAGGATTGGCATCATTTTTGCATTTGCCTATCCCCCGCATTCACGACATAAGTTCTGTTCCTAATTATTTGCCGTTGCCTTCCTTGCCGGTTTTACCGTGGGAGCAATTGGATACGCTTTTTGCCTCGGCAATAACGGTGTTTATGCTGGGTTCAATTGAATCATTGCTTTCAGCCTCAGTTGCCGACGGTATGACTCAATCCAAACATAAATCCGATCAGGAATTAATCGGTCAGGGCTTAGCCAACGTAATTGTGCCTTTCTTTGGTGGCATTCCGGTAACAGGTGTCATTGCCCGTACGGCAGTAAATATTCGCGCCGGAGCAAAAACGCGATTGTCCGGCATTGTGCACTCTTTAACATTGATGCTGCTCATTTTCTTCCTGGCAAAATACGCAGAACAAATTCCATTGGCTGCCTTGTCCGGCATTCTTGTTCTTACAGGAATTCGATTAATTGAATGGGATGAATTACGCGAAATCTGGCGCGCTTCACGCACAGAAGCCTGGGTCATGCTCATAACGACGGCAGTTTCAGTCCTTGTCGACTTAACAGCCGGCGTGATGGCCGGTCTCATATTTACTTGCGCCTTATTTGTCAGACAGATGAGCGCCGTGCGCGTCACAGCAGCAACAACTGAAAATGGCAACGGCTCTGCCTATTCCGGTCGCCTGCCGAGTTGCAAATTCATTCAAACATTCACCGTTGATGGTCCGCTGTTTTTCGGTGCTGCTGAACGATTCATTGAAAACATCATAGTCGTAAAAGACGTGAAGGCTGTTATCTTAAACATGCACGCCGTTTCTGCCATGGATGTGACAGGCGTTCGCACACTGCTGTCAATTCACAGCAGGTTGTCCCGCGAGGGATGCAGGCTTATCATTGCAGAACTGCCAAGTCAGCCAATGCAATTGCTTGAGCGTTCTTCCAGTATCGAAATTCTTGGTAGAGAAAATATCTTCAAAGATTATGACGAGGCTTTGACCGATGCTGACTTGCGAATGCTCAAAACATCTTGTTCCGGATGCGCTGCAAGCATCAAGGATGTTCTTGAAGTAAAAGCAGGCGCACACACCGGACCGAAAGATTGTCCACTAAAAATAGCTCTTGCAAGTGATAGCTCACCGGCAACCCGTTTGCTTACAGCCAAGTTGCAACCGGTTGAAATAATGCTTTCAGATCACCCTGAGATGAGTAAACTGGTGCCCGTTTCAAAAGATTCTGATATTCCGGAGATGTTGAGAAACACCCCAATTGAAACTTTGCTCAAGAGTAATAACATGGGTAAAATCGATGTTCCACCGAGCGAGAATCCTGAGCTTCTCATCGGCATGTGCATCGACTACAGAAAATCATTGTACTTGCCGCGGGATTGGGCATTTGTAATCAGACGCGAAGGAGCTAATATGCTTGGTGCAGAATTTGCACTTGCACTCGGTATGTCCATGGGTACTAAATACATGGCCTTAATTGCGCACGATAACTGTGCGATGGCCAAGCCTCAAAACAGTCGCGAGAACTTCATAAAATGTCTAACGGAAGAACATGCCTGGACAACTGATCTTGCTACTCGCTTTTTCGAAGATCACATTCGCAGCCGTGAGATTGGCAACGAAATTAGTTTCATTCTTGAAGAAACTAATCGACTACAACACACATTTAAGGGTTTGACAATTGTGCCTATGCTTTATCGCCTGGAGGATAACAAGCTTTATCTAATCAAGGACTGGCTTGCTTCTCGAGGAGTCACGGTTGCCAATAACCAGAATCACGAAGGAGCTGTCAAGGCTTAAGGCATTGGCAGTCAGAGCAAAGATTAGCGCCTAACAAGGTATTGGCTAAATCAATACGTATACTTGAATGTATGCTTTCAACCAAGCGAAAAGTAGCCATTGGCATTATCGCCCTCACAGTCGTGTCGGCACTGTTTGCCTATTTCGTCAAACCGCATCCGCCGCTTTTGGAAATGGTAAGTCCGCAGCAAGAATTGCCGGACTACAAAGCGCATTACCCGGGTGACACCAGTCTGGCCAATCGATTGTCAAAATCATTTGGATTGGCAATGGTGCTCATTCAAAGTCCATACACGGAAAACAATGTAATAGCACTTGAGGCAATTCGCAGTTGGGGCAGAGATCAGTTTCAGAAGGAACCTGATTTTCTCCATCCTGTCAGTTTGGAATATCCAAACCCCAGACGTCACAGTTTTATCGAAGCATTTTTCTACAATTTGTTCACATCCCCCAGATACTATCTGGAAGAACAAATAGGCAATCTCATCAGCTGGCGAATTGCTGATTTTCACAACACGTCTGAGTACGCAAGCTTCCGCACATCGTACTTCGAAATTTTTGGAGTTGATGCGGATGCAGCTGCGCTTCTAGCTCGCTATCAGACCGAAAAAGGCAAAACAGCGGTCGGCGTAGTGCTCTGGAGTTTGATGTGGCTTTTCGCGACGCTTATGGGACTGGTTTACTTGATAACGAGCCCGGCAAAGCTGCGATTTGAAAGACTGCAAATGGTGCTTGCTTATCTGTGGCTGTTGCTTGCTCCCTGTTACTTGGCTCGCGCCTACATTGAAAACAGTGTTGCCACTCTGGTTTCAGGCGTTGTTTCTGCCTTCGTCGGCATTTATTTGCGCTTTCCCTTCATCATCAAGATTGAAGACCGCGGCGCACTTCGTGTGTATCGAACAACAATGAATTCCAAGCGCGTCGCTTTTGCCGCTTGGCTTTCTTACAGTTTGATGGCAATCCAAGTATTAACCTGGCTCAAAACCGAGTCCCTCATTGATCCGGATCCGATTAGCTTGCTTATCTCAGCAATCACCGGCAATTTCGTCCATGATCCTATCGCCGAAGAGAAAGTAATCGGTAGAGTTATCGCTCTTATCTGGGTTGTTATGAGCGCTTGGGCGGCTCGCGAAATCAATCGCGATGCCAAGGCCGCTTTTGAAGCGGAAGAAAAGCTTGCCTCATTGAAAGGACCAGCAACCTAAACTACAATATCTAGACTTCGATATTCACACGCCTTTGTGTCGGAACTGGTATACGAGTCGCACTTAAAATGCGATGCCCGTAAGGGATTGAGGGTTCGAATCCCTCCAAAGGCAAATATTTCCTCAAAACGACTTTGCTTTAGTTATGTCCTTGGCGGCCATGGAATACTTGCCCAGGTCTGCATAGATTTGCGCACGCTGCGCATAGCCGTGGCTGTAGCGAGGAAATTTCTCAATCAACGAATTACAGTCTTTCAACGCCAACTGCAACTGCCCGGCTTCGCGATAAGCTATTGCACGATTATCGAGTGGACCTGGACGATCAGGATCCAATTGCATCGCTTTGGTGCTGTCACTAATAGATAACTCGTATTGTTTCAATTCGATGTAAGCCAGCGCACGCTGCTGGTAGGCAGCAACATCCTCTGGGTTTCTCGCTATCATTTCGCTGTATTTGCGTACTTTGCATTCCGCCTCTCGCATAGCCTTGGGCACCTTACTTGGAGCAGGCTTTGTATTCAATGTCTGCTCAAATAACGGAATCGAAAGTGCAATAGCAGCAATAAGCAACAAGCCGCACACAATTGTGGCAACACGCACACTGGTAATTCGTTTTGCCTTTGGTGTCGCTTCGTGCGTCATGGTTTCAATTGAGTCCATGGTGTGGGTTTACTAGACGGATCGTGTTTGCAGATAGAACAATCAGCCGGCGCGGAGATTGGAATATTTACTTGTATCGTCGAATAAAACATGTCGCCGAATTTTTGCTCAGCGGCTTTTACTCCGTCGGCTGTTCCTTTAGCAAAGACTGCAGCAGCTATAGGCTGTCCACCCAAATTTTCAACAAAAAACGGCAACCTGTTGCTGACACATCGACCTTGCTGAGACACACCATTGAACACAAGCACCTTTGCACCCGGCTTCAATTCGCCGGAGACAACTTTGCTACCGAACCAGCCACCTGGAAGATATTCCAAATAAACAGCCTGAACATTTTTCTTCTGTGCAAGCTTGTCGACAACAGTCTTAACTGCCGGTTGTGCCGGAGCAAAGACAGCGTCTACCTTTATTTTCTGCGCATCCATCCAACGCGCAACATCTTCAACAATCCAGTCAACAAATTGTGCGTTGGATGCTATTGGCTCAATGAGAAAAACAGACCGCAAATGATTGCCGATTTGCTCGTCATTGCTGACTGGGTACTCAAAATGTCCATCTTTGAAAAAAATGCCCGGCGTAGAAAGGATTTGCCCAATCTTGTCGGCGGGCATCGTTTTCGATGTGACTGTTATCGCACCATCTATCAGCGCATCAGCCATTACTTCACCTTGGCGTACTCAGCTATCTTTACCTTGTTTTCCAGGGTACCAATACCTTCCACTTCCATCGTAACGACATCGCCCGATTTCAGCCAGGGGTATTTAGCCGGCTCAATAACTTCTCCGGTTTTCGGATCAGTCTTGGCCATAAATTCAGCAATACAGCCATTGCCAACTGTGCCGGAGCCAATGATGTAACCACCGTGAATGGTGATGTTGTGTGCGCCGAGCCAAGCCATAAAGCGCGGGAAACTCCACGCTTCACGTGCATTGGTTTTCGGATCGTTGTAATAAAGAGTGTTGTAGTTGCTGCGCATGCGCTCCTGACCGTTAATCTTCAGGATCATCTCCATATCCATTACGCCTTTTTCGTCGAGTTTGAAATCGGATACAGGCACAAGACGCGGTCCAAAGCTATTGCCTAAAATGCCTTTACTGTGTGTTGGTCCAAGACCTTCCATGTCTTTCTTCTGAACATCACGCGCGGACCAATCGTTGAGGATGGTCAAATAACAATGATTCTTGAAGAAATCCATTGCTTCATCAAAGCTTGTAAGCAATGCTGTCTTTGTTGCTACGCAGGCAATTTCAAATTCGTAATCAGGAGCCATAATGCTCGAAGGAATAACCACTTCTTCGCCAGGTCCATAAACTTTTTCCGGCGGCAGATCAACTACATAATAAGCTGCGTGCTCGTACCAACCTGGCCAAATTTGTATGCCGCGTTTTGCACGGATTTGAACAACGTGCTTTTCAAAGCCCAAACAATCAAGCAAAATTCTCGGTTCGGGAATTTCAACATTGAGGAATTTAACTGTACGCGGATTGCGCTCAAACAACATTTAGCTTGCCTCGCTCATTACAACGCCCATTGGGTACGTTTTTGATAGTTATGAATGAACATATTATGGCATTCAGAGACGCACTTGAGAACATGAAAGAGTACAATATTTCCACTCTGAATTGAGGATATCGCCAATGAAACATAGTGCCGCATTTGAAAAGCTGGCTGAAGACGCCAAGACTCGCGTAAAAGAGATCTCGGTCGACGACGTATTTGCAAAATTGCAAAACCGCGTGCCGTTCTACTTTATAGATGTACGTGAAGATCATGAATGGACAGCCGGACATGCTCAAGGAGCCCAACACCTCGGGCGCGGCATTATAGAGCGCGATATCGAGAAAGAAATACCTGACTACAATGCAGAAATAGTCCTTTACTGCGGAGGCGGCTACCGCTCAGCCATGGCTGCCGATAACCTACAAAAAATGGGTTACAAAAACGTCCTGTCTATGGCAGGCGGAATAAGACTCTGGCGCGAGAAGAACCTACCGGAAACCAATCCTTCGTAAGGTGATAGACCGATGACGTGGATGTTATACGGTGCCAACGGCTACACAGGTAAATTAATTGCTCGACTTGCCAAGGAAAAGGGACTCAAGCCTATTTTGGCCGGTCGCAATTCAGTACAAGTTGAACAGTTAGGCAAAGAGCTTGATATGCCTTGGCGGGCATTTTCGCTTTTATCCAGCGATGAGATTGCGTCCAATCTGCAAGGTGTAGATTTAGTGTTGCATTGTGCAGGACCTTTTTCGGCAACATTTCGGCCAATGTTCAATGCTTGCCTCAAAGCTAAAGTGCACTATTTGGATGTCACCGGTGAAATTGGTGTATTTGAGGAACTCTTCTCTCGCAATTCCGATTGCGTAGATGCCGGTATCACGGCAATTTGCGGAGTGGGATTTGATGTGGTTCCTACAGATTGCTTGGCGGCAATGGTAAAAGAACGCCTGCCTGAGACAACTCAGTTGCGTCTAGGTATCGCAGGTGTTGGAGCAGGTATAAGCCGCGGTACCGCCAAAACAATGTTTGAAGGCACCGCCCATGGTGGCTGTATCAGACAGGACGGCAAGCTTGTTAAGGTACCGCTTGCCTATAAGACAACAAAGTTCCACTTCAATCACAAAAACACAATTTCAGTAACTATGCCGTGGGGAGATTTGGCGACGGCTTATAGATCTACCGGCATTCCCAACATTGAAGTTTATTTTGCCACCACAACCAACGCAATTATGTTTATGCGTTTGGCAGAGTTATTCAGACCGCTTCTTGCCAGTCCGCCGGTGCAGATAATCGGCAAGCAAATAATTTCGAAATACATAACCGGTCCGACCGATGAAGGACGCTCCGCGGCCAAATGCGTAATCGTCGCAGATGGAAAATTTGGAGACATGCAATGCACATTGCGCATGCGTTGTCCTGAAGGCTATACACTGACCAGCCATTCGGCACTTACTTGCGTGGAAAGACTCCTTGCCGGCGGCATTGCCACAGGTGCACTAACACCGTCGATGGCCTTCGGCGCGGATGTAGTCAACGCAATACCAGGAATTGAAATAGAAACACTCAACTGAGTATGCCGCATGACAAAGGCAAAGCCTCATGCCATAATTTCCATTATAAATAGGTCGCCTCAAGGGGGTTGTAAATGAGATGGATACTTGCTGCTATTCTGGCTAGCACAGCGATTTCTGCGCAGGCTTGCGATATGCACCACCCCGATGCATGCGCCAAAGGACCCTGCAACACAAAATCCAAAGCCGTAGCTCAGGCGACCGAATCAACTACGACCATAACAACAACGACAACAACCTCAACACCACTACAAGGCAGCGTGGTTAAGACAGTTAAAGAAGCTCAACTCGGACTCAACACACTCGCCAAAACACTCGGACAAGTGAAGCATTCCGACACAGATCTTTACAACGAAGCGACAAGACAAGTCGCAAACCTAATTGAAGAACCAGAAATTATCGCCGGGACAGTCATCTATATTCCGGTAAATTTCACGACTGGTGATTACCTGCCAATGCGCAAAAAGTGGGTTGACTACTACATGACTCAATTAGCTAATCTAATTCCGATGCTACAAGAAGACATCGACGCTATTTTGATCCCTGACGACAAGGTAGAAAAAGCAGACGAATACATGACTGAATTGAAGTCAGGCGTTCAAGACATTCAAAACCAATATCAAATTCTGCAAACGTTAGCGGTTGGTCCAAATTACAATCAAACGGCCATTGCAGCAATTTGCCACAACATCGATCACGACATCAAACAAATGGATGAAAGCCGTAAAAGGGCATTTCACGCAATTCGTTAAATCCAGGGAAATGCTTCGTCAAGGAAGTACAGAACTTTGTTAACTGCTTTGCCTGTGAAATTCAGCATGTGACCGGCACCTGTTAGTGGTGACGTGACTACTTTGCCCATGCCGTCAACGATGCCGCCCTTCCAATTTTTTTCCGGTTTCTCATCATAATAATGAGGCTCTGGATATTTGGATGAATCAGCTCCGTCTGGTCTTGTACCAGTGTTCGGATGCAATTCGTCCCGCAGTGGAACATCCGGAGAATTTTCCGCGAGCAGCGGGTGATAGCCAAGCCGCTTTTCCATGTGGACTTTGCTTGGCTTGGACTTGAAGGTGCGCGAGTCCTTTATTCTTTTGTCCGTCTTATTTGCCCACGACTGCAAATCAGTTATGGACATCTTTTGCATTTGCTCTTCGGTCAACCACTCTGCATCATCAGCTGCTCTCACCGGAGCAAATGAAAACGAGATAGCGACCAAACAAGAAACCGGAATCAATAATTTACGCATGACAAGTGACCCCTTAATACCATCGGTATTATCTCACAGAGTTGGCAACCTACATACCAATAGCTGGTGTAGTAACTCCATTTTCATTGCGAACTTTTTGATCGAGTGCAATTAATGCCTCACGCACTTTGATCAATTGTTCTTTCTTTTGTACAAGCTGTGGAGCAAGCAATTGTCCACTGTCGTCTGTCGCAGCCAATCCCATCGGATTGTCTATCAATTTCAAATACGTTTGGAACAACTTGGATGTTTCAAGATAGTACCAAGCATATCCTTCGTATAGTTGTTTTGTTTGCGTCATCTTCGGCATTGCATCAAGCATTTGCGAAGCGCGCACGTAGCGACCCGACAATCCTGACAGCAAAGTTCTGGCTGAGCCTTTGTCAAAATTCGGCATTATCGCTTGGGCTAACAATCCATCACACTGCTCTTTTTCTTGCATGGTGATGATATTTGCATGCATGATTTGATCAAACTTAGTGAACCACTGACCAACACTCACAGGTGCAATCGGAGCACGCTGAGCGACCGTTTGGGGAGCAGCTAACACTGCAGATTGAATCATGGGCACTGAGCTAGCTATCAAAGTCAAAGCTGCCAAGCTACGCAAATTTTTGATCATCGCCAAATCCTCACAAATTTTTGTGTTTCCTATTTTATATGCCTGACAAGGTCTTCTCTAAGGCTCACCAGCTCTTGCTAACGGCCACATTAAAATCTTCAAAACAATGTTGTCAATAAATTTCGCTCATCAAAATTAAGGGTAAGTCCAATATACTTAATAGGCTAATTTCGGGAGATCTTGCTCTTGCCGGAAAAGGAAAAAAAGGCGACCGTGCGGACGTTTCAAGAAGAAAGACAACTTCAATTGGCCGAAGATGGCGAGCAGCAAGCTTTGGAATTTCCCAACTGCGACCCAAAGAAAGCGGCGCGTCTTTCGCTTATCCCTGGATTGGGGCAGCTCTACGTCGGTGACAAGCGTCGCGGCTATCTCTACCTGGCTGTATCCGCCACAAACTTTCTAATTCTGGGTTGGATGTTTTTCTCCGAGCCCATTCTCAAAGCGATTGAAAACGTCTTTGGTTCTATCGGCTTGCAAGTACATTGGGATTCCGCATCGCCTCTGCAAGTGCATTTTGGAAGTGCTCTTTCATTTGTAATTCTCGGCTTGATAATTTCTTTCACGCTGTTTGCCAGCAGACAAGCGTATGACTATGCCAAGCGCCTTAAGCAAGGGTATATCGTTCACCACCGCACATTGATGTTGTCCGAAACAACAAGCGGATCGTATCTGGCACACTTTGCCTTCATCATGGCATTTCTTGTTTTGATTCTGTTCTTCATTGCGCCTAAGCCACCGCAAGAACAAATCACCGAGATTGAACTTGTCCCATCAAATCCAGCACCGAAGAAGAATCCTTCTCCAGCTGCACCCAAAAAAGCTCCGGAACCACCGAAGCCGGTACCACCAAAACCAGTACCAAAACAAGTTGTAAGACCAGTAGCACCAACACCTATCGCAGTGGTATCACCGAAGCCGGCGCCTGATATGGTGCCGATGCCTGCACCACAACCAGCTCCTACTGCACCATCAACAAGCAGCGGCGGCGGATCATCTTCCGGTGGCACAGGATCAGGAGAAGGTGACGACGGCGATGGAGCAGCTGATGTCGACTACGGCTCCTGGCTAACTGCCATGCAAAGAAAAATCAAAAAGAGTTGGTTCCCACCACGCGGCAACGAATCCAACAAAATCGTCATCGGCTTCAAAGCACATAGAGACGGCACAGTAACCGGCATCAAGATGGTCACTTCATCTGGTGTGGCTGTCGCCGACCAAGCAGCAGTAGAAGCCATCAAGCAAGCTCAGCCCTTGCCACCACTGCCAAAAGGCGCACCGGATATGATCCAGGTCAACTTCAAATTCGACTACGACGTCTTCTCCGGCACGGGATCTTTCCGTCAGTTTTAAGTATTTGAGTTAACGAACAGATCCAGCCATCTGCTTACCGGCAGTTGTGCCTGTACGAACGCCTGTTAGGTGTTCAAATACAAGCTGGTCGAGTCTCTCGTAGCCATAGCCGCGTTTAGCTAGTGCGTTGATATCGAATTTGTGGTCTTTCAATTTGGTGGCACCGATGCTGCTGTAATGGTCGATGGCGAATTCGTCTTTGCCGCCGGCTTTAGCTAGTCCAGAAAGAATCTCTTTTACTTCGGCATCGTTGGCAAATGATTTAGCTTTTGATTTGAGGATGTTGTACGAACGCATGCAGCCGAGAGCAAAATCCCATACGCCTTCTTCGTCTTCCGAGCGGTAAGCGTGTGCGTCAAAGTGTAGTGGTCCGGAATAGCCCGACTCCTCAAGCAATTTTACGAGGAAGAACATTGGCTTGATGTTTTCGCTACCGAAACGCAAGTCTTGATCGTAGCGTCCTGGCTTTTGATCATTTAAATCAATATGGAATAGTTTGCCTGCGTCAATTGCTTGAGCAATTGAGTGATAGAAGTTCAGACCACTCATATGTTCGTGAGCAACTTCCGGATTTACGCCGACTATTTCTGGATGATCCAATGTCTCGATGAAAGCAAGCATGTGACCTGTTGTCGGCAAGTAAATGTCGCCGCGTGGCTCGTTCGGTTTTGCTTCGAGTGCAAACTTCATGTTGAGTTTGCGATCAGAAACATAGCTTGTTAGGTAGTTGACTGCTTCGCGATACCACTTAAGCGCTTCCATCGCATCTTTGCCGGCATCGACTTCAATTCCTTCGCGTCCGCCCCAGAGAACAAATATCTCTGCGCCTAATTCAACGCCAAGGTCAATTGCGTGTAGTGTCTTTTGAATTGCGTATGCTCTAATACGTGCGTCGCTTGATGTGAAAGCGCCGTCGCGGAAAATTGGATGATAGAAGAGGCTGACTGTCGACATCGGCACTTTCATGCCGTAGTCATTTAGAGCCTTCTTGAATTCGCCGACGATTTTGTTGCGTTCAGCAGGCGTTGCATCAATTGGGACGAGGTCGTTGTCATGCAGATTTACGCCATAAGCGCCTAGTTCAGATAAGCGCTTGACGATGGTCGTGGGGCTAATTGCGTCACGTACAACATCGCCGAATGGGTCACGTCCGCGATTGCCTACTGTCCAAAGACCAAATGTAAAACGGTCTTCTTTCTTCGGTGTAAATTCATCAGTAGAATACTTCGGCATATCGCTTGACCTCAGGTTCGGATAAACGCAGGAAGATCCTAGCGCACTTAATCTCTTTGGATCGCCTATATATCACTGCTTGTCATTCCGCATTTTGTAGAATACGCACAAACCAATTGGTGAGGCGTAATCATGAGTGTGTTTATCGGGATAGATATCGGCACATCCAGCACAAAAAGCATTGCTATTGATGGCAACGGGAGAATTCTTGCCGAGGCGACTGCTGGCTACCCGCTCTATCAGCCAAAACCGCTTTGGAGTGAGCAAGACCCCAATGATTGGTGGAAGGCAACGGTTGAGACAGTTCAGAAAGTAGTTAAGTCTGCGCAACTGAAACCATCTGATGTAAAAGCAATTGGTCTTTCTGGACAGATGCATGGGGCGGTGTTTTTAGATAAGAACAACAGCGTCATCCGACCAGCCATATTATGGAATGATCAACGCACGGCAGAAGAATGTGTTGATATCGAGAAAGCAGCAGGCGGCCGTAATGAGTTAATTAAGCTGGTAGCGAATCCGGCTTTAACAGGTTTTACGGCGCCGAAAATAATTTGGTTGAGAAAACACGAGCCTGCTAATTTCGCGCGAGTTGCTAAAGTGTTGTTGCCCAAAGATGAGATTCGCAGACGCTTGACTGGTGAGTTCGCCACGGACGTTAGTGATGCCAGCGGCATGCTGCTGTTTGATGTGGCGAATAGAACTTGGAGTAAGGCGCTGCTATCTAAACTAGACTTGTCGCAAGACTTGTTTGCACGAGCATACGAGTCTCAAGAAGTTACTGGTAAATTGACCGCCGAAGTAGCGAGTCTTTTAGGACTAACCACGGCTTGCGTAGTTGTAGGTGGCGCAGGAGATTGTGCGGCGGGCGCAATAGGCAATGGCATTGTGCGTGAGGGGCTGGTCTCAACTTCAATTGGAAGTTCGGGTGTTGTTTTTGCGCATAGCGAAAAGTTCGCGGTTGATCCGTCAGGCAGGCTGCATACGTTTTGTCATGCCGTCAAAGACAAATGGCATTTAATGGGCGTTACGCTTTCAGCAGGTGCTAGTTTGCAGTGGTTCCGCAACAGTCTTTGCTTGAGTGATGACTCTGCAATCTATGAGAAGTTGACGGCTGAAGCTCAGGCAGTAGCAGCAGGAAGCGACGGACTTTTCTTTCTACCTTATTTATTCGGAGAGCGGACACCACATGCTGATCCTAATGCGCGTGGATCGTTCATTGGACTTACATTGAGTCATACGCGTGGGCATTTCGTTCGTTCGATAATGGAAGGGGTTACTTATTCGCTGAATGACTGTCTGGCGATTATGCGAGAGTTGAATATTCCGGTTGACGAGATTCGCGCTTCAGGCGGCGGCGCGAAGTCGGATTTGTGGCGGCAGATTCAGGCAGATGTATTTGGTGAAGAAGTTGCTTTGCTGACGGCGGAGCATGGGGCTGCTTATGGGGTGGCGTTGCTTGCGGCGGTGGGGACGGGCGCGTTTATGAGCGTGGAAGAAGCTTGTGAGGCAACTGTTGCTGTTCGGCAGCGGAGTAATCCGAGTGCTGTGGCGTCCGCGTTTTATAAGCGAGCGTTTCCGGTTTATCGGGGGTTGTATCGATCGTTGAAAGACGATTTTAAGAAGATTGCGGAGTTAGAGCAGCAGGAACGGGTAGCGACGCTTTAATACAAAAAAGGGCGCATGCAATGCGCCCCTACAAATACAATAAGACAAAAAGACCAATGGACAACCAAAGTACAAAAACAAGTTAGCGTAGAGCTGTCGCCGGCTGTTGCTGGTTGAGCATTGCGGTTGGGTTCAGTGCTTTGTGCGGTACATCTACGTGATTTGGGGCGATCGGGTTTTTCGCCATTTCGATTTTCACGTTGACTGCGACTGTTTCGTCGTTAAACCATTTGGTTACGAGATTCATGATCGGTTCTTTGATATAGCTTGTGCCGAGCATTACGTGTCCGCTATCTGGAAAGACGACCATTCGCTTGTCGTCGCTGCTCATGTTGCGCATGAGGGCTTCAGCTGTAGCTGGGCTGACGATGTGATCTCGTCCACCTTGAAGAAGAAGAATTGGAAGCTGTGCAGGCAACTTGCGAGCAATGCCTTGCATTGAGTTGATAAACCAAAGTGTCTTTAAGATTTCTTTGGCGCTTAGGAAACTTCGTGAAAGAGGATCAGAAACCATCTCGTTGACGATGCGCTTGTCCTCGGAAGCATATTTTAGAATGTAGGGTGAACCATCGATTTGTTTATCGAGATTGGTCAGTCCCTTGGCGAGATCAGGCACAATGAGTTTTAGATTGAAAATGTTTGTGCGGGTTCCGGCACTGGCTAAAACCATGCCGTCGAATAGATCATTGCGCTCGGCTACTGCATGCATCGCAACTCCGGCACCGGTGCTTTCACCTAAGCAAAAAAGCGGAATGCCCGGATAACGTTTTCTCATTTCAATAGCAAGAGCTTGCAAATCCTTAACGCTCTGTGTGTAGCTAATTGCCTTGCCGCCTACTTTCGAGAATGGTCCAAAGTACCAGCGACCATGACCTCGCAAATCTAATCCGACAATTACGTAGCCTTGCTCAGCCAAATGCTTCGCAAGTACATCAAAACTACCGGCTTGTTGAGTTGCTCCATGCAACGCAATAATTGCAGCTTTGGGTTTCACATCTGGATTGGTCCACTCAAGCACAGGAATATCAGAAGCGGCAGGCATTACTTCTGCGGCTTCTTTCTTTGCCTTAGTCAGTGAGAATGCGAAACTCGTGGATTGCATAGACAGCAGCATAGTTAAAAACAACGACATCATCAATGGTGCAAATACGCGTGAATTCGCGAAAGACATTGCACCTTTTTCAACTGTGTCCGCGCCAACTTTCCTTTTCATCTACCTACCTTGAGATTATCGCTTCGGGGAATTCAACGCTTCCCCGTGGCGGGAAGTTGCCGCGATAAGTCACGAGCTGTCAAGAATGCCAGATATAGAACTAAAAGTCTACTAAATCGCTCTAAGTATCTGCATTGACGTCAGCTAAGGGCGTTCGTTACCGCTTCCTTTAATCTTGCTAATCCAGCCTCCACACCGCCGGTCACATGGACACGCAGTGCTCGCCTTTGTCGTTCAGCTAACACTTGAAAGTCGCCGCGTGCTTGCGCACTTTTTACGACGCCGAAGGTATAGGTTTGTTCCGGTACAGGTAGATCTTTTTTGTCGTCAGCAGTAATTTGCAAGAAAACGCCTGAATTTGGACCGCCTTTGTAGGCTTGTCCTGTCGAGTGAAGGAACCTCGGACCAAAGCCCAGACAGGTTGCCTCGTGCCTTGTATCCCTTACCAGGTGGCGAATTTCCTGCAATGCCTTCTCGTGCCGGTTGTTCATTTCTATGTAGCCGAGCAGGGCAAAGTAGTCTCCTGCCTTGAGGCGTCCCAAATGAGCCTTAAGCATACCGGCAAGGGTCTTGTCCGAGCCTGCAGCCTGGGTAATAGCCTTAGCATTTACCTCATCCGTGAAGAGTTTGATGCCATTTTCCTCAAAGAAAGGCTTCTCAGCGGGCAATGAGCCTGTCTTTTCGTAGGCGGTGGTCAATTCACGGGTGACGACTTTGCTGGCTTCCACGTCGGGCTGATTGAAGGCATTAATGCCGATTATAGAACCGGCAACAGCCGTAGCAATTTCCCAACGGAAGAATTCTTGTCCTAAATGATAGATGTCCGGAATGGAAATGCGGACAACGGGTTGTCCGGCTTTTTCCAAGGCATCTACTAATTTGTCTTGTTCGGTACAAGCGTCAGATTCAAGACGAATGTAAGCGAAGACTCTGTCCTTACCATATGTGTTAGGAGAGCCTAGAGACTCACGATCGACAGGAATAATTCCGTGTCCTTGCTTACCTGTTGACTCAGCAATTAATTGCTCGAGCCAAGCACCTACGTCGTAAATTGCCGGTGATGTGATAAGTGTCAACTTATCGCGACCGGATCTTGCCGCAACACCAAGAATGATACCGAGAATAACTCCAGGATTTTGTTCTACCGGATGTGATGGCGAGCATGACTCAACCATCTCTTGTGTGTTCTTCAAGAATTTTGCGACATCAATTCCGGCAGCGGCAGCAGGTACCATACCGAAATTGGAAAGTGCTGAATAACGTCCGCCAATTCCAGGCAAGCCGTAGAAGATGTGACGGAAACCATCTTTCTTCGCCACTTGTTCCATTTTGGATCCTGGATCGGTAATAGCTACGAAATGTTTTCCGGCATTGCCTTTTCCGAGTGCTTCTTCTGCCTTAGCGTAGAAAAACTGTTTGAAAATATTTGGTTCAAGCGTGCTGCCGGATTTGCTGGAGACAATAAACAATGTCTTTTTCAAATCGATTGAGTCAAGTCTTGTTTGAACTTCTTGTGGATCTGTTGAATCCAGAATGAGCAATTTTGGAAATCCATTTTGTTGACCAAAAGTAATCGACATAACTTCCGGACAAAGACTCGATCCGCCCATACCTAACAATAAGATATGCGTGAAGCCTTCTTGCTTGACTTCGGCAGCAAGTTTTTGCAACGCATCTATCTGCTTAATTTGATCACTTGTAATGTGCAACCAATCCAGCCACTTGCCTTCGTCATCACCCGTCCACAAGCTAGCGTCTTTATCCCAGAGTCGCTTGACTTTGTTATTCTTTTGCCAATCTTCTATAGACGATTTGACTGCCGATGTGAGTTCTTGTGGCAATCGATAACTTATCCGATCGATAACTTGCACGTTTGTGACCTCGAGCGTCGATATAAACGCTGGTGATCGTAGCATATGACGGGCGCATGCAATGCGCCCCTACGCACGTACACTGAACCAACTTCAATGAACTATAGAAATACCATTCACTTGTTGTAGGGGCGCATTGCATGCGCCCTTTTTGGCTGGAAACTAATTAAACGAACTCACCGGATCCAACATTCCGCCTGTTGCATCGACATCTGGTCCTTCTTGATTGCGTCCCCACATGCTTTCTAAGCCGCTGTCATCTTCCGCGGCGGCTTCCGGTTGGAATTCGCCTTGCTGAACATTTTCACGCGCTGTCTGAAAACTGTCGGCAGGTTGAATGTCGGTTGTCGGAACATCGTTAGGTGAGTCGATACTCGTTGTGGTATCACTACCCGTGGCGTTGAAAACACTATCGGAATCAATGTCGAAATCATCAACCCAATTATCAATTAACGGTGTCTTGGTCACAGAGGCAAATCGCATACGTGAAGCGGGATTAGGCATATTCTTCATCATCGAAGTAATGGTCTTGCCTGTTGCCTGCAGACCGGCTTCGCTAATAGGTGCTACCGTCGGCACGGGAGTCGGCAATGGCGGTATCGCTTCTTTCGTTGTCGGATCCACTTGCCGTACAGGTACAGCCCCGTGCATATGCTGTCCAACAGCAATTGTCAACGGCTTGTCGCTTGCATCTTTGAAGAGACTTGTCTTGAGTGTTGCAGAAAGATTGCTGCCACTTGTGCCATGCAAATGCTGCACTTGCAATTCACCATTAGCCAAACTGACATAGACTACCGAATCGGCTGGGACGATAACGGTTCCATATGCGGTCTTGATCATACCTGACTGCAGAGGCGGCTTAACCGAAACCAGCAAATTACCCTTTGCCAACAGCAAAGTTGTTGCATCCACCCGCTTAAAAATGCTGCCGTCTGTTGCTGCCACGAAAACACGCGGTACTGCCTTCGGCTTAACCTGAGCTGCCGGCTTGGCGGCACCCGGCTTAACCGCTGCTGCTTCGGCACACAGTCCAGGAGCAGTGCTAACCAGTATCGAAAGGGCCAGGTACTTAATTCTCTGCATTCTTAGCAACCTCTACCGAAAATTTTCCCGTTTAACCTAATACTGAAACTGAATGTAACACAAGCTTGTAGAATATCCGTGGAGTTTCTAAGTCACTCGTTTAGGAAAACAGCCATGTCAACAAGCGCGCCTACGATGGAAAAACCTGCTACGACAACGTCACCGGGCAACAACAAATCCCAAGCTATCGCCTGGGTGCTCTATCACTTCGGAAACTCCGGCTATCCGGCAGTAGTCGCCGCAGCCATATTCAACACATTTTTCGTAACTGTTATAGCTAAGGGCGCGGGGTTCGACAAAGGCACTTCGACATTGCTGTGGACGCTGGCTGTAGGTCTGTCCAATTTGCTTGTAGTTGTCTCCGCCCCATTATTAGGTGCACTCTGCGATTACAGCGCCGCCAAGAAATCGGTGCTATTCGGAGCGACTATCGGCTGCATCATTTTGACATCACTACTGTTTTTCACTGGTCCTGGCTCCATCGTACTAGCATTTGCTTTGATAACTCTTTCCTACTTCATGTTTTCCACCGGCGAAAATTTCCTAGCTTCCTTTCTGCCTGAAATTTGCACATCGGAAAATATGGGACGTGTCTCCGGTTGGGGTTGCACTATAAGCCACCTCGGTGCATTGATAATTCTAATGGCCTGCAAAGCTTATGTAGATTGGGCTCAAGCTGCCGGTCAGCAACCAGCCGAATACATTCCAATGACTGCTGTTCTTGTCGCTATCAACTACGCGGTTTTTGGATTGCCTTTCTTTGCGTTTGTTAAAGAGCACGCAAAACCAAAAACGCTGCCTGCAGGTCAGACGTATTGGTCAATCGGCACACATCGTCTGATGGAAACATTAAAAGATGCGCCAAAGTTTCAAGATCTTTTCCGCCTTCTTCTAACAGTAATGATGTATACATGCGGCACCTCGACGGTCGTTGTGCTGGCATCAGTATTCGCTCATGAAGTTATGGGCTTTTCAGTATCCGATGCGATTATGTTGTTTATCGTAATCAACTTAACGGCTACTGGTGGCGCTTATGTTTTTGGTGAAATCCAAGATCGAGTCGGATCGAAACAGACTCTACTCATTGCACTTTCATTGTGGCTCTTGTCTGTTCTGACACTTACATTTAGTCCGGATCGCACTATATTTTGGATTGCCGCATCATTAGCAGGTGCTGCTAACGGCGGCAGTTTCACTGCCGGTCGCGCCACAGTCGGCTTGTTAACACCAGAAGGACGCGCCGGAGAATTCTTCGGACTCTGGGGACTTGCTTGCAAAACCGCAGCCATAATTGGACCAATTAGCTATGGCTTAATGGCATATGCAACTGGCGGAAATCACCGCCTGGCAATTTTCTGCACTTGCATATTCTTCGGTGTTGCTTTAGCACTGGCCACAACCATCAATATGAAGCGCGGACAAGAAGCAGCCCGTCAGTCGTAACTTACTTTCGTCAGGGCACAACGCCTGCACCCGCTGAATTTCGTAGAGACGCATTACATACACACCAACCGTAGCAGGATCTCGTAGGGGCGCATTGCATGCGCCCGCCCACCAAAGGAGCACTAATGTCACTAGCCACTCAACTGTGCGATCCACTGAATCCCATGACGGATGAATTTATTCAAGATCCATATCCTTGGTACAAACGGCTTCGCGAAGAAGATCCTGTATTCTGGAGCGACAACAGCAACCAGTGGATACTGACCCGCTGGGACGACATTAACGCATGCATTCGCGACATCAAATTTGGCAAGAAGTTTCAACCAGCGCAACGTTTCTGGTTGACTCGCATGTTAAACCCTAAGTTTTTCCCGCTCTTGTCGGCATCAGCTCTCTTTATGCTGAGGCAAGATCCTCCAGATCACACACGATTGAGAGGGTTAGTCAATAAAGCGTTTACCCCGAAGATGATCGAGCAACTGCGTCCGCACATCGAGATCATCTCAAACAAACTCATTGACCAAATTGTGAAGGGCAGCGAAGTGGAGCTAATGTCTCAATTTTCATTCCCTCTTCCTGTTACCGTTATTTCCGAAATGTTGGGAGTACCTCCCGAAGATCTGCACAAGATCAAAAAGTGGTCCACTCCAATTACTTTTGCATTTGACTTAGGCGGCGGATTTGATCTTGGCAAATTGCTGGCTGCCAACAAAGCAATCGGCGAATTTATCAATTACCTCCGCCCGATTGCCGAAGATCGCCGCAAGAATCCAAAAGACGATTTGATTTCCGCGCTTGTTCAAGCTGAAGAAGAAGGCAATAAGCTTACACAAGATGAATTGCTGGCAAACTGTGTTCTATTGCTTCTTGCCGGACACGAGACAACTGTAAATCTAATTGGTAATGGCGTACACGCTTTTCTCACGCATCCTGATCAGCTGTCAATCCTCAAGGCAAATCCTGAGCTTATGCCTCAGGCAGTCGATGAAGTTCTCCGCTGGAATTCTTCAGTTCAACTAGTTCGTCGTATGGTGTTAGAAGACACGGAAATACGCGGCAAGAAGCTCAAGAAGAATGACTTGATGGTCATGTTCGTCGGGGCAGCTAATCGCGATCCAGAAATGTTTGCCGATCCGGACAAATTTGATATCACGCGCAAGGACAGCAAATACCTTTCCTTTGGCGCAGGAATTCACCACTGCCTCGGTTGGTCGCTGGCTAAGACTGAAGCAGAAATCGCTTTTGCCACGCTGTTTAAACGCCTACCGAATCTCCAAATAAAGCCCGGCAAAGAAGTACGCTTCCGCAGACACCCGGCATTACGCGGGCTGCAAGAGCTTTGGCTGACGTTCTAGCGCACCCAATCTACCTTACACGGGCAACAATTAACATAGCGAAGTTGAGCATGGGTATATTATGGATAGTGGAGCCCCAGCACGGTAGTAGATTATGTCGACTGAGTCTTATAACCGAATCCTACATCTTTTGCAGCAGCTACCGGAACCGCAACAAGCGCAACTCCTTAAGGTAATGGAGTGCCAAATCGCCAATTCTAAGCAGAAGGACGCTAGCATTTCATCCCTCCGCGGATTGGGAAAGGAAATCTGGCATGATTTCGATGCCCAGGATTACGTCAACAAGGAGCGTGACTCTTGGAGTGGATAAGCTCGCTCTCTGGAAAAACGATCGGAATAGACACTGCGCCATTCATCTATTACATAGAAGAAAATGCTACTTACTTTCCACTAATAGAACCACTGTTTCAAGCAATTGCAGATTCCAAGCTTGAGGCAGTCACTTCAGTCATAACACTGCTTGAAGTATTGGTGAAACCATTAAGAGAGCAAAGATTTGACTTGGCAGGACAATACCGACACATTTTGCTTAATTCGCGTGGCTTAACAATCGCAGAATCAAATACAACAATTGCTGATCGCGCCGCTCATATACGAGCAGAATACAACATTCGCACTCCCGATGCGATACAAATTGCTACAGCAATACTTAACAACGCATCCGTGTTTTTAACGAATGATTCGCAGCTTCCAAAGATTGAAGGTATTGAGATCGTAAAACTAGACGAATTGGTCTCTACTTCGAAGTAACCGGTTTTGTGGATACGCGATTCTGTAGTTTTTCTACAAACGCTTGTACTTCCTGCAAGCGGCCTTTAACACGTTGCTTCGTTGTGATATCAATGATAAAACGCGGGATGGGAACACCGGCATCAGTGTAAGAGGTTAACTCCACCATGGTGTGTTTGCCGTTGTCTGCAGGCGTTAGTATCCAACTACCTTCCATTGCTTTGAATTTGTCCGAGCGAACTAATTCAAAATCAATGCGCTTGTATGGATCTTCTGTTTGTTTGATGACAGCTACTGCATCGCCAATAATCGGTAACTTGACGTATTTCTCTTCGATAATCGCGACGTTACCCTTGCGCTCTAGCTGTTTGCTGTACGCCATGTCGTCGGAATCAGGCACATCTAAAATGGCATCCCAGACAACTTCCGGTGGTGCTTTGATAAGCATGCTGGCTCTTGCATGATGAGCCTTATGAGATTGTTTTGTCGCTGAAGCAATCTTTTGCGTTTCTCCTGCAAATGATGCGCTGCAAACGCCACTTGCGAGTGTTGCCGCCAAAGCTAAAGTCAAAACGAATTTATTCACAGTAACCTCCAAACTAACGAACTTCGCCCATTAGCTCACGCACCTTAGGCGTAAGCAGGGCGAGAATTCCTGTAGCAACCATAGCTGCCACAGCCATAGAACCAAACAAATAAACCATATGAGTAGGATCGGTATCGAAATAGCTGGCAATGATTCCTGAAACGAAATCTCCCAGTGCCGATGCTAAAAACCAAATCCCCATGAACATCCCAACGAATCGTAACGGTGCAAGTTTAGTTACAGTACTTAGACCAACAGGAGACAAACAAAGTTCCCCGATACACTCAACAAGATACACAGCTACAAGCCATAGCGGGCTCACCAAGCCGTGCGCTGTAAGCATTGCAGCAGGCACCATTAGCCCGATACCTAAAGCTAAAATGAGCAATCCCCAGGTGAACTTGGCGGGACTGGATGGCTCCTTATCGCCCAATTTAACCCAGAAGAGCGAGAACACCGGCGCCAGAATCATCACGAACACCGGATTCAATGACTGGAACCAGCTTGATGGGAATTCAAAACCAAATATTTCGTGACGAGTTAATTTGTCGGCAAATAACGTCAACGATGAACCAGCTTGTTCATAAATTGCCCAGAACAACACGGTGAAGAAAAACAATACGCCAATCGCTCCCAAACGTTTCCACTCACCAACGGTCATGATCTGTCGGGCTGCTGGAGCAGCCTGACCATTTTCACCCGCAGATTTCATACTAACAGTTGTTGCTGGTGGATTGCCAACCGTAGCTAGGCGCTTGCGCTGAGCAAGATATTGCATGAGTCCAAAGATCATGCCAACTCCGGCTGCAGCAAAGCCAAAGTGCCACGACGACTCTGGATGGAATCCCCAGGTAGTAATTGTTTTCTTGAAGCCTAAGTCTTGCGCTAAGTAACCGCAGACTAATGGAGCCATCGCTGCGCCAATGTTGATGCCCATATAGAAGATGGAAAATCCACCATCACGTCTGTGGTCACCAGGTGCATAAAGCGATCCCAACATTGCGCTGATGTTCGGCTTTAACAAACCAGTACCACTAACGATAAGTATCAAGCCCAAGAAAAATGTTTGAATTGATGGGAATGCCAAAGTGAAGTGACCGAGCGCAATAATAATGCCGCCGATCAACACTGCTTTTCTTGCGCCAATTAAACGATCGGCAAGAATGCCACCCGGCAAAGAAAGCATGTAGCAAGACATTTGGTAAAAGCCGTAAATCATCGCGGCTGTTTTAATATCAAATCCAAGTCCACCATCGGCAACTGCTGCCACCATATAAAGAACAAGAATGGCGCGCATGCCGTAGAAGCTGAAGCGCTCCCACAGCTCGGTGAAGAACAACGTGGTCAATCCGCGTGGATGTCCGAAGAGTCCACCGGTATCGAGCGTTTCATGTGTCATTGTGTTGTTGCTCGCTTGCGCCACCGTTGCCTGCACTTTCGTACCTCTCAGAATAAGTCACAGATAAACCATAAATTGTATAAGAAATACGTGTTGCCAACTAATGGAGAAGTTGCCAATATCTCTAATGTCAAGCAGTATCAAAGCGGAAATAGCTTGACCATTCGACTTGTCAATAACCAATACTAGAAAGAAATCATCTTCGATTATTGAGGTTTACCGATGACCAAGTCACTTACTGCCGCTCTTGCTCTGTCTCTTCTTCTTGGAACATTTGCCTACGCAGAAGGTGAAACGCCTGACCCAACAGCAGAAGAAGCAACGACACCTGTTCAACAAACAGATGACATACGCAAGGGTGTCAACCCAAGTGACGCGCCGGACATCAAAGTCGGGGTCAACGTCTATGTCGTTTCGCTCGAGAATTTAAAAGAAATCGGCATGGCCATTCAAGAAGTCCGTGAAGCAGCAAGCGATCTCTGCGAGGAAGTTAGCAGACGCGAAGTAACCCTCACATCGACTCCCAACGTAGTCGGCTACACAGTACTGAGCATGCCATCGGGATTTACCCAAGGCGCATATTTGCCACCACGCAAGAAGTGGGTCGATGCATACATGCAAGACATGAGCAGAATCGTTAAACTTATGAAAGACGAATGTGACGACGTGCTGGCAGGTAAGGCACCACTAGTAGTGCCGGCACCTCAACAGGAAGAAGTGAAAGCCATGTTTGCGCAATGGGTAGGACTGGTAAATGACACTTTCAACAAAGTGGCCGAGCTGGAAAAAACCACTAGTCAACCAATGCTAAACAACGCATCCATAGCCAATGCCGCTCTAGCTATCAACAAGGACATGAAAAACCTCGAAGCCTTGCGCAAGAAGGTCTATAAGATCTACCAAAAAGCCGGGCAACGAGCAGAAGAAACAGCAAGTCTAACCGGAGATCAAGTGAAGTAATGGAAAAAGCAACATTTGGAGCCGGCTGCTTCTGGGGAGTCGAAGAAACCTTTCGCCAAGTCACTGGTGTTAGTGAAACGGCTGTCGGCTACATGGGCGGCACTCTCAATAGTCCCACGTATGAAGATGTCTGCACCGACGAGACAGGTCATGCTGAAGTCGTGCAATTGACTTATGACCCCAGCAAAGTATCTTACGAACAACTGCTCAAGATATTTTGGGGATTGCATGATCCGACAACACTAAATAGACAAGGCCCTGATATTGGATCGCAGTACCGCTCCGGTGTGTACTTCCATACTAAAGAACAAGAACAGGCAGCACGAAATCTCAAATCAAAACTAGATACAAGCGGTCACTTCAAACGTCCAATCGTCACTGAAATTGAACCCGCCCAAACATTCTGGCGCGCTGAGGAATACCACCAGAAGTATTTCCAGCGCCGCGGATTACCCAGCTGCCACGTGCCGCAGCCTATAGAATAGGCACCAAAGCTCTTGGCTTGCGTGACATTGGTGTCATACACTATGTATGACACCAATAGGTATAGTCAATGCGGATCACGTTCAATTATCGTGACCTCAAGATTACTGAAGACGAATGTCTTCAAATACTCGATATCGCCAATGAATCCACAGAAGAATTTGATATGAAAACTGCAACGAGCAAGCAACCAAAACGACCAGCACACATAAATAAAGCAATGAAAGACCTTCGCTCCTATGCGAGATCGGAAATGTCTAAAACTGAAATTGTACAATTCAGAGTCGACAAGTCGGATTTTGAAACATTAGTTGAAGCCGCCTCAAAGCTGCAAATGCCAATGGGAGCAATGGTGAGACATTGGGTTTTGGAAAAACTAGGGTCCTCTGCTGGGAAACAAGCCAAAAAAGAGGATTACCTATTTGTAGCCGAACGAACTTCTGAGTTATGGCAATCCTCAAAGCCGAAACAAAGTACCGGTGAACTCGCTGGAGATCTTTTGCGAGAGTTAGCCTCGCTGAAGAAGCGAATAGACAAACTTGAATCGAAAGCGCAAGACAAATCAAAATAGAGAAGCAACGCCCTCAGTCGAGATTCAGTGGTTTTCACAGTAATTCTGGTATAGATAGCAAATTTAAGCTACGATTGTAAGTTGTGAACAAAGAAGACACGACTCCACTTTCGTGGGCGCACCCACTTGTCAGAGACTGGTTTGTCTCTAAATTTGGCACGGCGTCGGAGCCTCAGACTGAGGGGTGGCCGCATATTCTTGCCGGCAGACCGACGCTTATTTCGGCGCCTACCGGGTCGGGCAAGACATTGGCGGCGTTTTTGGCTTGTATCGATAGATTGGTCAGACGAGCGGTTGATGGGAAGCTCGAAGACCACACTTATGTAGTTTATGTTTCACCGCTTAAAGCTTTGAGCAATGACATTCATAAAAATCTCGAGCAGCCTCTGGCGGAAATTGTTGAGTTAGCCAAAGAGCGCGGTATTGAAATGCAGCCTATTCGGGTTGCTGTGCGCACGGGCGATACACAGGCGCATGAGCGAAGGGCTATGCTCAAGCGTCCGCCACATATTTTGGTTACGACGCCGGAGTCACTTTACATTCTCATTACGGCCGAGAAGAGTAGGGCGACTCTGAAACTTGTTGAGACTCTGATTGTTGATGAAATTCACGCAGTTGCCGATGATAAGCGTGGCGCTCATCTTTGCCTTTCGCTGGAGAGACTACAGGCACTAACTCTCAAGCCGCCTTTACGTATTGGTCTTTCTGCCACCCAAAAGCCGATTGAGCAAATTGCTCAGTATTTGGTCGGCAATGGACGGGCTCAGCCTGTAATTGTGAATGCCGGACACAAAAGAAAAATAGATTTGGCGATTGAAGTGCCGGGAGCACCTTTGGCTCCGGTGGCATCTGCCGAATTGTGGGAAGAGATTTATGATCGCATCGCGTCACTAGTCGAGAGCCATCAGTCGACTCTAGTATTTGTAAATACTCGCAAGTTAGCTGAGCGAATTGCCTTTCGTTTATCTGAAAGACTCGGCGAAGATGCAGTAGCCAGCCATCACGGAAGTTTGTCGCGCAAAATCAGATTGGTTGCCGAGCACAAGCTTAAAACAGGACAATTGAAGGTTCTTGTAGCCACTGCTTCGCTGGAACTTGGTATTGATGTCGGTGCTATTGATTTGGTCTGCCAAATAGGATCGCCTAGATCCATTGCAGTGGCTCTGCAAAGGATTGGTCGTTCAGGTCACTTTAAAGGAGCAACACCTAAAGGTCGTGTGTTTGCAACAACACGGGACCAATTGGTTGAATGTGCGGCGCTCTGCCGGGCCATTAGTCATGGCGATCTGGACAAGATTATTATTCCGGAAGCACCCTTGGATATTTTGGCGCAACAAATAGTGGCTTCTTGCGCAACTAACGACTGGCAAGAAGATGAGCTGTTTGAGATGGTCAGCCGTGCTTATCCATATCAGTCGTTAACTAGAGACCAGTTTGATGAGATTCTGGACATGCTCACAGAAGGCTTCTCCGGCAGGACAATTGCCAGAGGGTCTTACTTGTTGCGCGATCGCGTGAATAAAACAGTTCACGCCCGTCGCGGTAGTCGCATGTTAGCTATTACAAACGGTGGCGCAATTCCGGAGACCGGCTTATTTAACATGGTCGTCGAGCCGGAAGAAACAATTGTCGGCACGCTTGATGAAGACTTTGCCGTTGAAAGCAATCGCGGCGATGTTATTTTGCTTGGCACAACGTCGTGGCAAGTTATACGAGTAGAGCAACGTACAGGTCGCGTCTTAGTCAAAGATGCTCACGGCTCTCCTCCGTCGGTTCCATTCTGGCGAGGAGAAGCTCCCGCTCGCACGGAAGAATTATCAGATCACATTGGCAGACTACGTCAAGAAATAAGCGACAAACTTTCCGACGCCTCCCGTAGGGGCGCATTGCATGCGCCCGACAACAGCGATATTGTCGAATGGTTAATGAACGAATGCCACCTAGACAAATCCGGCGCCGAGCAACTGGTTGAATACATCGTCGAGGGACAAACAGTCCTGGGTCAAGTGCCGACGCAAAAGAGAATCATTGCTGAAAGATTCTTCGATGAAGGCGGCGGCATGCAGCTTGTTATTCACGCTCCTTTCGGTGGGCGAATAAATAAGGCCTGGGGACTAGCATTGCGCAAGCGCTTCTGCCGCAGTTTCAATTTCGAATTACAGGCAGCAGCTACAGATGACGGTCTGAATATTTCACTTTTGGAACAACATAGTTTTCCATTGGCTGATGTCTTTCGCTTTCTAAGCAAAGAAACTCTGGCCGAAGTACTTACACAAGCAGCCTTACAAACGCCGATTTTCAATACTCGTTTTCGTTGGGATGCAAATCGCGCACTATCCTTGCTACGCTATCAAGGTGGCAAGAAAGTACCGCCACAGATTCAACGCATGCGCGCTGAGGATTTGTTAGCCACAGTGTTTCCCCAAGCAGCTGCTTGCCAGGACAACATCGACGGCGACATTGTTGTACCGGAACATCCTCTTATCAATGAAGTGATGAAGGATGTATTGACTGAAGCAATGGACCTTGAAGGACTGACAAAACTAATTTCAGAAATTACCGCCGGCGAAATTGAATGTATTGCCATTGATACACCAACACCGTCTGCTTTTGCCGCCGAAATAGTCAATGCCAATCCATACGCATACTTAGATGATGCTCCACTGGAAGAAAGACGCGCCCGAGCGGTCGAAATGCGACGAGTCTTGCCGCAGTCCATTGTAGAAGAAGTCGGTCGATTAGATCCGGAAACCATCCAGCGCGTGCAGCAAGAAGCATGGCCGGATATTCGTGACGCGCATGAGCTTTATGACTTAACGCAGACACTTATCATCATGCCGGAGTTGGCGGAGATTGACGATCAACTGTCTACAGTTCCTGACAGACATATTGAAAGATGGTCCGATCTATTTGCAGAACTTCTAAACAGCAAGAGAGTCGGCAAAGCAAAAGTCGGCAGTCGAAATTATTGGGTGACGGCCGAAAATGTCGAGACCTTCAAGTCAATTTTCCCTGATGCGGAATTTGTCGTTTTACCTGCGCAAATCCCTCAAGAATCAGCAGGCGGGGGCGATGGTATTCGCGCAGCGATAAAAGGATGGATGTTCCACTTAGGTCCAACTAATGCGCAAGAGCTTTCAGCAATTACAGGTCTTGCGCCGGCAGATGTTGAACAAGCACTGCTCTTTATCGAGTCGCAAGGATTAGTTTTGCGCGGTCGCTTTACCAGTGCTAACACCGAAGAATGGTCCGAGCGTCGCTTGCTCTCACGCATTCACAATTTGACAGTCGGTACTTTACGCAAGCAGATCGAACCTGTAACTGCCGCACAATTCATGCAATGGCTTCTACGCTGGCAACATGTAACACCGGGCAGCCAGCTGACAGGTGAGCGCGGTACGCTTGAAGTGCTGAGCCAACTGCAAGGGTTTGAAATTCCAGCAAATGCTTGGGAGTCGTCAATTCTTACCAAGCGAATTAGGAAATACGATCCTGATGTAGTTGACCACTTGTGTCTAACAGGAGCAATTGGCTGGGGACGATTGTCACCCCACCCAGCTAGTTTGGAAGGTATTGTTTTGCCTGATGAGAGTTCCGGTATTAAGCGTGTTGTTCCAACAAGCATTGCACCTGTGACATTTTTTGTTCGTCACGAGTCTGACTGGATGGCATCCAAGCATATCAAAGGCGATGAAGTGAAGTTTCTCTCGCAAGCGGCAGCCGATGTCTTTGAATTTTTGAAATTACATGGAGCGTCTTTCTTCAGCGATATAAGTCGTGGAGTCGGTCGACTAAAGGCTGAGGTGGAAACAGCGCTTTGGGAATTGGTTACGGCAGGCTTAGTGACAGCTGATGGTTTCGATAATTTACGGGCGTTAATTGATCCAAAGAGACGTGCCGGCGAAGGACGCGGGCGTTACTCTCGTCCACGCCACAGCACCGGACGCTGGTCACTTCTATATTCAGCGCACAGCCCGGCACGAACTGAAATTGCCAATGATCGCAATGAAATTGTTGAAGCAACCTGTTGGATGCTGCTTCGACGCTATGGTGTTGTCTTCCGAGATCTTCTTGCGCGCGAAAATGTAGTTCCAAAATGGCGCGAGCTATTAATGGCCTTCAGGCGTTTGGAAGACAGGGGAGAAGTGAGAGCGGGAAGATTCATAAGTGGATTTTTGGGCGAGCAGTTTGGCCTGCCAATAGCTGTTGAATCACTTAGAGCACTGCGCAAGCAACCGCCTAATGGTGAAACGGTAACAATTTCAGCGGCCGATCCTCTCAATCTGGTGGGCATCTTGGTGCCAGGTCAAAAAATTGCCAGTCACTTTAGCCAAATGATCACATATAAAGATGGCGTTCCAGTCGAACCACAGGTAAAATTTACTGGTTATCAGCATTAATGCACCGTTGTCATGAAGCGATAATCCTGTCAGTGATATTTACTTTAGGTTGGGAGAAGCCGTTATGAGAAGAGTTCTAGCATCTGTCCTGTGTGGTCTGGCAGCATCCAGTCTTGCACCGGTACTTGCTGAAGGCACGCTAGACAGCTCGCCTAACCCAATTTTCCTGGCAATGCCGGCACCGGCATCGATGCCGACAATCATTGACTCGACTCAACCGGCTCCAGCTGAAGCAACTCCAGTTGCAGACACTCCTGTTGAAACCAAAAAGAAGAAGGAAAAGTCGAGTGTCAAAGTCCATTCAGTAAAACAACCAAAAGTAAAAGCGATTGCCCAAAACACCACGGGCGGCGATGCATCAACATCTACACCGGCACCGCAACCAACTGGCTCCTTTCCAAAGACAGGCATAGCCGGTCAATTTGAAAAAATCGGCAATTTCGGTAAATCATTACCAAAACGCCTGCCACCAACATTGATTTGCGCAGTAGGCGGCACACCAGTTGCTTTCGTTAAGCACACGATAATGGCCACCAAAGATGGCGTGAAGGACATTGTCGGCGAAAGCAAGTTTCCTTTGTTTGTAGCTCCGGCAGTTTGCGTATCTTTCCCCTATGGACTATGCGCCGGCGTCCTGTCCGGACCAGTAGTAGGACTAGCTAACGGCTGGAAGTACAGTGACGACAAACCATTCAGCAAAGAGTCGTTTAGTCTCGGAAGTGACAAGTAACTTCACAATCGTTACGGTATCATTCGGCAAACCATAGATATCCAGTCACTATCGATTGGATTGTTATTTCGATAATTGGATATTTGTATTGCACAGTCAGTGCTCTACAAGTCCACATATTCGCTTGATCAGAGCCCGACTCAACCTTAAATTTTTCCAGGGACAACTATCAACTCAATTTTCATAATTAGCAGACTTATTAAACCTAGAAAGACATTTTGATGAGTCCACAATTAACAGCAGTTCGCGGAATAGAAGAAAGAGAAGTTGTCGCACCTTCGGTAGTCGACGAGTTCAACATGGCCAATTCGCGTTTGTCCCGTTCGCTTGAAATACGCGCTTCGTTTTACCAAACCTTTCTCTCCTACATTCAACAATTCACTCGTCCTGAGTTGAATGTAGAAGTTTCCCGCGCCTTCAAAGCAGAACTGGCATCATTATTTGAAAGTTTCGCCAAAGTTCTGCGCAATGAAGTATCTTCCAATTTGCAAGAGGATTCAGAACAAGATGATTTGCGCAAGCAATTGGTAGACGCAAAAGATCAAATCATTTCTCTTTTGACAGAACGCGCTTCCGATCAAGCACGAATAACCCAACTGGAAACAGAATTGAAATTCTTGCCGGACTTGCAAGCACAAGCAGATAGAGCAATGAAATTGGCAGATTCTGCAAGCAAGGTTCAAGACTCACTTCAAGATTTGCGTTTGCAACTGAATGACGCTCACCTATCCCGCATGCGTCACAAATTGCATCGCAAGCCACGTTCATGGTGGGGCAAGATTACTTCTCAATTTGCGCAGCACGCAGACTAAACAAAGTTGACATAAGGTAAGAAAGGGCCTCTGCAGATGCGGTAGGGGTCCACATCTGCAATGGTCCGTTCTGGCGTTCGGGCAGTAATTTGGTTATTGGCAAGAAGGTGCAACACGCATCGGCAGGAAAGACTCACCAATACCACAGGTGGTGCGCGTTTCAACTTCATCTATATTCCACGTTAAATCCACCAACCTCAAATGTCAAGAAAACGCAACTCATCTTGCCATTAGAAGTTTCCCACCAGCTCTTGCCTTACTGGAGCTAGGCATTTACAGATCAAGAAAAACATACCGCATAAGGGGCAGAATTATTGGCAAATATGGCTCAAATTAGGCTTCCGAAGGAACAATAGATAGGGTGGAAAGTTGTTGTTTTTGCGTACCTAATTTTAGATAAGCAGCAGTCCCTGGGCGTTAACAGCAGGTCTTGCGACTATGGGGCAACGGCGCAGTACTCTCTTTATTGCTCATTGCCGTTCACACCGCCGGCAGCTGAATCGGTAGCTGCAGTACCATCTAGTACGCAATAACTACTGCATTTCTATGTTCATGGACTGCTCGGTTGAACCTAGATGAAACATGGCTTTATCATATCCAGCCGGTCCAAATTTCCCATGAGCGTTATTGGAAAAACCATACTGCACTTTCGGGATACCAAATATGCCGGTTTCAAACTTGCCGCTATTGTCCTCATTATGAAACAACTTAATTGCATAATCACCGTACGGCAAATTAGTGAAAGCACATTCGGCAGCATTGTTCTTAATCGGCAAAATCTCCTTGCGAAAAGCCGTCTCACCGGTAAATTTATCATTCGTATACGATGCATCAGAGTTGAACAGTGCAACACGTACAGAACCGTTGCTGTTTTTCAAACCACTGACGTGAATAATAAGAGTACCCTGGTCGGCTGCGTGCACAAAGCACCCGGCACTAAAAATCATTGCGCTAACAAGAGATAACCATATTCGCTTTTTAAGCATTTACTTACTCCATTAATTTCGAAAGAATTGACCATGGAAACCAAAAGGTACTAACAAAGGCAACTCCATACGTGCCATCTCATCCATTGAAGCAGCATCCAAAACAATCAAGAAAGATTTTTTTCGTGCGGCGTCCAATACCACGGACAAGACAACCCCATCATCCTCATTGACTGCATCCGGTCGCGCTACAAACACCGGTTCGCCGGGATAACACTCATCTTGCCGCCAATCTTTCAGCTCATTTGTTTTCACATTGAACTTTACCAGTCTATTTAAAAACTTCCCATCATCCTGACCGGGCGCATAGACGTAGTTATATGCCTTGCCATTCACCCGTTCATAGTAAATGCGCGGTAATTCCAGTCCGGCTTCGCAGATATTTTCAGAAGACATCTTTTTTGACGCTAATGACAAACGCAACCTGCGCAACTTCGGTAGTGGCAAACTACAGTCCTCATTTCTCAGGTTGGCCAAATAAGTACTCTGCACAATCTGAGCATCCGGATATGCAAGCAAGTCAATGACGACGTCGCCATTTTCTTCAAATGCATTGACATGATGGAAACAGAAAAATGCATCTGTTTCAGCAAAGGCAACAAGCTCTCCGTGCTCCTTGCTGTAAACACTCACGCGAGTTGCATTGTTACCCTTCCATGAATAACTCTCAACATATGTCTTGTTTCCCAGGATTACGTCCAAAGGATTTACAACGAATGGGCACTCAACCAAAATAATGTAATTAGCACTGACGGCAAAGCTGTGAAAATAGCACGGCGCTTTAGTTTTGATGACAGCGATTTCTTTTCTAGCAGTTGTTCCATGACCTACTTTATAAATGACATATGCACTTGTCGGACCAAGTTTAATCAATAAATTGTATAGTTCGCGTCGTTCAAAATCGTAATGCGGGTGAGCTGTAGTGACTTGACCGGCGAGCTTGTCGTCGTAGGTAAACTTGCCGATTGTAGTCAGGTCACGACAATCAAATTCCACGGTATTGACTGTTTCAGTCAAGCCCAAATAATGCTCATTGAGATTAACCAAATTGACGTTGGCATTATCGGTGAGCATGGGATTGAAGGGATTGGCAAGTTTTTCAATGAAGGAGCGACTGGGGTTGGTACCAAATTCAGCTAGTCCAATACGGTTATCTGCAGTTGCTATCCTATAGGCATCCGTCTCCAAAAATTTGCATGTAAGTTTTGCCTCACCAGCGGCAAAAGAGAATTTGTGCAGTTTTGCCAGCCCGTCAAACCAATGACGATATTGCTGCAATCCCGCCTCAAATTTGGCAGGACCATTCCGGACAAGATGACCTTCCAGCCAATCGGGTACTTTGCCCTTAACAGGCAAACTCAGGTCGATACATTCGTGCAACTGGCTCTCAAAACCAGGGGCAAATGCCGATACGGTAGATGCAGATGAGTTTGGCGGGCTCAAGATATGTCCTTTGCGGCCCCTCGTAAGGGTTAGCCTATGGGCGTTTAGGGCTTTTTAAGATTTGGAAGAATTTGTTAAATTATAGCCTAAATGGGGCACTTATTAGATGGAACTGGCATCACAGACGCTCAAAGCACGCCGCAATCAACGGCTTGCCCACGACAGGTAAGACCTGCCGTTTATGCCCCAATTTCAGGAGGCGCGAAGCATGGAAGCATTCGACGCACGCCAGTTTCAAAAATGGCTCCACAACACGACAGACCGCAACCTAAAGGATGCGATTTACTATGTCTTAGCTGCCAACAAGAAGCTTACCGAAAACGACCCGGACCGCGACGAAAGACTTATCGACAAGAAGTTATTGGAATCGAATGAATTGGGATTAGATGATCCCCAAATGCAAATTATCCACAAGGTGATTGCAACTAATGACACAACACCACCAGGAATTCTAGATTTCCTCGGCAGTGTTGCCGACGAATCAGTTCGCCTACGTGTGGCGGAAAACAAGAACAGTCCGGCAGACACATTAAACAAGCTCGCTCAAGATGAATGTGTAGAAGTTCGCGTAGCTGTCGCCGAGAATTGTAGTACAACCGCCGAAATCATGAGCATATTGAGCAACGACGAATGCGCCGATGTCCGCTACGCTGTTGCTGAAAATCCGGAAACCCCTCAAGAGATACTAATAAACCTTGAAGAGGATGACAATCCATATGTAGCCCATCGCGCACAACAGACAATACAAAAGACAGAACCAATTAGAAATCCGGCTCGATTAATGAAAGTCTCTACTGTTTTAATTGTGGACGATGATCACTTCATAAGAGCCCTACTTAAAGAACAAATCTGTTCAGATCCGACATTCACTGTCATAGGTGAAGCAAGTAATGGTCTTGATGGATTGGATCAGGTTTTGCATTTGAAACCGGACATTGTTCTCATGGATATTGGACTGCCGATGCTCAATGGTGTAGCCAGCACGCAACACATTAAGGCGGAAATACCCAAAGTTAAAGTACTAATGGTTACGAGTCGCGATGACGATGCCGATATCATCGGCGCGATAGAGGCCGGAGCTGACGGCTATCTTCTAAAGTCCGGCTCTTCAGACAATTTATTGACCGCCCTTCACCAGCTGGCTTCCAACAACAGTTGGATCGATCCTGGAGTAGCAAGTACAGTCTTACGCCAGTGCATTCGTCAGCCGAATGTTAAATCGGCACCATTGCAGCTCCCAGCAACAGCCCCACAGCCAGTGAATGCAGCAATTACAGTTGTCTTTGATATGGCATCGAAAGCAACCAAAGAAGGCAAATGGGACGTTGCTCGCACACTTTGCCAGGCAGCTTTGCAAATTGCGGAAGCCGCTAAGGATGTGGCGCCTCAAGAAATATCACAGCTACTCTCGAAATTAGCCGACACCTGTTACACTCACGAGGATTACAAAGCATCGGAATCGTTGTATCTAAAAGCACTGGAAGTACGCCAGACGCAACTAGATGAAACTGATCCAAAGCTAGACAATTACGTAACATTCCTAGCGAAACTGTACGAATCTGCAGGCAACAATCAACAAGCAGAGCTTTATTACTCCTGGTCACTGAGAATTCGTGAACAATCAGGAGATCAGGGATTAATAACGGAAGCACAGGAACGACTAGAGAATGTGATGACACCACACAAAGAAGGCTAGGGAAAAACAATGCCGGAGTTCCTCAAGCACATATTCAGTCATGATTTCATGCCCCATGGATACTGTCTGCAATGGAATTCAGGACTCGTGCCGATATTGATCACAGCAAACATAGCCATTGCTGTTGCTTACTATGCAATTCCAGCAGCGTTATTTTTCTTTGTGCGCAACAGGAGAGACCTGGCGTTTTCCTGGATATTTGCTTTATTTGGAGCATTTATTCTTGCTTGCGGCACAACGCACTTAGTCTTTGTTTTAAATATCTTCAAGGGCTATTATTGGTTAGAAGCTCTCGTCGATAGCTTTACGGCAGTTATTTCCATAATTACAGCCATAGTACTCTGGCCGTTGATACCGAAAGCCTTGTCATTGCCAAGCCCAAAAGAGTTAAAGGAAACCAATGAAGAGTTGATACTTCTCAATACTCGCTATATGAATCTGAACGCCGAACTTTCGGAAGTCAACAAACAACTAACAAGCGCGCGCGACCAGGCAATTGAGTCTTCAAAATTAAAGAGCTGGTTTTTGGCCAATATAAGTCACGAATTACGCACACCGCTAAGTGCAGCACTGGGCATGAACGAGCTCTTGTTACATACGGGACTAACGACAGATCAAAAGTCCTTTGCCGAAAGCGTCCAGTCTTCAGGGCAGGCACTGTTGTCGCTTGTAAATGATTTATTGGATTTATCGAAGATCGAAGCTGGAAAAGTTACCATCGAATCGGTTCCTGTTGATATTGATGATTTATCACGCGAGTGCTTGGGACTCTTTGAAGTTCCAGCGAAAAACAAACGCCTCAAACTCAAATGCTACGTCGACCCGCGTGTGCCTCGTCGTCTCTTTGGAGATCCTGCACGTATCAAACAGGTGCTTGTAAATCTGGTCGGCAATGCCGTGAAATTCACAGACAAAGGTGAAGTCACATTGCAAGTCGTCATCCGCGCTGATCATTCAGACTATATGGATGTAGAATTCACAATCATCGATACAGGCATTGGTCTGTCGACTGAAGAACGTGATCAAATCTTCAAACCTTTTGCGCAAGTTGATCAGTCAACATCGCGCAGATATGGTGGAGCCGGATTGGGCTTGACGATAAGCAAACACTTAGTTGAACTTATGGGCGGCAGCATTGGTGTCAGCAGCAGCAAACAACGTGGATCTTCTTTCTGGTTTACCGTGCCTATGCACTTGGCTCCCGAGTCTGCCGTCATGGGCGGACCAGACGACAAAATGGCAGTCTTAGCCGGCAAACTCTTAGGCAATGTCCTTGTTGTAGAAGACGATTCGCTGTTGCAGCAGCTTACGGTAACGCAATTAAGTCATCTTGGTTTAAAGAGGCATGTCGTAGATGACGGACTGGAAGCACTTGCCGAAATTAAGCGCAATAAGTACGACCTTATCCTTATGGATTGCCACTTACCTTTAATGGATGGTTATGAGGCAACACAACGAATTCGCGAAATGGAAAAACAAACCGGAGAACACATAACGATTGTCGCTATGACTGCCGGAGCCATGCCTGGAGACTATGAACGCTGCCAACAATCCGGAATGGACGATTATCTAAGCAAGCCTTATACCCTAAAACAACTGAGAGAAAAGCTAGCAAAATACTTGCCGACTTCAGATGTAGAATCTGCCCGCGAATCCAAAGTTATGAGTGGTGAGTCGAAAGAACGCGCTGATGCGTCGGCTTCAGCAGGTGGTCTGGAGTCTAAGGAACTCCTTAACTTCTTGCGCATAAAACAAATCGCGCCGCCGGACAAAGTACCAATGCTCTTGTCACTATACATAAGTTCAGTGAAAACATCTTTACTAACGATAGAAAAATGTGTCGCTGAAAAAGACAGCAAAGAAATAGCCGCACAAGCTCACAAGATACTTGGTAGTTCAAGAACAATTGATGCCTATGAAATGGTTGAAATTACAACGCAACTCTATTCAGCAGCCAAAGCAGATGACTGGAATGAAATACCCCGTCTTGTGAACGCGCTGCAAAAAGCACTCGACTCTGTGTCCGTCGAAATTGAAAACGCGATGCGCTCTTGCTAGCGAGTCCTGTACCTAATTAAGGAATAGTGTTTGTCGCTACAGCGGCTGGTGCTACAGTCACCATATTTTCGCTGGCTACACCCATATGCGTACCCAATTCACCTTCCAAAAGCCTTTTCACATCAGACAGGAAGCGAGCGGCAGGTGCGCCATCAATAGCGCGGTGATCGAAGTTCAAAGACAACGTCATGATCGGTCGAACAATAACTTCACCATTGCGTACAACGGCACGTTCTTCAACTGAACCAACACCAAAGATAGATGTTGTAATGCATGGCGGAATAAGCGTCTTGATACCGTATTTGCCTAGACTGCTAACACCAAATGTTGCTCCCATGTACTTAAGACGAATACTCGGGAAATGCATGCCGGTCCAAAGTATCATCCGTCTAAGCCAAAGCGGAAATTTAGAGAAGCGATTTTGCACTTCCAAGTCCGCCACTTCCTCCATAGATTTTGATCCGAATGCTTTCAGCTCATCACCAATCTGCTCTAACGATTTGGTGTGCGGATCGCGAATCGTACCAAGAAATACTCCCGGCACTCCATCAACGTATCTTTCAACAGTAAATCCGGCGACAATTTCATTTAGGGTCATTGTTGAGCCCCAGGGCAACATAACTGTGCGGCTGAATGGGTGCTCGAGTTGAGCAAGACCAATTGCCTTAAGCACAATTGCCGTCATTGTAATTTTGCAACCGCGCTTTTCATATTCTTTGCGCAAATTCTCTGCCCAGGTCATATCCACATCAAGAAATAACGTAGCAGCCGGCACAGCACCGCTGGCAATATGGATAACATCCAATATGCCCCCGCGCGCGCGCGGCATGCCGGAGATGTGATAACGTCCAGAACTGGAAACTTTATTGTTCATTTGACCTCAGCCGCAAAAAAAACCTGTAACCGCCAAAAACATACAATGACAACTTATACTACCATTTTGAGTCCGTCGTCGCTCGCATCCCCTTCTCATATCTTACAGCCCACTAATAAACATGAGTGTAAACCAGAACGAATTGTTCCCGAATATTCCCCCACTGCTTATTAAGGGAATTGAAGAATTTAATAGCCAGAGCTATTTTGACTGTCACGAGACCCTGGAAACCCTTTGGGGCACTCAAAATGGGGCAGAAAAGCTCTTAAGTCAGGCAATTATCCAGTTTGCCGTTGCCTACTACCACTGGCGGCGCTTAAATTTTCAAGGAGCTGAGAGCCTATTTAAGCGTGGACTATCGAAAATTGAGCAAGCAAAAATCGACCAGACGGCATCTTCTGCTTACCCGATTGATATTCAAGACCTAGTAGATCAAATAGTAAGCGATATGCCAATAGTGATTGCGGGGAAAACACTAACCAAATTCCCGGTGATAAGATTTCTGTAGGCGTCACCTACATGAGTCATAAATGAGTAAAGAACAACCACTAATACTAGTGGTCGATAGCGAATCCGAAAGTCTCGATCATCTAACTGCGCTGCTAAAGCAATCCGGCTACAACACGATTACTGCGCCTGATGCGATTAAGGGTCTGGCATCATGCCGCCTTAGAGCCCCCGCAATAATATTGCTTGCCCTGAATATGCCGCTAATGAACGGTAGAGAAATGCTCAATCGTCTAAAGGCTGATCTACGCACGGAAGATATTCCGGTAATTTTCCTTCTTACAGAAGATGACACGCAAAGCCCTCACAGCTTATGGGTGATGGAAGACTACGAATTTCTAATCAAACCAGCTTCAGAAGCCGAACTTCTCGTGCGCGTGAAGGCAAATTTGAGAACCCGGCGCTTGAAAGAAGAACTACGACGCAAGGACAGTCAACTTAAAGAGTTGACACTTGTAGATTCAGTGACCATGCTCAAGAATGCGCGGTATTTCCAGGAAATGGTCAAATCGCAGATAGTGCAGTCGCAGCGCTACAAATTGCCGCTTACGCTAATTCTTTTGCAAGTTGATCAACAAAAGGACATTCAACGCACCAGAGGTCAAAACGGCACGGACTCCATGGCATCGCAAATTGCCGCACTCTTGTTGCGTCACAAACGCGAGTCCGACATTGCCGTACGTTTAAGCACCAATGAATTTGCGCTTCTCTTACCAAACACCGACAAAGCAGGGGCAGACGGACTGGCCGAACGTATTTTGCAAACTATAGACAAAAGCACATTTACTATAGGCAGCGACTCATACGAATTGAGCATCAGCGCCGGAGTGTCAATTCTTTCCGAAGATGACGACGCAGACGGCAAACAGATTCTTAATCGCGCCCGCACAAACATGGAAATAGCCGGCGAACGCGGCAATAGCTTTATCTCCTCGTAGGGCGCATACTCTCGCGTCGACGAAATCACCCTCGTCCTTGTAGGGGCGCATTGCATGCGCCCGCCGTGTTACCGAGCCCCGCGAAAAATCTCACGCGTTCAAAGCTAATCCGGAATCTTATCGTCCGTCTGCACATTCACCACATTAACACCGCGCCCTTCAAGAAAATCAATTAAGTCATGGCCTTGATTTTCCATCGGCCACAAAGGCACTTCCATATCGGCGTAAGGCGCATGCAGAATGACACTTGCCGAATCAGTAAATGGATAGTACTCGGCATATTTCACATCATCTAAAAGGACCATTTGTTGCGAGCGTTTATGATGCAGCGAATCTTCCACAGAAAGAACTGCTTCCGTGTCTGTTATTTCCAGTTCAAAATTACGAAAACTATCAAAATAAATCTTGCGCGACATCAGATACAACAGACAAGAAAAGGCAGCAGTCGATCCTCCTATCAATACGCTATATAACGGGCTATAAGGAAAAACCCAATAAGCCACAGAAGCCCATAGAGCAACGAAAACCCAGCTTAAGCCCAACATGGCAACCATCGGCCACAATCCAGCCCTCCTAGCGTAGGGTCGTGAGATAAGAGTAATCTTACTAGTCACTGGATAAGCCATTTTGTAAACCCCGGCTCTATCTCCATTCTAGTACCAGCGAGGCAAAATTGGCTATTTGCTAAGGACCGTTAAAACTAGCTCTAATGCAAAGCCAGTCGTCAATCCATTATTATTTGCCCGGTAGATTTGCCTAATGTGAAGAGGCCAATGCTCAATGTCCAGCGTTAATGATGGTTTCCAAAACCCAAATTCCGTAGGCTCCGGCAATTTACCGGCTGAAGCGTTACTGGAAGACGATCTGAGCACTTCAATTACGTTTACAGAGGCGCACAATGACCTGGCTCTGGAACTAGAAGCCGGACTTTTAGAAATTTCGCGCATCGAAAGCGATAACCCGGATCTCGCCAACATCGAATTTTCACCATCCGATGAAAGTCAGGCAAGAACAGCTATTGGGCGGGCCGCAGCAAAACTGACGAGCGAAGATCTACAACTGATCAATAACAATCGCGGTTTACTTGCTCTTCTCAAGAAAAAACGAATCAAAGTCAACGATGTCCTTGAGGCATTGCGCTATGAAGACGAATTAGTCAAACTGCAAGTAGAGCTAGTGCGTTTTCAAAGATGGGTGCAAGAGTCAGGCAGACGTGTAGCAATTCTATTTGAAGGCCGCGATGCAGCCGGTAAAGGTGGAACAATCAGGCGCTTTACCGAACACTTAAACCCACGTTCAATTCGCGTAGTAGCTCTTCCAAAACCAACCCTTGAAGAACAAGGACAGTGGTATTTCCAGAGATACTCAAAACAATTGCCGAACAGAGGCGAAATTGTATTTTTCGACCGCAGTTGGTACAACCGTGCGGTAGTTGAACCTGTAAACGGCTTCTGTACCGAAGGCGAGTACAAGCGTTTCATGCAGCAAGTCCCGGAATACGAGCACATGCTCTATGAAGATGGCATAACGATTATCAAATTCTGGTTCTCTATTTCCAAAGAAGAACAATTAAAGCGCATGGTCTCCCGTCAAACAAATCCATTGAAGCAATGGAAACTGAGCCCGGTTGACCAATCAGCTCAGGAAAAGTGGGATGTCTACACTCACTACAAAGAAGAGATGTTCAGCAAAACTCACACTTCATTTAGTCCATGGATTATCGTCAAAGCCAATAGCAAACGCCTGGCAAGACTGGAAAGCATCCGCTACGTACTCGATCATTTCCCTTATCCCGGCAAAGGCGACACGAATACACCAATTCATCCCGATCCAAACATCATCGGGCGCTTCCATAGAAATATCATCAAGATCGACTAAGTGTCAGCTACCAGCTACTAGCTAAAAGCGATATCGTAAAATTCATGCCATTCCAAAGCCCGTGAGTGATCATCGACGGTACAAGACTGCCTGTCTTTTCAAAAACAATCGCAAGCACTAGTCCAAGTGCAAACAAAGGACCAAGCCCGCCTGGGTCCAGATGCAAAATTGCAAACAAGAAGGCCGAAAACACAGCTGCCCCGACAACACCTATTTTCGAGCGCACGCTCTGGTAGACCAACCCACGGAATAAGGGTTCTTCACACACTGGAGCCAGAACAGACAAAGACAAATAGAAAAGCGCAATTGCCGGCAAGTTGTTGGAGCGCGCCACTTGAAAGAGAATTGATAAGACCGGATTTTGAGATCCATGCGCTCCGAAAAACTTTGTAGAAATTGCAAAGGCTATAAGTACAATCGGCACAGCCGCCATCCAGGCAATAAATCCAAAAAATACGGATGCAGCTATTCCTTTGTCCGTCTTTATCTTCAAGCCGGACAGCAGTGGAATTTTCTTGCGGCGGAAGGCAAACCAATAGATGTAGAACCAAACCGGACCATTGGAAACCAAATATGTAACTGCCAAAAACGCCGACATCATAGTTGCGGGCACACCGGACATTTTGATATCAAGGCTGGCCATTACTGAGCTGACGATCACTTCGTTGGCCATCCAAGCAATCATAACCGTGACAACTGAGCGTACATCACCTATTCCGGCAACCGGCAAAAGTTTTTGCTCGCCTGGACCTTTGGCTGCAATCAAACACATCTGAATAAACAAAATCCCCAAGCCACCAAGAATGATCAGAGGCAGTCCGATTATTATTAGGGCCATTTTGTTGATCCAATCAACAGCTTTCTGCTCAGACAATTGCACGTATTTGTTGTAATTCTCACTGTCGCCTGTGACTTTGTATAAACGCAAAAGCGCGGTATCTCTGTACCAACTTAATGGCATGAGTTTTTCAATTGTCGCTTCATAACTAGGCTCGTACGTTTTAGTTACCGTTTCAAAATAAATCTTGTGGATGATTCCGGCAAATTCAGAAACACGCGGGTCTTCGTTTTTCTGCAAATTAGTAAGCAGCTTTTCAATTTCCGGCTTGTTCTTTTTCAAATCAGCTTCAGCTAACACAAGAGCCAGACGAATCTGCAAATAGGGGCTATTTGGATTTTCCTTTAGCGATGAACGCAAAGTACTCTCGGCTTGAGAAATGAAGTCATCGGTAAAGCTTGTCGGATTATCTCCCATGACAGGTTTCAGTCTACCGAATACTTCAGGCAGATTTGCCTTGATGAAGTCAAAAGCCATATAGCTTCGCAGCATCAAGTTCGCTCCTTCACCAGCAACTACTAATGAAGTGGTATTCACCCTATCACGACGTTCGATAGTTGTATAAGCAGCCTGGGCAATAAAAAGAGTTATGCCGATGAGGACAATTTTCTGCTGCAGGGGTTGCGAATCATCCCGATGGTAATAAACCAGCGCCGTTAACAAGACGACCCCAATTAGGGGCATCACAAGTGGCATCAAATTTTCCAAATTCACCAGAGACCTGTCTTTCGTGCGCTGGTCTAGAACTCGCCCATTTCCCCAAAGCCGGTGAACTCACCGTAGTCACCAAAGCCTTGCAGGTGTCCAAAGGCAGCATTTGTATTGTGCAAGAAGTCGCGGTCGTTATCAGGGAAATAACCTGGATCTGCCTTGGTAGCCTGATCAGGATAATAGCCCCAAGGGAATCCCCGTGCCAACTTCCTCTGGCGCAAAAAGCCGGGTAATTTTACATATCCCAGTCCCAAGACAATGGACAAGGCAAAGATAATCTCTGCTATCCAGATATTGCCCCATTGCATAATTACAGCATCCTAATTAATGACGCTTGGAAAGCTCCAGGCACCCATATATTAGGGCTGCCCGAGAGGCAAGTCAAGAACAGGGGTATGGGAAAACTACTCAGCGTCGGTTAAAAGAGCGACTTTCTGGGCTCCAACGTTGCTCACGGACATACGTGGACCTTGGGTGCGCCTGAAGTTTTCAATATAGCGGCGCATGGCTTCGCGAATCAAATCCGAACGGGTACGGTGTTCAACACCAGCAACAAAATCAATTTGCTCGAGTAATCCTTGGGGAAGAGCTACTAATACTTTTTTCGGCATTGGACACCTTGTTTAAAAAGAAAGGAGGCAAACTTTGAAAACGCCCGTAGTCAATAGACGCGTTCTTTCGCCTTTGCTTTACGGTCATCACGAGGAGTACAATCTACACTCTTCCGGAAACTTTTTAAAGGGCTGAAAAGCCCATAACTGGCTAAACACAAAAAACTCAGATAAAAGGTTTTTTCAAAACAGACTATCGATTTTTTGCACTTACCCTATTGCATTCAGCTTCTCATCAGCATTTCGGAAGATTCAAACAAGGCCATTTTCAATGAGCAATATTCAAGAAGAAAAGACAAAACAAGAAGCGTTAGATGACATTTGCCGACTGACGTCCAATGTAAAAGCAGGTGGATGCGCAGCAAAAATGAGTGCATCTCAACTAGCTGAAATAGTCTTTGGCATTCCAAAACTTGACTGCCCGCAATTGCTTACCGGCATAGACAATTTCGAAGATGCATCCGTCTACAAAATCTCAGATGATCTCGCAATAATTCAGAGTGTCGATTTCTTTCCACCGGTTGTTGATGATCCATATTTGTTCGGCCAAATTGCAGCAGTAAATGCCTTATCCGACATTTACGCGATGGGCGGTAAGCCAATCATGGCTCTTAACATTTTTAGTTTTCCCTCTTGCGATCTACCACTTTCCGCGGCCAAAGAAATTCTTCGCGGCGGAGCAAAAGCAATTAGCGATGCCGGAGCAGTATTGGCCGGCGGACATTCTATACAAGGAAAAGAAGTCTTATATGGATTGTCGGTAACAGGTCTTGTTCACCCCGACAAAATTTTGACTAATAACAAAGCTTTGGCCGGTGATCAAATTATTCTTTGCAAACCAATTGGAACAGGTGTTGCACTTTTAGCTCATAAAGGCGGCCTACTATCTGAACAAGTGCAATCAATCCTTTTCCAAAATCTCACATACTTGAACAATCAAGTTTTAAAGCTTGCACTAAAGTACAACATACATGCAGCCACAGATGTCACAGGATTTGGTTTGGTGGGACACCTGCATGAAATGGCTTTAGCAAGCAGACTAAAGACACAAGTCATTTGCAAAGCTGTTCCTCTATTACCGCAAGTTAAAGACTTTGCCGATCAGGGATTTATTCCGGCAGCGGCTTATGCCAATCGACTGTCTTATGAAAAATACGTGCGGGGTCTTACAGATGATGCAATTGTCGATCTTCTTTTTGATCCGCAAACTGCCGGTGGTTTGATGTTCTCTTGCGATAAAGTTGAGACCGGCAAACTACTATCAGATCTAAAGAATGCCAAGATTGAGGCAGCTGTAATTGGTGAATTTGTCGCCGGTGAAACCAGTGAAAATGGAATCGTGGAGTTAGTTATTTAATATGCAACGCGTTGATCTAAGAAATCTCAGCTGTCCTGAACCTGTGCTTCGCACAAAAAAACTTTTCGACGATCCCAATGTCGAAGCAGCTGAAGTGCTTGTCGATGATGAGGTTTCCGTAAGAAATCTTGAACGACTTTCCAAATACTTGAAAGCATCGGTAAGCTCCAAGAAAACCGACAAAGGATTTCAAGTCACACTTAAAAGAACCCTTGATCCCAAAGTCATTCTGAGCGCGAGCGAAGAATCTCCAGTAAAGGATGGAAATCACGGAGCCAAAAGCACAACTGTTGTTTTTCTTTCAAAAGATACTTTTGGAGAAGGTGATGAGGAATTCAGCCGAACACTTTTAAATTTGTTCTTGCAAACTTTATTTGAAACTGGACAAAGGCCGCAAGCAATTTTGATGGCTAACTCCGGAGTTAAGTTAATGGCGAAAAGTTCTGCCGTTTTGAGAGTCCTTCAAGACTTTCAGAAAGAAGGTGTTGAAGTTGCAGCTTGTGGACTGTGCGTAGATTATTACGGACTAAAGGAAGACATACCAGTGCCGCAAATAACAAACATGTTTGCTATTTGCGAGTATTTAACTTCTGCCGAAAAGGTTCTCAGTCCCTGAGATCAAGATCGTTTTTAAATATTTTGTAGAACACGAATGCGGCGATGCATGTGCCAAGAATAATTAGAACAACCACCGAGTCGCACAGAAAGTGCAACAAGTTAGCCATTGGTTCGCTTAGACGTACCATCTTTAACTAACCACCTTGTTAGCAGGCAGTGCCAAAAGAGCCAGCACTTCGTCCAACACAGGCAGACCATCTATTGCGCCAAGTCGCTCGCAAGCACGCGCACCTACGGCATTGGCAAAGGCGCCAATTCTTTGCCAGTCACTAAGAGTTAACTCCGCCAATTTCTCCGGATTGCTCTTTTGCCCCAAACGCTGATCAATGGCATACATGAGACCGGCCATAAACGCATCACCGGCGCCAACCTCATCAACTGAATAGACTTCATAGCCGGGACAAACAGCTATTCCTTTATCGCTAACCAAAATGCAGCCATTACCGGCAAGAGTGGCAGCCAAGACAGTCGGTCTATAACGTTCAAACAAAACTTGCGCCATTTCTTTTGGAGACTTTAGAGACTCGGCATCCGACCAGAACATAAGTTCCTGCAAATTTACTTTGACGATATGCGCACGAGTAAGACAAGCTGCTGCTAATGCTTTTGCCTTTTCATCTTCGCCTGTGGGAAATCCGGCGTCAAAGGAAATTACCAAACCCATTTGAGCTGCAAGACTCATTGCCTTTTCAATGGCCGAGCGTCTCGGTTCAGCAGTCATTGAAATTCCTGTTGCGTGCAGAAAGCGAGCACCGGCAAGAGCTTCCGGTTTAACATCTTTGGGTTTTAAATCCGAAGCAGCATTGGGATCGGGCCAGTTGTAGAAACTATGACTGCCATGTGTGTCGGTGAACACGTAACATTGGGCAGTTGGATGTTTGTCATCGGCAATGAGAAAATCCAGCAAGACTCCTTCTTTGATGAGGGTTCTTCTTAGAAAATCGCCATGAAAATCAATGCCTATCTTGCCGATAAGCCTGGATGCTCCACCAAGTCTGCTAAATGCAATAGCAACATTGGCAGCATTGCCGCCTAAATGACGACTAAACTGCGTTGCATCCAAACGAGTCTTGCCGGCTTTAACGGACAACCAATCAACGACAATTTCCCCGATGGCTGCAACCGACATTTAGACTTCCTGGTTAGCGCAACATCAAAGCTTGCTTGCCGGCTTCCTCAAGTACCTTTGGATAGAGGTCAAAAGCTGGACGAATAATCGGAAGCAGCGCTAATGCTTTAGGTGTTGGTCCTTTAGAAGTAATCTTGCCGGTGAGAATTGCTACAGGCACGCTTATGCGACCCATCCAAAACTCGTGAGCAACATCACCCTTCATGGACATTTCAATAGTTGGCTTTATGTCACATGGTCCGATGATTATTTTCATGTCCTGACCATCGGAGCAGTCAATTGTCACTGTTCCATCCGGTTCCCGAAAACGAAATTGAGCACTCAATTTAGACTCAATCAGCGGCTTGGCAATTTGCGGGTTAGCCTTAACCCTATGCCACATGTCCGACATCACACTATGTATTTCTTCTGAAGTTGCGAAAACCGGCATCAGTACGCCCTCTCGTATATACGAATAATATCTTCTAGAGAGGCCTCCTTCGGGTTAAACATTATTGCAGGATCTGTCGAAGCAAGCAAAGCAATTTCTTCATAATCTCCGTTAACCGGTGCCGGAACACCCAAGTTCTGCAAGCGATCCGGCAATCCCAAGTCGGAGATTATATTTCTCACGGATGAAATCAAAGCATCTGCCGCTTCAGCATCGCGACTTGAATCTGAGAATCCAAGATATCGTGAAGCATGAGCAAATCTGGAAACAGAGACATCCAAGTTGAATTCCATACCGTGCGGCAGGAAAACTGCATTGGTCATGCCGTGATGAGTTCCGTACTTGGCTCCTGTTGAATGAGCCAGCGCATGAACAATACCGACACCGCTATTAGTAAAAGCTAAGCCGGCCATGGTGCTTGCCACAAGTGTTTGCCCGCGGGCTTCCAAATCCTTACCATCGGCTGTAGCAAGAGGAAGAAACTCGAACAGCAACTTCATGGACTCTAAAGCCAATGCATCAACAAAAGCCGACGGCGCAATTGGAGCTACAAGAGCTTCAATATCGTGCGTCAGCGCATCAAGTCCTGTGGCTGCCGTCAAACGCGGTGGCAATGAGAGCAAAAGAGTCGGATCCAAAATAGCCCTATCAGGAGCTAAAAATGGGCTGCCGAATAAAAGCTTTCTACCTTCATTGCGGTCCATAACCATGGCTACCAAAGAAACTTCCGAGCCTGTGCCTGCGGTTGTCGGAATGGCAATCAAAGGCAAAAGTTTTGTCGGCAGATTATTCAAGCCTTGATAATCAATCAGGTGACCTTCATAGTTGTCGCCCTGATAGGTCAAACAAATATTTGTTGCCTTAGCAGTGTCCATAACAGAACCACCACCAATGGCAATCAATGAATCACAGTCATTTTTCACGCCCAGTTCAACAGCGCTCATGACTGAGTCAACATCGGAGTCTTGGGGGACCGAACTGAAAATTGCCGGATTTTCAAAACCACCTTCAGCAAGCGATTGCAAAATTGGCTCAACAACACCAGCTTTCAGCAAATTGCCGTCGGTGATAATGAGCACTTTGGTTGCTCCCAGCTCTTTTAAAACATCAGCAACGCTTGAAGCAGCGCCTTCGCCGAAAGAAATTCTTGTACCTGAACAAAATTCGAATGCTTGCATTATGAAATCAACCATACTGAGGTGACAACCAGTATATTTACTTTCTCAGATTATTGCGCTACTCCACAAGGACGGAGTGTAATACGGTGACAAATTCTTTATATGGAGTAGCCAAGCACAAAGCATCTTCCCAAAAGCTAACTTGTTTTGGCACAAGCAAATCACCTATTGACATCACCAATTGTACTTCACATATATTTTCTTGCCCCCTCTTGAAATATCGAGTAACATGGACCCATTGTTGACATCTGCAGTGCGGCAGAACCCACATCGTCAAAGGGTTCATACGCATCCGAGCCACTTTCCGAGGAAAACTGGATGAACTCCAACCTAGTTCAACGAAAGCTTTTCGTCGCTCTTTCATCGGTCGTACTTCTTGCACAACCAGCCCTGGCTGCAACTCCTGTTGCGCAGCCGCCGGCAAAGCCTTTGCCGACAGGCACAATGCTCATGCCGATGCAGCCGAAGTTGGACACATACGAACCAGATGCACCTTCGCAATCTCCAGCGTCGAAAAATTCCGGAACAGGAAGCGCGCAACAACAACTCATCGAATCGGAAAACAACACTCAACCTTCAACTGTAGCTGAACACGATCCTAGCGAACTTAAGCCGGCGCCGGAAAATGTCTCGGCAGAATCAGGTTTTGAAGATGACGACAGCGATTTAGGACTTCCTCTAGGAGCAAAACTGAAAGGAACAATTCAATTAATCGCCGACGATACTGAATTTGACCAGCAGACAAACACATTTTTGGGCACAGGCAATGCAATTGTGCTTATCGGCGGCGAAGATTCAAAACTTGAAGCCGACACAATCCTCTACGATCAAAACAACCAGACAATTGACGCGCGCGGAGCTGTGCGCATTTACAGAAATGGTCAATTGACCACAGGTTCAGCCTTTAAATTCAAAGTCAATTCCGACGAGTACCTGATAACCAATCCCGACACCGAAATTCAAGGCGCCGACATTATCGCGCGTAAATCCATCGGTAACAGCCGCAACGTAGCATTCTCCGATGGTACGATGCAAATGCCCACGCCATTTTCATTCCAGCGTAATGCTGTCTTCGGTCCGTTGGGCTTCTTGGAAGAGACTGCTGAAAAACACATGCACCCGGATGCTTATGTGCCGGAAAAACCAAGCTGGAAATTTAAAGCACGCCGCATGGTTTATGAGCGCTATAAAGAAGTCGGCAACCTAACAATTCTTGGCGGCAGAGTCTGCTTTGGTAAGTTCTCTATTCCTGTAGGCAAAATTATGACTACGGTAGGTGGAACCAACCAGCGTTTGCAAATGCCCATTACGCCTCAAATCGGCAACAACTTGCAAATGGGCGGCATTTCGTTTGGACCTAGCTTTAACTACGGCGTAGGCACAAATGGCGTATTCCGCGTGATACCAATGATGCAAATTGGCGGCAGGAACTCAACTAGCGGTTCATCGCAAACAGGTCAAATTGGCGCCGGTGCAAGAATTTCCTACGAAGGACAAAAACTAAGCACGCAAATTGCTTATGGTACCGTTTCCAACTTGGTTGTCGGTGACTTGCGTTACAACTTTACCCGTTCAACCAAATTCCAAATGGGCGTCAACAGATTCATCGAAGACGGTATTTTCGGTGCACGTCGTCCACGCTATATAGCTGAAGCAGTCAATTTAAGAGGTACAACAAAGGTCCCTTATCTCGCCTCAGTAACTTTCCGTACATCAGGTGGTTGGGCATCAGACGATCCAAACTTGCTCAACTTAACTCCTGAATACAAAAAATTGTTCAACATGCCATATACGGACAAAATAACCAAAGCGATGCGCTTTGAAGAACAAATAAATGCGTCAACATTGCCTCTATTTGCTTATGGTGACAACAAACTGGGAGCGAAGCTAGGACTTAGTGCCGGCGCCGCATTGCGTGGTTACTCCACAGGAGATGCAATGTTGATGGCGCAAGTCGGTCCTGTTCTCAACTTATATCTCAAACGCCTGCGTGTTAACACCGGTTATTTCCAATCAGGTGTTAAGGGTCAATCGCCATTTGTATTCGACCAATTCATCAACGGTTCTCAATCTACTTACGTTCAAGGTGACCTCAAAATTTGTAAGTTCCTGACAGTTGGAACGTCGCTTGGTTACAACCTCAATGCCAAGCTTTTGACTAACCGCAGTATTTCCGCTGCCATCGGACCGGAAGACATGAAGTTCATTTTCCTCTATGACACCATTAGAGGAATTAACCGTTATGGTTTCGACGTGCTGTTTGGACAGCCGATTCCATACAACAAACTTGTACTAAAGAACTCTCCTGATCAAGGACAATTGGGAAGCGGAATATGATTATGCTAACGAAGGACGGCGACGCAACGCAGATGGACAGCGGCACAACCAGGCCCAAAATGAACGCACTGGGCATTGATTTAGGTGGAACAAAATTAGCTGCAGCAGTTGTATGCGACGGACAGTTGGTAACAGAAGTAAAAAAGGTGCCGACACCAAAGGGCGCCGACAAAATTGTAGAAAGTTTACTAGGACTAATCGCTGATTTTCAAAAAGATCATTTAATAGCCGGTGTCGGCATTGCCACAGCTGGTGTCGTAAATGTCGAAACAGGTGAAGTAATTGGTTCGACAGGCAACTTGCCAGGCTGGACCGGAACACAATTGAAAAAACTCGTCGAACAAAAGACGATGCTTCCAACGCATGCTGAAAACGACGCTAATGCCGCAGCTTATGCAGAAGTGCACGCAGCCGGACTTGCAGACAAGAAATGCATCGTTACAATTACCCTGGGCACAGGCATCGGTGGTGGTCTTGTTATGAACGGCAAACTTTATCGCGGCCAACATTGGGCAGGCGGTGAAGTTGGACACCTGAAAATTTCAATGGACAACAAGCGCCTCTGCACATGCGGACGCTGGGATTGCTGGGAAGCATATGGTTCCGGCTCAGGATTCTTGCGCACGAGCAAAGAAATAATTGCCACCATCAAACCTGAGCAATCCGATTTAGCAGGCAAATTACCAAATCTTACTAACGAAATGGTCGGCGAAGCTGCCGACAAAGGCGACCCGGTCGCTCACAAAATAATCGATATCTGGCACGAACATGTAGCAACCGGCTTAGTAAGCCTTGCTCATGCACTTGATCCATATTGCTTCTTCATTACAGGCGGCATGGAAAAATTCGTCAAATTTGAAATGCTGCGCGAATTGTTCATCGACGGAAGTCTGCCGTTGATTGGACAAAACGTAAAGATCCTACCGGCAACTCTCGGCACCTCCGCCGGCATGATCGGTGCTGCCAGCCTTGTAATCGATAACATGGTTGCGCGCTAACAACTACTTAATTGGAACGTACTTCCATTCAACCTTGACGTTGATGCGTCCGGGACAAAAGATGCTAATCGCAGGTAATTTATTGCGCACCTCAGGCGTCACTTGTGAAGCATATTCAGGATGGGCTTTTAGAGCCTCATCTATCATCTTAAGATAATCAGCTACTTCAAACTCAAATGTTTGAGATGGCTCACCATACCCTTTCGCCAAAGTCACACTACGCGGTCTGTTCAACGGTTTTATCCAACTGTGATCACCGTTGTACATCGCTTGCGTGCTAACGCGCTCATCTCCAGATACAGAAGCAGTTAAGGAAAATTTCTCTCCAACTCTTATAACTTCGGGCGGTTCCTGAAAGACAAGCGTGGATGCAACTCTGGGATCGCCTTGAATGGACTGTGGACCCTCCCAAGTAATTGATGTCTTAGTTATATTAGCTGTCGGTGACTGGTCCCTATAGCAAGAGGGAATTTCCTGACTGACAAATGGTCCTGTTCTGTGAAAGACAAATTTAGATGGATTAACGGGAATCGACTGAGCCGGAGGTCGTCCAGTACATGTCGGCGGCTTGGGCACCATAGTGATCACACCGCGCGTGACGCAACCCTGCTCGTTTCTTACTATTGTGCATGGACCATTGAGATTATTTGGAGTTCGGCAAATTTGCTGTCTAGGCGACTCAGCTAAAACCGGGCATCTATTGCCATTAATGGTCACATTGGATGTCGAAGATCTACCGTCACATTTACCTGGAATGCGAACCGATCCGCCACACGTGCCTTTATTCGGAATTACCAGCGGCGGGCAGCGCGGCGGTGTCGGATTGCAGGGCACTTGGCTGCTGCAAATAGTTTGTCCACTATTACCGCGCAATATTATATCTATGTGCCGTCCGCCATTGGGAATGTGAAAGACACAAGGACCGAGCTTACCAGGAATAATTGGAATAGATGGCGGATTACTGCAAATTAGAGGTGGGCAAACCCTGGGCTTATCCGGTGTTTGCGGTGTTTTGACAACAGGCGGCCTCGGTTTTGCAGGCGGTTCCTTAGGGGGCTCTTCCTGTACCTCCTGAGTTTCGGCAATTTCAACCACGTAGCCCCTTAACGTGTCCTCGTTCTGAGCTTTCTCTTCTTTAGTTTCCCCTTTCGGCTCTAGAAGCACGGTACCGGATATGGTGTCAGTTGCAGAAAGATCATCCGGCAAATTGACTTCGACAGTGCCTGTCAAAGTATCAAACTCTACTGTTTCAAGCCCATCTTTCTTTTCGATTGACGAAGTGGCTTGCTGTCCATCTTGTCCATTGGACATATTAAATAAACCGGCAGCTGCAACAAACGACAAAGCCAAACCAACCGACACAAGTCTTTTCATGATCATCCGCCTATACCAACCCACAGTATGTTTTGCCCAGGAACAGCAAAAAACGATCACATTGTTGCTTTTTAAATCAAGGACGTAACTCTACTGGTTTAGAGTTAAAAGATAACCTGTCCTGACTTCACAACGTGTTTAACAGTTAATGTCTCGCGATCCCACAAAACAATGTCGGCAATTTTGCCTGGAGCAAGTTCACCAATTTCATCAAAACCCATTGCTCGCGCCGGATTGTAAGAAGCCATGGTAATCGCTTCGGCAAAACTTGCCACACCCCAGTCAACTACATTTTTTACAGCTTGATCAAGCGTAATGGAAGAACCGACAAGTCCCCCGCCTGCTGTGCCTATGTGGGCAGCGTCACTGACAAGTATTATCTTGTCCACTCCCTTCACGCGCATAAGCAATTTCACCACAGGTGGATCTACATGCAGTCCGTCAGCAATTACGCAACAAGTGACACTATCGTTGAGCATTGCCGCAACTACAGCACCAGGTCCGCGATGTTTGACAGCAGGCAAAGCATTGAATGTGTGTGTCATCAATTTCACACCCGCATCAAATGCCTTTTGTGCTTCTTCAAATGTGGCATTTGAATGTCCCAATGCGACGCGTACTCCTTTGCCAATCAAAGTCTTAATTGATTCGCCGTTATTTTCCAGCTCCGGAGCCAGGGTCATTAAGCTGACTTTGCTGCCATTGACCAGGTTATTTGCGGCCGAAGCTGTCAGAGGCAAAAGATGCTTTGGAGGATGCACTCCTGGTTTTTCCGGAGAGAGAAACGGCCCTTCCAGATGCAATCCCAACATTGAGGCTGCGTCGGCTTTTGCCTTGTCGACACCCAATCCATATTCTGATAATTGGCGCATGTTTTTCTTTAAGTGACCGACTTCGTCGGTTATTAAGGTCGGCAAATAGCTGGTAACGCCATGTTTAAGTAAATTACAGCCAAGCTTTCTAATGTCCTCATTAGAAGGGTCGGCCCATAGGTTGCAGTCAGGATCGCCGTTAACTTGAAGGTCAAATAGACCCGGGGTAATAATCATGCCGGAAGCGTCTAAAACCTGCCAGTCGCCCTCGCAATGCCCTCTCAGGGCACTAATTCTGTCGCCTTTAACAAAGAGGTTGGTTCGCTCATGGGCGAGCAAGGTTAAGACCTCTCCACCCTTAATTGCCAAATCTGCCATTAATTAACACTCGAATTGCTTATACTGCCGGTAGGCAGGGTCTCGATTGAGACGGGATATTGATGGGAATATTAAAGCTACAGATGGCTGAGAACAAGGCCTATTCGCCAATGGTTGAATCAAATCCTGCAATTAATCCTGTAACCGGCCATCAGTGGGACTCCTCTACACTGATGCAGAAACTTGTTCAGCTTCAAGAAGCTCTTCTGGCTGCCCAGGAGCGCAATATCACCTTGACCGCCCAGGCTCGCGAACTGGAAAGGGTAGCCCGGGACGCCGAGGATATCAAAGTCGAATTAGCCAATCAGGGACAGCTACTGGCTGATAAAAGCAGGGAAAACAAGCACCTGCACCAGGAATTGTCGAAAATGGCCGGACAACTCGAAACTAAAAACCATGAGATGGAAGAATTTAAGGCACTCCTCAACGATATCCAGCACCAGCTAAAAATTTGCCAGTCGGAACGTGATCAATTGGCAGTGATGCTTACCGATGCAGAAAACGCCAACAGAAAGAAGAGATCAAGCGCTCCCGAAGAAGACTATGGACAGTTTTCCAAGGAAAAAGGCTCGACATCTTCGCCGAGCTGGCTAAGACATCTCAAGGGCAAATAACTAATAACCGACTCCGCCTTTTTGCAGCTCCAGCAATCTAGCGCCTGGAGTCTTTAAGTCGTGCTCCTGATTGGCCATGCTCGATGGCTTGTGCCTGGTGTAGGAATTCATTAGTTCATCGGAAGAAATCCCGGCAGGGGCATCAGAAAACGGCTCTTTGGTCTTCTCCATAATTAGGTCCTTAACCATGCCTACGGCGCCGGCAACGCCTGAGAGATCAACTTCTGTAGTCTTGCCGCCGAATGCACCCTTTTTCACTGTTACCGTGTCACCCAGAAGACTTCCGCCCTCGCTCTTATCACCAAGGAGACTGTGGCTGCTCTTGTACTTATTTCCCAAGAGGTTGACTTCTTTGCTTCTGCCGCCAAACATTCCTTGTTTCTTTTCGTATTTATTGCCAAGGCGATCTTTAACAAGAACCTTCCGCTTGCCGAATAAACCTTTCTTGAAGGTAATTTCCTCGCCTGCTCCGTCTTTGATTGTCAAATTGCCCGGATCATACGCATAGGCGGAGACGGCAAATGCTGAAATTGAACAAAGAACTACAGCCAGCTTCAATTTACTCATAACAACTCCTGTCGTTGGATATGTAGGCGATGACGAACGAGATTATTCTTTGTTTCCGCGCTCGCCTGTCCTGTGTAGGGGCGCATTGCATGCGCCCATTTTATTGCATGCTAAGATCGCTTGTCTCACTAAGCCACTGTAGCATTAACGAAATCTTGGATACAAATTTGGAAACGATAACCAAAGACCTTTTGTCAGGCAACCGCAGAGCGCTGGCACGCGCCTTGAGTATTGTCGAGGACGGCGGACCGCAAGCAACAGAACTCGTGCGCAGTCTCTTTTCGCACGCCGGTCGCGCGCATCTTATTGGTATTACCGGTTCACCTGGCGTTGGAAAATCCACTCTGGTCGATGCATTGATTGCCGCCATTCGTCGCTCAGGACTTCGTGTAGGCGTCTTAGCAGTTGATCCAAGCTCACCTTTTACAGGTGGAGCAATTCTGGGCGATCGTATTCGCATGCAAGAACACACGATGGACAAAGATGTCTTCATCCGCTCGATGGCCAATAGAGGCCATGCCGGTGGAACAGCACTTGCAACATACGACGCAGTGCGCATGATGGAAGCATCGGGCTACGACGTAGTAATTATTGAAACAGTTGGTGTAGGTCAATCTGAACTCGCCATTGCAGAAACAGCAGACACGACAATTCTTGTTTTGATGCCGTCTTCAGGTGATGACATTCAAGCCATTAAGTCAGGCATTATGGAAATTGGCGATATTTTTGTCGTCAATAAAGCTGATTTGCCTGGGTCCGACAAAACCGCCAGCGAAATTATGGCGTCTCTCGAATTGAGTCACTTTAAAGACGACTGGCGTCCGCCTGTGGTTTCAGCTGTAGCAGAAACAGGTCAGGGAATAGACAAGGTCTGGGAAGCAGTACAAAAACACAAGCTCTTCCTGGAATCCAGTGGACAACTGATGGACAGGCGCAAGCATAAAGTGCAAACTGAGCTTACTGAGTTAGTCGCTGCAATTGCCCGCGAAAATCTCAAACAATCACTTAAAGACAGCCCACGCGTGAATGACCTATTAAGTACGGTCTTGAATCACAAGCTTGACCCGCATTCAGCAGCAAACAAACTAATTGAAGAATTGTTCGGCAAAAAATAGTTACTTTTGCGGATAGATGATTACCGCATCCCAAGCATCGAAGTTTTGTACGCCTGGGTAAATGGACTTCAATTCTGGCAATTTGGCCAATGACTTGGCTTTTGACATAGGCACTAATGTCGGCACTTTTACTTCATTGGTAATGTTATAGAGAGGATTGCTGTCACCCTCATTTTTCTCTTTTGGCAAGACTGAACTTACCTTGAAGCCTTGAGAGCGCAACAATTGGCTGGCTCTGTCATGATCTCTTTGATCGACAGAAACTTGAGCATGCATCGAGCCTGTCCAGTATACAACCTTATTTTTCGGATTTTCATCCAAAACATGCGCAATGTGAGCAGCCATAGCTCTGTCGCGACCCGTCCCAAAAATCGCATTATAAACTCCCACATTGATACTGTCTGCGTCATCGACGGCAACAAGCTTAAGTCCAGCATCGACTGCTGAGTTCATCAAATCTCGCATATTTTCCCGTTCCAACAATGCGCGGGATGGAAAATACTCATTAGTTCCTTTACTTTCCTCAAGCAAGGCAAAATCAACAACACCCGTTTCAGCAAAACGATCTAATACTTTTTGATGATTCGCCGGCAACTCAACAGCCAGGTGAGTAGCACCGGCGGATTTCAAATCATCCATGAGGTCTTTGCCGAGCGCCAAATGTTTTTGGTCGCCTCTGTGATCTTCACCGATTGCAAGCACTCGGTTTTGCTTCATTGCCGAAACTAGCCAGTCAGTTGGATTCGTCCCATACGCCTTTATTTCTGAGCGAACCTTTCGTTCATTACGCGCAAACACTTTGTCAACCTGCGCCAGTTTTGAATTCTCGTCTTCAAGATTTACCCATTGCGAAAGAATTTTGTGACCTTCGTCATTCGAAAGCTGACCATATCTGCGGTCTTCAAGATCACTAATTGACTGCTGCAACAACTTTTCAGCTTCGGAAAATTTGTCTTGTGACATAAGGGCGCCAGCTAACTTTTGGCGACTCTGATTTAACGCTTGCAGTTCGCATTCAGTGGGATTAGCTTTGTATCTAGCTGACTGCAATGTCAGATTTCTACGGTAAAGCTTTTCTGCTTGTCCGAACAGATGCGAGTCCGAAAATTTCTGTGCGCGGTCCGTGAGTTGGCGAGACTCCGGTCTATCCAACACACACTGCCCTAGATCTGCACAATTCATGCCGGGCAGATCAGAGCTTTTTGCTAACTCGAAAGGGGATTCGGACAAGGGATACCTGATTCGTGCAACGCCGACAACGAGAGTGTAAGCAAATTTGAGCCGCTCGCAAATGGTGAATCCCGCATTGGCTGGGCCGAAATCGTACAATCAGACCATTATTAACCCCAGTTAATCTAACTCATGTCCAGATTCCGCATACCCCGTGTAGACACTGAATACGCCTGGAAATCGTTAATTGGACGGCATTCCTGGGCACATTTAACGTAGCCACATTTACTATGAGGGATTGGGAAATGGGTAGTGACAATGTAAATAAGACGGCACCTGCAGAAAAACACGATGGACCAAGTAAGTCTCACACGGAGACAAATGCGGATGCTTGGGGTGCAAAATCTGGTAGCAGTGACATAAAGATCGCGGCAAATCCGAGCCAAGCTAAACCTGAAGAACACGGCTTTTTAAGCGTCGACTTTAAGGGAATGGGAGATGCCTTCAACCAAGCCATGCATAACACGCAAGAAATGATTTCCAATATAGGCAAACCGTCTCCTGAGCAAGTAGCTGCCGAAAAAGCTGACAAAGCTGCAGATGAGACAGCTAACAAAATCTACGATCGACTTTTCAACAAACAACTTTCGTATGACAGTACAGTCGGAGACATCAACAAAGAATTGAAGGCGATGGATCCGGCAACTCGCAATGCCGTTCTTGAACACTTGAAGAAGAAGGAAGGCATGATGTCACCAATCCATGTTGATAAAAAAGATGGTGACTATGTCGTAACTTGGGGCGGTGGAATGGGAGCCAGCGGCGAACACGTGTACCCCTAGAGAAAAACAAGCCAACATACGTATTTAAATTAAGAGTACCGGGAATATTGTTGACGTAGTCAATTGATTAGGCGTCAGCAGTGGGATTCTTTGAGCAAATAGGTTCATTAATTAGCTACGAGTGGGTGGTCTGGTTCCCTCTAAAGCTGTTCCTGGCTTTCTTTTTGGGCGCTCTGCTCGGTGCGGAGCGGACAACAAGACAGCCTGTGGCCGGTGTGCGTACGCACATGATTTTATCTGCCAGCTCGTGTCTGATATCAGCTTGCGGCGCGGATTTGATTCATGGCGCTGCAATTGGTTCAGGTGACGCCACGCGTCTTGCCGGTCAAATTCTTGCCGGTATTGGTTTCATTGGAGCCGGCGTAATCATCAGTCGCGGTGTCGGTGTGATGACGACAGCTGCGACAATATTTTTTGCAGCTGGTCTGGGCATTGCATGCGGACTTGGATTTTTTGGTTTTGCCATTATCTCAACGCTCACAATCATCGTCGGTCTGCGAATTTCAGAACACATGTTTCCGCAGGAAGAATTACCCGGCAAAGACTTGAGAGTGTGCTGCCCCAATGACAAATTCGATACGGTAAAACTTCTATTTCCTGCTAATGTCCGTCTTAATTCCGTCGTAAAACATACAGATCGCCTTGAGATGAATTTACACTTCAGTGACCTTAGTTGGGCTGAATTGGACAAGTTGCTGAGATCTATCATCGACAATCCGGATGTGTTGTCGATTCAATTGCTTGGCGAAAAGAGTGGGCTTTAAGCTGCTTTCTTCGAGCGTCCGTGCCAGAACCAATAAGCAGGAAGTCCGGAAAGAATTAGAAGCAGACCCGCACCTGTATATTGCGGCGACAAACAAATTTGTCCGACCATAATTGATACTGCAAGAACTACGTAGAGTATCGGAAGTGCAGGATACAGAGGTGTCTTATACGGACGATTGCGCCCTCCGTCTTTCGCACGCAGCACAATTACCGCTGCAACCGTGAGCACATAGAATGCCAACGCGGCAAATACAACGTAATCGAGCAGATTACCGTAAGTGCCAGATGTGGTCAGAATAGCTGCCCAGATGCCTTGCAGCAATAGACCAAATACAGGCACATTGGATTTAGGACTTAGTTCGGCAACTTTCTTGAAGAACAGTCCATCGCGAGCCATTGCGTAATAAGCACGCGAGCCGGCAAGAATGAGTCCATTCAAACAACCGAATGTGGAGATCATAATGGCACCTGCCATAATCATCACGGCAGGCGATCCAAAAATCATGCTGGCAGCTGCGGTTCCTACACGGTCTTCTAATGCAAACTGAATGCCGCGACTTACGACATCAGTGCCATTTGGATCACCGTGCAAAGGCAACAAAAGCAAATAGACAACGTTTGTCAAAACATAAATTAGTGTGACAAGCAATGTTCCTAGCGCTAGAGACTTGGGCAAATTCTTTTCCGGGTCTTTTACTTCTTCACTGGCAAATGTGATGTTGTTCCACGCGTCACAGGAGAAAAGTGAACCGACCATCGCCACAGCCATCACGCCCAAGAAGTGAATGCCTGTTAGTTGATTACCTTTCAAATCAACTGCTTGCCAGAAATTAGCGAGATTAACTTCAAGTCCATGATAGTTATTGAATGCGAGCAAGCCTAAAGCAATAAGTCCGAACAATGCTCCAACTTTTGTGACTGTGAATACAGTCTGAATCATTTTGGCAGTATGAATACCGCGGCAATTGATAAATGTATGCAGAGCAATAACTAGAACACCTAGTGCTTGAGCGGTGGTGAATTTCCAATTAGCGACTTGCAGAATTACGTTTGTGTTCGAAAAATATGGAATGAACACACCGGTAAATTTGGCGAAGGCAACAGCTACTGCAGCAATTGTGCCGCATTGAATTACGGCAAATAGTGTCCATCCATATAAGAATGCAGCCAATGGTCCATAGGCTTGACGCAAAAACACATATTGTCCGCCGGCTTTAGGAAACATAGCAGCCAGCTCGCTGTAGCACAGTGCACCCATGATGGTTAGAACACCGGCAGCCAGCCAGCACATAAGAAGCCAGAAAGGCGAGCCCATTTGCCTGGCAATATCAGCCGACACAATGAAAATTCCTGAACCAATCATTGAACCAACAACAACAGCCGTGGAATCAACAAGACCCAATGCTCGCTTGAAGTGACCTTGACCGTCAGCTTCCGCCAGTAGGGCTTCCTCGCTTGTGAACTCCATTGCCATTTTCATAACGTCCTCGATGTATATACTTTCGATATGCCGCTTCGCGACATCCATATAAGTGTAGGCGAGTAGGTCACGTACAGGCGTTGCCATGAGTCATTATGGAAGTTATCTAAGCTTTGACTTTATCCCTGTGAAATGGCACTACGGCAAGGTTGTACCTATATCAAATAAAAAGTTTATGTCAACGTCATCGATTGTATGTAGACGTTATATTCTTTTTGCCTTGACGAAGTACTCGGCAGCAAATACGATCAACAAGGAATTTTTCAATGAATGGCGGTTGCAAGACCGCTGCAAAAATACTTGTCGTATATACAGCCGAGCAGGAACCCGAATGTCGAAAAGTGCAATTATTAGCCAACCGGATCAAGGTGTTTTAGTTGATATCAGCGGCTGCGTGGATATCGAAGAGGCCAGAGAGCATTTGGTTTCTTCGCTTGAAGTATCCAGCCAGTTGCCACCTGGTACAAAAATCGATCTCAAACTGGGCGCCATTCTTTTGAGCGAAGCAGATGTTGACCAAGTTGTTGGTCTAGCTCAACAAAATGGTGTCACTTTCAACCAAGTGTATGCCACCAACAATGAAACAAAAGCCGCTCTGCAATCACGCAAGCTCAATGTTGCTAAAAGAGTTGCCGCAAGTCTAAGCGCACTCATTGCTGATGCTGCCCTAATGGAAGCTGCCGAAGCAGAAAAAGCAGCAGCTGAGACAACTACTGAACCAGTTGCAGAAACAAAAGCCGCACCAGCTGAATCAAGTTACGCTGGTCCTGGTTGCGAGGAAACAGCTGCAACATCGACTGCTAAAGTTGAGGCTCCACAGATTCCACAAGTTCTCTACCTAAAGCAAAACTTGCGCTCCGGTCAGTCGGTTACACACAAAGGTCATTTAGTTATCTTTGGTGATGTAAATCCTGGCGCTGAAGTTGTTGCTGAAGGTGATATCACCGTATGGGGTGCATTGCGTGGTATTGCTCATGCCGGATCGAACGGCAATGACAAAGCGGAAATTCGCGCCTTGCGTTTGCACCCGATTCAATTGCGTATTGCCCATTCAATCGCCAGAAGTCCTGATAAACCAAAATCCGGCGCACTGGTTCCTGAAACAGCCAGAGTAGTGAATGGTCAAATCCGCATTCAAGCAAATATTCCTGAGTAACCACGTAAACAACCATCGATTGAGGTAACGGTAAACAATGAGCGGCAAAGTAATAGTAATCACCTCAGGTAAGGGCGGTGTCGGCAAGACTACTGCCTCTGCAAACATCGGTACAGCTCTTGCGCAAACAGGCGCATCGGTTGTGTTGGTGGACATGGATATCGGGTTGCGCAACCTCGATATTCTCATGGGCCTGGAAAATCGCGTCGTCTACAACCTCGTCGATGTAATCGAAGAGCGTTGCAAACTGCGCCAAGCTTTTGTCAAAGACAAGCGTATGCCGAATCTTTGCCTCTTGCCCGCTGCACAAACTCGCGATAAGTCTGCAGTCAATGCTGAACAAATGAAAGCTTTGACGACTGAACTTAAGAGCTTGTTTGATTTCGTTTTGATTGATTGTCCAGCTGGTATCGAAAGTGGTTTCCAAAACGCCATCGCCGGAGCCGAAGAAGCAATCATCATCACGACTCCTGAAATGTCGGCTGTCCGCGATGCTGACCGCGTAATAGGACTTCTCGAAGCACGCAAGGAAGAGATTAAAGAACATCGCCTCGTTATCAACCGCCTGCGTCCGTCAATGGTGAAGACCAACGACATGATGAGCGTAGATGACGTTCTAGAAATCCTCTCCGTCAAACTCCTCGGGGTTATTCCGGAAGACGAAGAAATTATCGTCTCCACCAACCGTGGCGAACCAGTTGCCGGAACTGAAAACCAGCGTGCCGGATTGGCTTACAGAAATATCGCTCGCCGCCTCAAGGGCGAAGACGTGCCTATCATGGACCTCCAGTCTCTTGATGAAAACTGGATGAACAAGATAGTCAAGTTCTTCACACCTGCGGCTCGCGCTTAATTGGGAGGAGCAAACAATGCAAGTTCTCAATTGGTTTTTCCGTAGTAAAAACGAACCAGCAACAGCCCGCACACGTGCAAAAGACCGCATGCGTCTCATGCTCATCCATGACCGCCTGGAGTTGCCCGCAGATCGCTTGGCATCCCTGGAAGAGGAACTTATTGCCGTAGTTGGCCGTTATTTTGAAGTTGACCGTCAAACTACCCGCTTCGATCTGCAACAATATGAGCGGAGGGCAGCATTAATTGCTAACTTCCCTCTAGTTAGATCCAAGAGCTAGGTAGCAGGTACAACTTGAACACGACTCAGCAGCAATACGATCCGTCCTTCATGTTGCGGAGTTTGTTCCGGCTCCTTTCCGAAATGGATTGGTGGCTACTATCTGTTACTGCGTTTCTGACGACTATCGGCTTAATGACGCTGGCTCATACCCAGTTAGCCATTAGCTTCTTTGATAAGCAAGTTGCCTTCGTCTGGGCCGGCTTGGTGTTTCTCATCATCTGCTGGCGAGTTCCATATTTTGTATGGACGCAGAAAGCTGTCGTACCTGTTTTGTACGGCATCAACTTAGGCCTTTTGCTCGCGGTTATGCTCAAGGGGCATACAGCACTAGGTGCACAGCGTTGGTTGGCGATTGGTCCTATTACCTTGCAGCCATCGGAGTTAGCAAAGCCTGTCGTTATCTTCACGTTGGCAGCTTGGTTGGGTCGCCGGCCAATTCGCGGCTTCTTCGATTGCTTCAAAGCACTCGCCTTGATCGTACCGCCGGCACTTCTCGTATTTAAGCAACCCGACTTAGGCACCTCGCTCACTTTCGGAGCCATCTATTTAGGAATGTGCTTCTGGGCAGGAGCTACTGCCACAGATATTTTGGTTCTGCTCAGTCCGCTGTTGAGTTTGATTTTCAATGCACTGAATGTTCAATGGTGGGTTGCCTATTTGGTTGTATTGGGAGCGATATTACTCTTCACCTGGAGACCCCGTAATTGGTCATGGCTCATTCGTATCGCCATGGTTCTCGTTGTCCTTGTAGCTAACGCCGGACTTGGAGAAGTACGACCACACCTATGGGGAATGTTGAAAGACTATCAACAGAAGCGACTAACCTCGTTCTTGAATCCATACGCAGATCCTCGCGGGTCCGGTTATCACATCCTGCAAAGTCTAATTGCAATAGGCTCCGGTGGAGTTGCCGGACAAGGCTTAGGCAAAGGAAATCAAAGCCAGGGTGCTTTCATTCCAGAGCGTCAAACTGACTTCATTTTCTCCGTAATAGGCGAGGAAATGGGCTTCAAAATTTCCGCATTGATCATTGCCGCATATGCCATCATCTGCTTGCGCGCGTTAAAAATCGCCTATCAATCACGAGAAGAACCAATTGGCAGTCTAATCGCGATTGGTATCATGTCGATGTTTCTATTCCACGTCTTCTTAAACATAGGTATGACGATGGGAATCATGCCTGTAGCCGGTGTGCCGCTGCCATTTCTCAGTTATGGGGGAACGGCTCTGCTAGTGGATTTGAGCGCGATAGGAATTCTTCAGTCAATTCGATTTTTAAATCCGCCACCACGACAAGATGTTTGGCGTTAACTGAAAAAAATCACTCTAATTCGTGACGGAAAATCACCTGAAAGAATTTGATGAAAAGATAAAGGTCCGCCGAGACACGACGGACCTTTATCAGATTTCTTGCGTTTACTTGTAGTTCTTATCTGTTATTCGGAATGAACGACTCAGAAGCTTTTGTTGCACTGTCACGCATGCGTACAAGAGTCTCCGCTTCGCTATTTTCAAAAGCGGCAATTTCAGAATTAGAAATTGATGCACCATTGAGCTTGCCACCCTGACCCAATTGCACCATGCGATCCATGATGGTGAATGTGTCTTCAATATAGCGAGCCAGAGCGCGTCCTTGCGGGACAACTTGCTCGACGGTTGCATCGAGGAAATAGTGAGACTCGACACCGGTAACACTGTTATCGCCTTCGTTGTTGCGCCACATCGATTGAAAACGAATTTTCAACGGTGCGCCCGGACGGCTGGATAATACTAAGTTACGTTCAAAACCTTGGCTATTGACGATGATTTCGCCCACGAGCTCATCAAAACTAGCTGGACCGCTAGGCAACATACCCTGCATGCGTCCTGGTGCTGTTCCTAGCTCTTGAGCAAGCAATTCAACTAATTGTGCAAATGATGCAACGCCTTGGAGGTCGATTGTCTTGCCTGAACCGGCAGCCGGTTTAGCAGAACTGTTTGCGGGGGTTTTGAAACCTTCGTTCGTCATGACTTTTTCACCTTAGTTAGATACGGGTCTGATCTAAATCCTTCCCATTTATTCCGAATAATGTCAGCACTGGATATAAGTTTCAAGAATTTCGGGACAGATTTAAACACGTGACAACTGCGTTGTAGCGCATTGCAACACGATTAGCACTTGCCAATGGAAGCTGAGAGCAAAGCATATATCATTTAACGCATGCCTTCCTGCACCTCTTCAAGACCAGCAGTCAACCAATCCACGCCTAAAAAAGGCTGGTTCAATACGCTTGGCGAATGGGCGGAAATGATCAAGATCGAACACACAGTGTTCGCTCTACCCTTTGCGCTTTCCGGCATGGTGCTCGCTAAGACGCAATTGCCTGGTTGGCAAGTGGTATTTTTCATCATACTAGCTTTTGCCGGCGCGCGCTCAGCGGCAATGACCCTTAATCGAATAATCGATTCCAGAATTGACCTGCGTAATCCCCGAACAACATCGCGTGCCATACCAGCTGGTCGCATAAGCGTTACTCAAGCATGTGTTCTGACTATCGCCTCATTTGCCGTAATGCTTTTTGCCGCCAGCAAATTGCCATCGATTTGCCTGCAACTTTCCCCTATAGCTATCTTTTGGCTGAGCTTTTACTCTTTCACCAAGCGCATTACCTGGGCATGCCATCTCGCTTTAGGTGTTGCCTTAGCAGGAGCTGCACTTGGTGGCTGGGTAGCCGCGGGCGGTCAACTGGACACTTTTGCGCCTTGGGTTCTCGCCACAGCGGTCGGTACTTGGGTTGCCGGCTTCGACATTATTTACGCTCTGCAGGACATTGAATTCGACAACAAGGAAAAGCTGCATAGCATCCCGGCAAGATTCGGGCTGTCCAAGGCACTGAATATCTCGTCAGGACTGCATGTGGTCACTGTCAGCGCCCTATCGCTTTTGGGCTGGGTATTGAGCCTCGGCGTCATATATTGGATTGGAGTAGTCATGGTTGCCATGATGCTTGCCTACGAACATCATCTGGTTAAGCCAAATGACTTATCCAAGGTAAATGCGGCATTTTTCAACATCAACGGCATCGTCAGTATTTTGACGTTTGCAATGATTCTTCTTGACAAGCTGTATTCTTGACGCATAAGACAGGGCGCATGCAATGCGCCCCTACAGATACATGGGTTGGGGTACATTGCATGCGCCCGATATCTGCTTGACAGCTAGATTAGTTTCTACAAAAGATCCCTAAGCTCGCGCCAAGTACACTTTACTGACAACACTTCTCGAGAGCTGAAATGACGTCGACGTCTTCTACGACACCATCTGTCGCCTTCAATGCGGAGCCAACTGTGTCCAATCTGGAATTGGGCAAGAAAGTGCTTACTATGGAGGCGCAAGCCATTTTGTCCATGGCAGATCGTTTGTCACCGGCATTTGAACAAGCAGTCGACCTCATCCTTAATTGCACAGGCAAAGTCGTTGTTACAGGAATAGGAAAATCAGGACACATCGGCAACAAGATTGCCGCAACTTTTGCCTCAACCGGTACACCGGCATTTTTTGTGCACCCGGCAGAATTGCGTCACGGGGACTTCGGCATGCTCGACGAGCGCGATTTGATAATTGCCTTGTCCGGCTCCGGCGAGACACAAGAAATTAAACTGATTCTCGAGCCAATCAAACGTCTTGGTTTGAAGATCGTTGCATTCACTGGCGGATTGAATTCCACTTTGGCGAAGTTTTCCGAATTGGTTATCGACGTGCAAGTAAGTCGCGAAGCTTGCCCGCTCAATCTAGCCCCCACATCATCGACCACAGCAACATTGGCTATGGGTGATGCTCTGGCAATGGCTGTGATGACCCGCAAAGGATTCGGCATAGACGATTTTGCTCGCTCGCATCCAGGAGGAGCACTTGGTCAACGCCTGTTACAAATCAAAGACATCATGCATACAGGTCGCTCGCTGCCGACACTGAAAGCAGAGACAAAATACGCAGAAATTCTCAAAGAGATGAACGAGAAGAATTACGACTTTGCTGTTGTTGTTGATGCGCACAACAAGTTAAGTGGTGTCATCACTCATGGCGACATGCGTCGTGCGCAGGTCAAATTCGGCAATGGCATTTTTGAGAAATCAGCTAAGGATGTAATGTTTGCCAATCCAAAAACAATTTCGGCAAACTCCTTAGCAGTTGAAGCTCTTAAGATGATGGACAAACATCACATAAGCGATTTGCCAATCGTTGATGAAAACGGCTGCCCATCAGGATTTATAAACCTAAAAGATCTAGTCCACTCAGGCATCATTTAATTCCAGATTTAAGAGGTGACCGATGAACTTTATTTCCGCTCTCATACTTGCAATGTTAGCGTCAGCAGTCATTTGTCTTTCCGGCTCTGCATGTCCGTGCAAGGACGTAAAAGAGCTTGCTGCCAAACCGATAAACACATCGGAAAATGTTTTGGACGGTCTGCGCTGGACACACACTCCTGAATACACCAAAGAATTCAATGAAGCAATTAAACAAGCTCGCGCTGCGTGTCTCAAGCACATAGGCAAACCCTACAGAGCAATAGTTGCTGACGTAGACGAAACGGTCTTGGATAATAGACCACACATGGAACAGAATCCTGTAATTGGCTGGAAGGGCTTTGAGCCGTGGGTGCAGCAAGCCAAAGCACCGACTCTTAGACCAACCGCAGAATTACTTGAGTGGGCTAGAAAAAACGGCTACGCCATATTTCTCGTAACCGGTCGCTATGAAAGCACCCGTAAAGCAACCATTGAAAATCTAGTCAAAGATGGCATTGCGTATGACGGACTCTTCATGCGCCAAGACGGCAATCATGTACCAGCTGAAGAATTCAAATCAGCCTACAGAAAAGCAATCGAAGACATGGGCTTCACCATTGTCTTGAATATCGGCGACCAAGTATCTGACTTGTTAGGCGGCTACTCCGAAGAGTGCATCAAGCTTCCCAACAAGATGTACTTCATCAACTAGCCAGTTACTTTTTAGGTTTAGTGACAGGTTTAGCTATTTTAGTAGCCTTAGCGCTTTTAGCTTGAGGCTTAGTTTTTGGCGGCGTCGCTTTATTGGCTTTAGCCGAAACTGTAGTCTTTTTTGCTTCGACTGGTTTCTTTTGACTTGCCGGCACAGGTGGCACAATTTGTTTTACCGGGGGCTTTTCGGTTTGAATTGGCGGTAGACTAGGATCTACAACAAGTACTTTTCTACTATTGAATCCATAGGCAAAACCAATAAAAAAGGCATTGACTGCTAACAGTGCAGAAATAAAACGACCCTTGCCGCTCATTGCCTATTCTCCAACAAAAGTCTTAGTGTCGGCAAAACTCTCGGACTCGGCCGCGTTGCGTGCATAGCTAAGCAATACATCTTTTGAAGAGAAATTTTCTTGTATGTACGGTCCCGAGACAATTTTCACACTTAACACGGCTTTGTCATCGCCGACGTGCTTGTTGTACTGCTCGCCCAATTCCTTGGCATCAAATACAACAGTATTAGTTCCCTTCTTCACTAGTCGAGTAATATCAACGTTCTTTCCGGGACCAAAAAAATTGTCTACAGCAGTGCCGTTCACTTTGACGGTTATGGAATAGCCGATGTACTCAACACCCGATGACGACAACCAATATTTCCGAGAGGTTTTTGGTTTTGCAGATGCCGGTTTAGTCGTCGGCTTCTCTTCTTCTATAGGCAACATTTTGCTGTCAGCCTCGACTGGAGCTTCTGCTTGTTGTTCCTCTACTGCCTCTTTTGTGCCGGGTGCTACTTTCTGAATGGGTGCCAATTGCTGATGCACACCCAAATAGTATCCACCAAACCCAGCTCCACCTACCATGAGCACCAATATCACAAGATCCGATAGTGCACCCAATACATTGATGCCTTCACGTTTTTGAACCATGATTTGGTAATTGCTCCTAGTTACGGTATCCTCGACAGAGATCAGTTTAGACTAATAAGCAAACAGGACATTAAATTCAGTGGTAAAGCGAGCCAAAACCAGCCTGGTTATATGCACTCTGCTTTTAATCACCAGCAGTTGTTTTAATACCCCGGCATACAGCCAAGTCAAGAGATACCAGATTGAGGCTGCCGTCTACAAACTCTGCCAGGAAGGTAAGACGGCTATTGATCAAAAGGATTTTGCAAAAGCGCGAGACATATTTTTAGAAGCAGCGAAAAGCGATCCCACATCCAATTCAAAGTATGTGCACACCTGCCTTAGTCAAAGTTATCTTCAGCTCAGAGAATTCAGCAAAGCAATAACTGAAGCGCAAATTGTACTCAAACTTGATCCGAACAACGCCTATGCTTTGTACATCATATCGAAAGCAAATTATGAAACAGGGAATTTCGACGAAGCAGCTCGCTACCTACAAAAAAGTAATAACACGGACAGAGCAAACAAAGACGCCGAAAAATCCAACCGTGCTGCATGTAATATCTCCGCATATGCCAACCTGCAAAAAGCAACTCAATGCATAAAATCAAATAACGATATCGAAGCAACAAAGCTATTACAAAGTGCAATTGATTGTGACCCGACACCTGTCTCACCTCATGCTCACGCCGGTCTTTCATTTGTTTATCGGCGCAGAGGCTATCTGCAAAGGGCCATTCAAGAAGGCAACAGGGCTCTCGCATTAAATCCACAAGACAAAGCAACGGTTTACAACATCGCTATGGCTTATAGAGACCAGGGACACTTTGACGATGCGATAGCTTGGATGAATCGATATCTAACTATGGAGACGGATCAGACACAGCGACAAAACGCTCTTGCCTGCCTTAAAAGTTTCCAGCTCGACAAAGCAAATCTGCAAAACCCGGACAACAAATTACCGGACTATTTGGATGAGTCATTAGCCCAAGGGCACACTAGTAAGTGGAATCAAGATAGGCTGCCGCTGAAACTTTTTATTTCGTCGGGGGCAGGAACACTTGGGTACATGAACTCCTATAGAAATGTAATGCTTCTAGCCTTTGATGCCTGGTGCGAAGCCTCCCACAATAAATTGGCATACGTAGTTACTAATGATCAGTCCAAGGCCGACATTATTGTTCAATGGACTGCAACTCCATTTAGGAGAAGCACTGATCACCCCAACACCAGAAAATGCGGCGAGACTCTTTTCAGATTCAATGACCTTGGCGACATTCAAGAAGCCACCATTACCATATTGACGGTCAACCCTTTTAACGGAGCGCCACTCAATTCTGATGGCGAATGCGCGTCAATTTGCATTCACGAAGTGGGTCACGCTTTGGGGTTGGGCCATTCACCAAAAATCGCAGATATTATGTACTTCTGCACTTCCACTCTCCAAAATGGTTTAAGCCCTAGAGACAAGGCAACACTGTCTAAACTGTACTTGGCGTACCCACCAATTGCCTTTGCACCCAAAGCGGCCACTTTACCCAACAAGATTGAATATCTGCCTGTTCCGGAATTTATGCCGCCACTGCCACCTGACACGTCAAAGCTGGAGCCGCCTTTATTTGTGCCCCCGCCGGCAAGACAAACAGAACCGCAACCACCATTCTTTACACCGCCGGCACTATCTAAACCAGCGTCAAATGAGTCGCTGTTTTTTGTCCCATCGAAGAAGTAATCTGGGCAATTGCCAATACGTAGTATTGACATTGTATTGACAACGTGCTAATATCTCAAATAGAAAGTAGTTATGGTGATCAGTTGTTTCGATATTTAGAAAGAAGCTTTTATGCCTAGAGGTCAATTTGACAGGAAGAAAATGAAACGTACCGGCGAGTTTAAAATGGACTCTGCCACTTCAAGCAAAGTCGAAAAGATGATTTCACAGGCTTCCGGAGAAGATGAAGAGACGAGAGTCAACTTTCGCTGGGGAAAAGAGCAACTTGCGCTGGTAAAACGTGCGGCAAATCTAATGGGCGTTCCCTACCAAACTTATCTAAAGCAAGTCGTTTACCGACAGTGCTTAATTGATTTAAAAAGCGCTTCCGACCTTACTTAAGCATCGGCGTCTTGCTAGCAGGCATTTCCGATTTGACTTCGAATTTTGTGATCATTTCCTGCGGCAGTATGAATGCGAGTATGAACATCGCGCCTACTGCTAAGTGAAGCAAGGCATCGTTTGTGCCTAATTCGAGAGTTTGCGGTATGACGACAAGCAAGTGTTCGTCGTAGCCGAACATGCCCATTGAATCAATACCAGGTGGTGCTGTAATTCCGGCGATGCCTAAGAATAGATAGACAATACCAAATGAAAGCGCGAAGAATTTAGCACTTCTGACGGATCCCCACAGTCCAAAGGACAAGGCAGCTGCCCCTGAGGCAAGGTGAATCAAATTATGCGCAACGCTCAAATGAGTACCCATGAAACCTGGGGCGAAAAAGCCTATTAATCCGATAACCGCGAAGGAGAGACCCAGCAATATGATTAGACCCTTGCTCATCATTTCATCCTCCAAATTTCCCAAAGAAACGGCTGGGACTAATGATGCGCGGGATTCAACTTTGCTCCCGATTTTGCATTATTTTTGACTCAATTGGTGTTTTCTTCTGCCAGCGAGTAGCTTGTGCTGCGTCCGCCGGCTGCATCTTTCACCAAAATACTTTGTCTTACTAAATCATTAATATCTCTGTTTGCCGTGTCTTGCGAGCACTTAGCCAACTTGGCCCACTTAGATGACGTCAACTTACCTTCAAATCCATCAAGCAGTTTGTTCAAGACAAGCTTTTGACGATCATTCAAATTAACTGACTGGGCGGACTCAAAGAATTTTGCTTTGCTTAATACAGTGCCCAATGTTGCATGAGCGCCATCAATGGCGCGATCGAGGCAAGCTAGAAACCACTCCAGCCAGGGAGTAATTTCCATTTTTCCCTTTTGCGTGCGTTCAAGCATGTCGTAATAAATATTTCGCTCCAAGCGAATTTGTGCCGACATGCTGTAAAAGCGTTCGGCAATATTTTCAGAGCGCGCCAGCATCATGTCGGCGATTGCTCTGGCAATTCGCCCATTGCCATCGTCGAGCGGGTGAATGGTGACAAACCAAAGATGAGCAACGCCCGCTTTCAAAACGAGATCAACTCCTTGATCCGTTTCAAACCATTTGAGAAAGGCATTCATTTCCTTTTTCAGTCGTTTAGCATCAGGCGCTTGGTAGTGCACTTTCTCGCGTCCAATGGCACCGGAGACAACTTGCATTGGTCCGGATTTATCGTCGCGCCAGTTTCCGACATTTATTTTGCTCCAACCGCTTTGACCGGTAGGGAATAAAAGGCTATGCCAATGAAACAAACGCTCCTCAGTCAATGGATTTTGAAAGTGCTGCGTGGCATCAAGCATCATTTCAACGACACCTTCAACATCTCTATCAGCAGGTTTTAGTCCGGCAATTTTGATTCCCATTCTTCTGGCTAAGGACGAACGCACTTGATCGGCATCAAGAATTTCGCCTTCAATCTCATTGGACTTAACGACTTCTTGAGTCAAGACTTTCAACACTGCCTGTCTGCGCAGGTCAAAGCCCAAGGCCTCCATGCGACCAATTAGACGTCCTTGCTTGTGGCGCACCGAAGCCAAGAGTTCGCTCAATTTGTCGTCTTGCCACGAAAAATGTGGCCAGTTGGCTAATTCATGGATGTACACTACTTCATTCTCCGCGCTTTATGCGGAGATTATAGCTGTTATTCTCCGCACGAACAAGGCTATTCACCGCAAATATTGCGGAGATTAAGACCGATAATCTCCGCATGCCAATAGGGTAAGAAATAAGAGATAGCCTTGGCGGAGAAATTCATGTCTGACACAATCATTGCCGGTGTCGATTTCAGCAGTTCCAAAACAACGCAGCACGAAACTTGGCTGGTCGTCGGTAAATTGGGATCACTTGGTCTGGAAATTTTGGAAACCAAAAAATTAGGGGCACATGCCTTAGGACAAGAGCTCGCTCAGCACAAAGCACTTTCCATGATAGGCATCGACTGTCCATTTTCATTGCCGGCGGATTTTTTGCAATTCCTCGCCACAAAGAAAATGAAGAAGGACTATCAAAACTGGCAAAACATTGTCGAAGAACTGATTTTCATCACCTACGAAGAATTCATTGAATTAGTAAAAGAATACGGCAAAGAACCAAAGCGCGTCACAGACGGCACCACAGCGCTCAGTCCTTTGCACAAGAAAAATCCATCAATGACGGATGTCACCTACTACGGCATGCGTCTTCTAGCGTCACTTGCCCCAATGAGATTCTTTGTTGTGCCGTTTCAAGATCCAATTCCGCTGGGCTGCGCGGTACTGGAAGTAAACACTAGCGATACGCTTCGTTATTTTGGTTTGCCAAATACCGGTTATGCGAGCAAAGAAAAGGACGGCGAAGAGAAGATAAAAGAACTCCGCCACAAAATTCTGCATTCTTTGATTGAACTCAAAGAAAAGAAAGGCATCACATACAAAGATGTCCCTCGACTGACAGTACCAAAAGCTCTGGAGCACAACTTCGTCAATTCCGAGCACGCTTTAGACGCGCTCATTTCTTGTTACGCGATTGCGCTCTACACAGGGCACAAAGACATGTTTGATGATCCGTACTCGACAGATCAAATAGAAGTCTTGCTTGAAGGCTGGACATTCCGCCCGAAAATCCCGGTTAAGAAATAACTCTTAGCGTCTTCTGCCGCCCATAGATAGGCGTCTCATCGACGATTTTTTTGGAGGCTTAACAGCTGGGCTACCATCGGGCAGACACAACTGGCGGCCTGTTATTTTTTCGATATCGCGCACGAGATAGCGTTGTTCAATGCTTACAAAAGAAAGAGCAACGCCTGTACGACCGGCACGTCCTGTTCTACCGATGCGATGCACATAGTCAGCAGCACTATCCGGCAGGTCGTAATTCACGACATGGCTGATGCTTGGAATATCTAATCCACGAGCAGCAACGTCTGTAGCTACTAGCACATTGAAAGCGCCAGCGCGATAGCGGGAAAGAGTCTTCTCTCGCTGAGACTGCGATATGTCACCGTGAATTTCTTCAGCTTGCACATTTGACTGGCGGAGCCTATCTCTAATGCGACCAGCCTTACGGCGCGTGCGTGTAAACACAAGTACCGACTTCATGTCTTCTTCGTTGAGCAGCTTAAGTAATAAAGCTTCCTTGCCTGATTCATCAACGTGATAAACACATTGCTCAATCTCTTTTGCTTCGACTTGTTGCGGATTAACACGAACAGTCACAGGGTTCTTCAAATATTCAGAGGCTAGCTGTTCTACACGCTTATCAATAGTAGCGGAAAACATAAGAGTTTGACGCTCTTTGCTCAGCTTAGCAACAATGCGTCTTACTTGAGGCATGAAGCCCATGTCCAACATACGGTCGGCTTCATCGAGAACAAGATATTTGATCATGGATAGATCAACGGTCTTTCTCTCAATGTGATCAAATAGTCGTCCTGGTGTTGCAACGATTACATCCACACCACGGCGCAATAAACGAATCTGTCTGTCATAACCTGTGCCACCATACACAGACAAGACACGGACATTTTTCTGTTGTCCGAATCTCTGAAACTCTTTTTCAATTTGCACAGCCAATTCGCGAGTTGGTGCTAACACCAACGCTTGAGGCTTGTTGCCTTGCGGTTTCAGTTTTTCAATAATAGGCAAAGCAAATGCGGCAGTTTTGCCGGAACCTGTCTGGGCAGACGCCATTAGATCTTTGCGATCTAATACGGCGGGAATAGCTTTTTCTTGTATTTCAGTCGGCTGCTCAAAGCCAATTTTTTGCAACAAACTAGCAGTCGGCTTGGCCAAGCCAAGCTGTTCAAAATTAATCAATTTTTCGTCCTTTATGAAGGGCTCTTTAATCTCAGTCTCAAACAAGCGACCTGAGACTGATTTCTCCTGCTTCTTGATGGACTCTAAAGAATTCAACCAATTATCCCATGCTTGAGCCCGGTTGTCAAAAAAGCCAAAACAGTCACCAGGCTTGAATTTCACTCAAAATCCCTACCAGCGCACAGGAATTGGCTCGTAATTCGGCCACTGAGGCAGCTTGCCGCTGCGCGGGCGAAAGAAGACTTCTAAGGTAAATGACCCTGGCTCAAAAATGACACTTTGAATAGTGTATGAGTTGTACAAATCGCCATCATACAAAGAGCCTGGATAATTTCCGTGATGCTCAGACATCACTTGTTTCATTCCCGTCGAGGTTATTGCCGGACCCGCCATCTTCAGTTGTTGTTGCATAGCCAACCAGCGCGGCGTGTTGATGTCACAACGTACAGGCTGTTTGCCCTGCTTCTGAGCACTTTTGACGCGATCCCAATCACTGGGATCCAAGTGATTGTCATCATTTTCTGCCAGGCAAAAACAATTGACTGTTCCTATTGCATCAGGAATTTGCCAGACTGCATTTGGGCGCATCGGAGAAGATGGAGTTCTCAATTCACGGCGTCTGGTTTCCTTGTAGCCGCTAATGTTATTTTCCAACACGGCTGCACGCACAGGATCGGCCAAGAAAATCACGTGGTTGAACGGATATTCTTTCTTCTCATCGCTCATAAAATCCGCGACTTGTTCAATTGTTGTTGCCTGCTCAAGCGCCTGGCGTAAATCCATGGCATACGAACGCTTTTTGCCGGCAGAGTATTTACGACCTGTCGGCGAATCCAGAATCGCTCCATAGACACCAGAGGCGTTGAAGGCAGTCACTGCTCCCATAAAACCAAGACAGGCAATATTCACAATTGATTGGCGGCCTTTGCGTATAGTGGTTACCGACTGTATTTGAGTTAGTTGATTGCCCTTTCCATCCGGCCAATCGAGATTACGACCACAAATTGTCTTACCAAAAGGTGTGCTGTTTCCGAAAGCAGCAGCAGCACTGCATTGATTCATGCGTGCTATATCAGCCATAAAGTTCAAAGTAAAAAGCTCGTCAGCTGAAAGCTTGCCGTCACCTTGCTTGTTGTCGTCACCACCGGAAAGCTTTGATGCAATACCTTCTATCTCTTCACGATATTGCGGCTCCAGTTGCTTGCGTATCTTCTTAACGCGACTAAGCATGACCTTATAAATTAGCCAACTGCCTTGAGTGCTTTCATTTATGTAAGAGTCAAAAATGGATTCAAATTGTGGGCAAGCAACTCGCAATGCTTCACCGTACTCTTCACCAATCTGACGCGGCGTCGCACCATGCTCATAATCTATCCACACATCGTAGTGCGTACCCGTGTCATAAATTCTCACATTGTTGCCCGCCCAGGCGGCATCGAATAAGCCGCTAATAAAGATCAGCAGTGTCACTGTCCAAATGAAATTAAAGACACGCCCAGACATACTCACATTTTACCCCTCAATGTGGGGACGCACTTTGCCATTCATTGCAGGAACGTATTTACCCTCAATGTGGGGACCCACTTTGCCATTCATTGCAGGAACGCATTTACCCTTATTGTACGGGCGCATTGCATGCGCCCTAAAACCCCCACAAACGTAAAGGCCCGAATAGCCTTGGAGGCAATCCGGACCACTACGCGGTTGGCGGTTGGAAAACTTTGTAAATTAATGCGGCATATACATGAAGTAATAGCCACAGGCTCCGGCAAATACCATGAGAACGAAGAGCACACTTACAGCCGCGCCGGTTTTCTTAGCTGTAATTTGTTTGTTGGAAGCCTGAGTTATAGTTGCGCGCAGCATTTTTACTTTCTCTTGCTTTTGTTCAGAACCTTGTCTGGTCTTATTTACACGCTGGAAAAGTGCAGTGCCGCGGCAGCTGTCACAAAATGCTGTTCCTTCTAATACTGTGCCACCACACTTATAGCAAAGTTGTGTCGGCAACAGGGTAGGCGACTCTTGGGCATACTGCCCCATTTCTTCAAAAGTCTGTTGAGTCATAAATCCGTCTCCAGTAGATCCCCTGTGCTTTCGCCCTGAATGGATGGAGTGCAAGTCAAAGCCAACGACTTAGATAGTCGCTCGAAATAAATATGCAAGTGAGTTCCCGTAGTAAATGCCTCTTCCATCAGGCAGGAAGAGAATACGACGCGATTTAATGCTTGTCAAGCAGTTTTAATCTAGCGTTCTTTTGGCGGCGCAGACGGCGCAAACGTCCAGCGCATGGTCGCTTGGGGGTGGTGGGGTCCTGTCAGCAATAATTCAATGACCATCGGATAGGTACTTGGGTCCGGGTATTTGGCCGCGTCTTGTGGATTTTGACGCCTGTAGTCATCCATTATCTTGTCCAAGTCGACGACCTCATATGCCAAAGTCCCCGAACTGTGCCGCTCATCGAACATCCCCTCCGTCGGACTGTGCAATAGCTTGAACCAGGGACAATTTGGAGCGTAGAAGTTCGCAGAGCCCCAGAACAACTCACTGCCTGTGAGATTGCAATTGATGGTTATCCTATCTCCAGGTGAAACATATTCAGGCAATGGCGTGAAAGTAAATGTGCTATTGCGCAGCGGACTGCCTGGCTTGTCTCTTACACTATGTCCGAACCACATTACATTGTCTGGGCGAATTTCCATAGTGTTTTCTTTGTACGAACCACCGCCTTGTACGGTTGGTCCTGTGCAGCGGAAATATTTTTTAGCAGGAGCTGCCGCTGGTTGAGGAGCCGGCTTTGGTTTCGATGGTAATGTTCTCGCCACTTGAGTCTTTGCCGGCGCCAACATGCACACAGCTGTCGTCGTGCGCCCTCCTTCGGTCACTGAAATCGTGCACTTGCCCGGACAGTCTTTCGGCATCTTGCAAATTTGTTTACGCGGCGATTCAGCAAGCGTGTCACACCTCTTCCCATTGCAAGTCACCTTAGAAGTAAGACTGCGTCCGTCACATGGACCGACAATTTTTAAAGGAGCGCCACAAGTACCAGCAGGCGGAATGACGCACTTGGTCGGTTTCGGTGGAGGCGTTGGGCTACATGAAAGCGGCTTACGCGCTACAACGTGCCCATTCTTATCTTTGATACAGACGTTTATCTTCTTATGGCTTTTCGGGATGTAACAGCTAAAAGCATTACGGCGATGGGGGACCGTGCTTATTTCCGGCGGAGCCATTGCAATTGTCGGCTCGGCGCATTTTGGTTTTGATGGTTCAGAGATTTTTGGAGTCTCTTTGTGTTCTTCTTTTGACTCTTCCGGCTCTTGCACTTCCTGAGTCTCTTCGATTTCCACCACATATCCCTGCAAGTTGTCTTCGTTTTCGTGGAGCTCCTCTTTGGTTTCACCTTTAGGTTCGGCAATAACAGAGCCAGAAATGGTATCAGTCGCGGACATATCATCCGGCAAGTCGACAGTCACTGTGCCCGACAGTGTATCGAACTCCACACTTTCCAAACCATCAGCTGCTTTTACAGTAGCGGATGCTTGCTCAGGAGCAGTATCTTGCGCTGTCGTGAACGTACTGCATGTCATCGTGACGACCAATGACAGACCCAATGCTAAAGCAACAGACTTTTTAGCCCTGTTCATAGCTTGCCTTACCTTTTTGCCAATGCCAGCCTAAGACCCAGACACCTCATGCCCTTGGGTTGGAAAGGCAAAACAAGGACAAGCTAATTGTGTCGATTAATTTCAATGCCTTTTGCCGGACTCGGTAGCCAACCTTCCGGCTGCACCCATATGGTAGTAGTCGCAGCGGCTGTATCAACCTGCTTCTGTCCGTTTTGCCCAGGATAGGCGCGTTCTATTTGCATTACAAATGCGTTGGCATTTTCCCGCTTGTATTTAACGTCATCGAATAATACTTCCTGGTTATTATTCAGAAGCTCATCGCCAGTCACTGATTTTTCTTCCACGACACTGGCTGTTTTCAAATCACCAACAGTTGTATCAGCCCAGAGTTTAACGTTATACGTTGCCTTGCGATCCAATCTGCCACCAATTAAAACTTTGAAACGCAATTTGTCTATGTCAGCCGGATTAATAACACTACCCATCACGTACTTATCGTTTGCAATTGTCACTGCTTGGAGATTTTTGTAATCAGTTGAAGTAAAAGTCCGCCTCTGTGCCAGACACTCCATTACTTCTTCTTGGTCTTCTTTATGCACCAACAATCCCATGCCGGCCGGACGACCGCCCATGTCTCCGTAATGCTGGTCACGCTCAAATACGAAGCCCAATTTGATTCCCGTATCTATATAACCAAAAGCAGGGTCCAGCTTGAGACTACCTGGGCTCATATGCTCAACCGGCCCCCTTGTCAGACCTTGTCCCTGAATAACACCCTGAAAGGTGTAAATTTCTCCATAGTTCTTTGCCCATTCATATTGGTTGGGATAGCAGTTCATAAAGTAATGATTGGGGTTAACTCCTTTCGGAAAACCATTTACCGGCTGAGAGCGCGTGTCAGGATGGGCTAGTCCCGCTCTTTTAAATGCCTTCAGACGGCGAAGTTCTTCAATTAGTGCAAGACCATCAGTTACTTTGTAGTGAAAGACCTGCTGTTCACCATCAGGCGATGTTGGGCGCGCAGAGTCATGACCCATAAATCTGGTTACAGGATATTCGTGCTGATTGCCATCTAAATCGGCTATAAATAAAGTTGGGGTGTTGAGCAACACTACATGGTTGGTTTTGGAAATAGTGCCTAATTCCTGGCCATAGAGCGCTATAAACTTACCGTTGCTCTCGCGTGTAACGCGTGCGGTATCTTCTCTAAGTTGCTTGAAAGCCTGAGGATCATCAACAATATTCGGCTTTCCTTTCTCGTCTTCATAACGCGGATCGTCGGGTGGCACTCCATTGCGACTTTCTTTGTGATTGTGGGGTGTATAGGACCCAAGCCTAACGCCGCCATCTATTGCGGTCTTAGCTAAACTATCAACCGTACCCATACCGTCATCACGATCATAATGACCGTGAATTGAACAGCCTGGACTACCGAAGACGATGTATTCCTGGTCGCCCGCCTTGATTGAAGTTATTGGAGCATCAACGAAGTCGCCGTCTAGGCTACTGCGCTTGAAGTACTCTGGAAACTTTCGATGAATTGCATGATTACGACGCTTCTGGGTCCTAGTCCCGCTTGGAGCGCGCCAAGCATCGCCACTTAAGTCAACCTGAGTTACGGCTTCCTGACAGTCAGCCGGCGATTCATTTTCCAGATTATCGATGTGACGCATAGCTACCCACGATAGGTACACAGATCGTAGGCACATTAAGGCTTTTGGGCACTGGGGAATCCACTAATGAACACCAAAAAAGCACAGTTGCGGGCTGTGCTTCTTGGTTTGGGTCACACACGGAGGACGTCTTTATTACTTTATCGGCCCCCAGTGGGGACAAGTAGACGCTTAGCCCTGAGGAATTTCTAGGGATTTCCCTGGTGTCTTACAAGGTTAAATGTGCAAAGTTGTCCAAAACGGCGCCTACCGTGGATAAATATCATTAATGGATATGACCCGAGAGAAATTGGAAGAGTGTCTGGGACTTGCGCGTTCGGCCGGCGAGCGTCGGCTGGCCGTTCAGGCACTGGTTCATCTTTCGGATTTGGACCAAGCTGAAGGGCACATGAGACAGGCAATCGAGCATCTCTTAAGCGCATTGTCGGATTCGTTAGATACATCCGATAAGCAAGCTGTGGAATTTTGTTTCGGTAAGTTAGGATTGGTCTATTTGGCAGACGGGCAATATGAGAAGGCCGCACAATGTTTCCGGAATGCGCTGGATAACGGAATGGAAAGCCCAAATAAAATAGCTTGGACCGGCAGTCTTGGGCAGAGTCTTGCGGAGCTTGGTCAATATGACGAGGCGCTGGCCTGCTTCGTTGAAGTATTAGAAGGAGCGAAGCAAGAAGGTGACATAGTCTCGCAGTCTATTTGTTTGGGCAGCACCGGCAATTTACATTACGAACAGAATCATTTGAGCGAGGCTGACAAAAATTACCAGCAGGCATTGGCTATGTCGGTGGAAGCTGGTGATGAAAGGCTGCAAGCGATTTGGCAAGGCAATATCGCTTCGACGAAAGCTAAGCTCGGAGATCCAGACGCGGCAATCGACGCTTGCAAGCAAGCTCTAAATTTTGCTCAAACTAGTGGCGACAAGACTCTGGAAGCGGCACATCTAGACACGATAGGTGATTGTTACATGATCAAAGGCGAAGCTGATACTGCTTCGCAATTCTACAAGCAAGCTCTGGAGTTGAGCCAAAGCATAGGCTGGAGTCCATTTGAAAGAGTCTATTTGGGCAATCTGGCTAGGGCACAATTTAGACTGGGCAATAACAATGCCGCCTTTGATCTATTCTCGCAAGCTATCGATCAATTCGATGCGCAGCGAAGCAGTCTACGATCAGATTTTTTGAAAACAAGTTTCTCCACTCGCGGTCATGATTTGTATAAAGACATGATTGAATTGTGTCTGAAAGACGGCAAACGAGTCGAAGCATTAGAATACATCAGCCGCTCAAAATCACGGGCAATGCTGGATCTTTTAGGCAATTCCCCAATAGATATTTCAGATTTATCCAATACCATTGATGAAAGCCTTGCCAAATTGATTGCTGAAGAAAAAGATTTGCGTGAGCAAATTCGTCATCTTGAAAGAGTATTCGGCGACGGCACCGGCAATGAATCGCGCGGAGGCGGCAGCTCCGGCCCAGATATGAATAAGCTCTATACGCAATGGCGCCAGACTATTGAGCAGTTAAAGAGTCGTCATCCCAACTATGCCAATATGGTCTCGGTCGATGCGCTTTCCTTTTCTGAAATGCAAACACTATGGCAAGGAAATCTTCTTGCCAGCGACGTTGCGATAATTGAATATTTCGTCACGGAAAAATATCTGCTGGCAATGGCCATCTGGAAGAATGCTTCTGAACCAACCTATTCCATATTAAGAGATCCCAACGAACTACAATCGCTCAATAAGGACTTGAAGACATTTCTCGAGATGGTCTCGACCGAAGGTTGGCAGGTACCGGACACGTTATCGAAACGTCTTTATGAAAAGCTTCTTGCACCTCTTGCTAAAGACATCCCAGAAAATATCAGTTCTTTGATTATTATCCCTCACGAGTCGCTTTATCATGTACCGTTTGCAGCACTGCATGATGGCTGCGGTTATCTGGTGGAGAAATGGACAATTAGCCATTTGCCGAGTACCAGTCTCATTCCAATTTTGAAAAATAGAACAATCGACAAGGACAATTTGCGGTATTTGCTCTCAACCGTTAGTGACTATTCCGCCACACGCAATTCGGTACTTGTTCCTTATTCGGACTTGCGATCGGCGGCTGGATTCAATGACCTCACTCATGCAAAGCAAGAAGCTAAGAATGTTCTTTCCATTACGAAAGAGGAACAAACAACTGTTATTTCCGACAAAGAAGTCGGCAAGCTATTACCAAGGCTTTTCAATCAACATGAAGTTGTGCACTTTGCCGGTCACGCTGTTTTTCATCCCGACCAACCGTTAGCCTCAGGGCTTGTTATGTCTGACGGGCATGTCTTAACAGCAGCGTCCATATTAAACAGCGGAGCTTTGAGAACCAAAAACGGGAAGCTCATGGTCTTGTCTGCTTGTCAGACCGGACTGAATCAAGTCACTTCCGGAGGTGAAATTATTGGCTTAACGAGAGCGTTAATGTACGCAGGCATGCCAAATCTAATTTTGAGCCTCTGGGAAGTAGCCGATGAGTCAACCGCTAAGTTAATGCAGGGCTTCTATCAAGCTTGGCAGGGAGGCGTAGTCTCTGTTGCCAAAGCCCTGCAAGAAGCACAAATAAAAGGGCTCAAAGAAGGTCTTGCGCCACATGCCTGGGCCCCATTTATTCACATTGGCATTGAATAAAGTAATAAAGAGGTTATAGTGAATTAGAGCCTGCCGCCTGGAGGACTAACATGACCCGCTCGCGTTTAATATTGCCTGTTTTACTAGCTTTGCTCGCTGCACCGTCCATGGTGTCAGCTCAGACAACTTTTGAAGGTGGACAGCCCCAAAGAGATCCGTTGGCTGTCTACAAAGAAGTGGGCATCAACGCCGAACAAGAAGCGAAGATCAGGCAACTAAGCAAAGAGTTCGAAGACGCTTCCCGCGTGCGCGATGAGCGCGTCAAAAACCTGATGGGTGAGGTATTTGAACTTTCGTTGCAGCCGGCTCCAGACGAAGCGACAGTGCTCGCCAAGCAAGATGAAATGAACAAAGTGCAAGCAGAGAAAGCCACCGAACGCGTCAAATTGCTTTTGGCAATTCGCAATGTACTTACAGCAGAACAAAAGCAACGATTAGTAACAATAATAGAAGAGCGAACCCGCACTCCTTCTGCGCTTAATCAGAGTGCTGGTCAGATACAGAAATAATTCTGTTCAGGCTCTAGAGTCCAATACTTCTTAAAATGCGTACTGCCGTATCAACTCCATCCCGACGATATCGGTACGGATACGGGTCAAGTACGTAACCAGGATATGGGCTAGCATACGGGCTAACGTAATACGGATTGTAAGGGTATGGATAGGCGGCGCCGTAATATGGATTACCGTATCTATAGCCGAAGCTACGGCCATGGCGGTAATAATGGCGCCAGTCATCAGCTAACGCAGGCAAGCCGGCAACAATGGTCATACCTATTGTTACAGCTACAAACGCGAGCTTTGATTTGAAACCAGTCATTACATTTTCCTCCTTCACTACCTCTGATATATAAGAAGCGCAAGAAGGCATGAATGTTTCAGCCTAAATGCCTGAAACAAGCTTATTTCGTTAAGATATCATTGATTCTTAATATGCATTATCGAAATACGGGAATGGACTGTTCAATAAATTCAACCGATAGGATGATACTTGCCGATTGTCTGTATGAAATGATTGAACTGGCAACTTTAGTGCTTTAGGCTATTTACATGCAAAAATCAATGCAACTAAATAAGAGCAACTGCCGGAAACAACAACAAGATTGCGCAGGAGTTGCAATTATCAGTATAGGCAATGTGCTTCGACAGGACGACGGTATAGGCTTCGCCGTTCTAGATAGGCTTTGCGAAGAAATTACTTACCCATTTTGCCGTTTTGATTTAGATTGCTACAGCAACCACCTCATTGACTGCCTGAAAGGTCATAACCTGGCAATTATTGTTGATTCGACACTCAATCAAGGGAACCCCGGCAATGTCACACTCATCGACTTGAATGCGGCAATCAAACATAGACAGACATTAAGGCTTAATTCCTGCCACACATTGTCACTACTTGACGAATTGCAACTAGCACAATGGCAAAGCCAATTGCCGGAAAAACTTTATTTCTTTGGAGTTGAAGCAAATAATACAGACTGGACCGAGGGCTTGACGCCGGTATTACAGAAGAAACTACCCTTAATTACCCAACAGCTAAAAGAGGCTCTAGATATTTTGAGCACAAGTAACAGCCATGCATGAAACCGCAATAGCCAAAGCCATATTGGATCGTATTACTGATCGTCTAGGTAACTTGCGTAGCACCTCAAATGCAACATCAGTTCAGGTTCGTGTTGGCGAATTTCGCAACGTCGATCCTGAAAGCCTATCTTTTGCTTTTGACAGTCTCAAAAAAGAATATCCAACCTGTATAGCATGTACTCTAAATCTAGAATTAATTGAGACAAGGGCTCTTTGCAAGGATGGTCGTCACGAGTACAAAGCATCTGCTGACAATGCCTATCGCTGTCCTAATTGCGGCAGCGCGATAGGCACGTTGGTATCCGGGGAAGAATTACACATAACAAAAATTGTCGTTTCTCAAAACAAGTAATAGAATTTTCTAGGAGATATATGCACGGACCAACCGAATTACACATACTGGAAAGACTCTTGGAAGACAACGAACAGTTGGCTTCTCATAATCAAGAGCACTTCGACGAATTGGGTTTATTGGCTGTCAACTTGATGAGCGCTCCCGGTGCGGGCAAAACTTCACTGATCAAATCCACGGCCAAGCTGATGCCGATTGACTGCCCCATAGCGGTCATTGAAGGAGATATGGTCGGCGAGCTGGATGTAGAACGTTTGCGTGAAGACAATATACCCGCCTATCAGATTTCGACTGGAAGAGCCTGCCATTTAGATGCCCAAATGGTAGCGCAACTTTTGCATACGACTAAATTGCCTGATTGCAAGATTTTATTTTTAGAAAACGTCGGCAATCTAGTTTGTCCAGCTGAATTTCCATTAGGAGAACACTTGCGAATCGTGCTTCTCTCAATAACTGAAGGCGATGACAAACCAATTAAGTATCCGGTTATTTTCCACAACTGCGATGCGGTCATTTTCACCAAGTCTGATTTATTGCCATTTTGTAAGTTCTCACTTGAAAAAGCCAAGGAAGCAATAAGTAATCTCAATCCGGCAGTTGAATTTTTCGTTGTATCAACTATTTCCGGCGACGGTTTGTTACAGTGGCGTGACTGGATAGTTGAAAAAGCAAGCAAGAAGATGTCTCACCTACAAATTGGGCTTTAATCATGTGCATCACCATGCCCGCTAAAATTGTCTCAATCATCGGTCAAATAGCAACGGTCGAACAAAAGGGCATGGAACGAGAAGTATTATTGGCAGTACCCCAAGCATCTGTAGGCGACTTTGCTTTGGTTTATGGTAATGCTGTAATTGCCTTAATTAGTGAAGCAGAAGCAAGTGAGTCAACTGCGCTGATTACCCGATTAGAGGAGGCGGCCCGCCGGGCTTGATTTTTTGATGGAACGATTTTATTGTTTTTCCAAAGACAAATTCCTTGATTTTTTCAAGGCTCTTGAATCATTCGGTACTGTGCAAGCACCGGTTAGGGTGACAGATCAATCCTTCGCATTTCGTGCAGTCAAAGAGCCCAAAGAAATCGCTTTTGAGGCACTTAGAACAATCCTGCCACCTAAAAAATTCTTTTATCCTGGACGCGAAACTCTGGTCAGCTGGCAAGGCAATGAAGTTAAGGATCATCAACCGGAAATTCAAAAGCAAGTTTTATTCGGTGTTCATCCCTGTGATCTTGCCGGACTTGGCATTATGGACACCATTTTTTCGGCTGAACCCCAAGACAATCATTACTTGTTGAGACGCGAGGCAACAATTGTTGTCGGACTGTCTTGCATGCCGGATAAACACTGCTTCTGCAAGTCCATGGGTACTGATACACCTGACAGCTCGGCGTATGACATATTTTTGACGGACATTGGCGAAGAATACTTTATTGAAATTAAAACGCCTAGAGCCTATGCATTGTTTGAAAATGATCAATTGCTTCTTAAACCTATTACAGAAGAGCATCGGGAAAAATACAAAGACTTCTGGCTAAAACGTTCAGAAGCTTTTCAGATCGGATTTGCTTCCGATAATTTACGTGCCACCATGGACATGGAATGGGACAATCCCGTCTGGGAAGAGTTAGGTAATCGCTGTTTGAGTTGCGGCAATTGTGTACCTGTTTGTCCGACTTGCTATTGCTTCGACGTTATTGACGTCGCCAGTCTTCACGAAGACGGCGGTGAGCGTATTCGCGAATGGGATGCGTGCCAATTTACTGGTTTTGCCAAGGTTGCAGGGGATTTCAATTTCCGTCCGGGTCCTGTTGATCGCTTAAAATTCTGGTATCGTCACAAACTGCACGGATTTGAAGATCCGCATGGCATGCCGACTTGTGTTGGTTGCGGTCGCTGTACAGTATCCTGCCCTTCAGGTATCGACGATATCGTCGGCACTGTTTTGCGCTTGCAGGCAAAAGTGGAAGAAGAGCCAAAGAAGGGACCAGCAAATGATAAGTAGCCCTTTTTTACCGACAAAAGCAACTATCCGCTCGATGATCCCACTAGCTCCGGATAATTACTTGTTTCAACTGCAATTGTCTGATGCTTCGATGCGTAACTGCCGTCCGGGACAGTTCATTGAACTTTGGGTGCCTGGAGTTGGTGAGTGTCCAATTTCAGTATGTTCAGGAAGTGTAGACGGCATGATGGAGCTGTGCATCCGTCAAGTAGGCCGTGTCACTACTGCTCTTTTTCAAAAGCAGGAAGGAGACTGGATTGGACTGCGGGGTCCATACGGGGAAGGGTTTCCCTTAGATGAATATAAAGGCAAAGATCTAGTCTTAATTGCCGGCGGACTGGGAGTGGCCCCTATACGGTCGCTTTGGCAATATATTTTGGACAATCGAGACGACTTTGGAAAACTAATAATTATTTACGGCATGCGTCATTCAATTGATCTGCTCTTTCGAGCGGAGTTTAAGATTCTTATGCGCAGACGAGATATCGAAGTTTATATAGCTGCAGAAGAAATTGAAGGACCGGCTCTGCCGCCAGTCTCCCTGCAATTAGGGCGCGTGACGGACATGCTCCGATTGGCACCCATTGACGACAACTTTCAAGCAGCAATATGCGGGCCACCGGTCATGTATAAATATGTAATTAAAGAGTTGGAAGAAAAAGGACTGACACATCAAAGCATTTGGTTGTCACTTGAAAGACACATGAAATGCGGTGTTGGTAAGTGCGGACATTGCTTTGTCGGTGGTCAGTTTACGTGCCGAAAAGGTCCTGTTTTCAGACTCAGTGATTTGGAATTTCTACCGGAAGTAATTGAATGTTCGTAAAATGAGACACGAAAAGACACCATTGCCGATGATTGCCGTACACAGTTTGACAGGCTGTGCCGGCGAACTATTAGTCATACTGGAAAATCTCGACAAACTTTTGCCATATGTCCAGGTTGTAAGTTTTCCTTTCGCGCAAAGCAAAAACGAAATGCGTCCAGTAGACATCGCCTTTGTGGAAGGCTCAGTGAGTCAGACGCACGATCTGGAAAAGTTGCAACAAATTCGAAACAACTGCCGCTGGTTGGTGGCAGTAGGCAATTGCGCAGTTTGGGGATGCGTGCAAGCCGGTTGTGCCAAGACTTCTCCACAAGAAATGCTAAAAGCAGCTTATGGACAAGATATAAATTTTGATGCTTTACCGGCGACAGCAATTGACAAGTATGTTCCCGTAGATGTAAAACTATCCGGTTGTCCAATAAATGCCACTCAATTCTTATCGGTTACGGCCAGCCTATTAAAAGATCACCTACCGTACATCACTAAAAAACCGGTTTGCCTTGAGTGCAAGTTGCGCGAAAACGGCTGTGTGTTAATAGAGAAGGATTTGCCCTGTCTGGGTCCTGTTACAGCCGGCGGCTGTGGCGCGCTGTGTCCAACATTTGGAGCTGCCTGCTATGGTTGCTGGGGCCCTTCAGAAGATCCGCAGATGGAGGCAATGTCCGTCATTTTAGAAGAAAAAGGCTATGCAATGGATGAGGTACTGGGAAGACTTAGCGCCTTTGGTGCGCCTAAAGAATTATTTTCACGTAGCTCCAATTTTCAAAATAGGAAGTCAGAATGACTGATGAAGAGAAGATAATTGAAATTCCGGAAATTTGCCGAGTGGAAGGACATTCGGCGGTAAAGGTAAATATTCAAGACAATCAGGTAATAGATGTCGCCCTGGATGTTTTTGAAGGTACTCGTTTTTTTGAACAACTTGTAGTTAACCATCATTATGAGGAGATTCCTCATATAACATCGCGAGTTTGTGCCATTTGCTCAACAGGGCATGTTGTCGCAGCAGCATTTGCTATCGAGAACATTCTCAATATTCAAGTGTCTGAACAGACGCATTTGTTGAGAGAACTAATGCACTTAGGCATGATAATCGAATCCCATGCTACGCATATTTATGCTCTAGCCTTGCCTGATTTCATTGGTGCTGTGGATTTGCTTGATTTCGCCGGCAACCACGTAAAAGAATTTACCGCCTGGACGCAGCTGCGAAAACTAGGAGCAGCTATTCAAACAACAATTGGCGGCAGACCATTCCATCCAATAAATTTACATGTGGGCGGATTGTCCTCCATTCCAACTGCAGAGGCTCTGTCGCAGTTGCTTATTGAACTCAAACAAAATGAAGCTAATGCTTTCAATACTTGTGAATTACTCAGCGGATTTATCCCCAAGACAAAAGCATCAGCAACACCCAATTACCTTGCCTTGCTACCTGAGGCAAGTGGTTATGGATTTTTTGGCAGTACGATAATCTCATCTGCCGGCTGGCAAGACTCTATTCAAAATTACCAAGAATACCTCACTGAAGTTAGTGTTCCTTATAGTCACGCCAAACGCTCAACAAGCAAAGGACAACCCATAATGGTCGGAGCCATGTCACGGCTGCATCATTTCAGCAAGCGTTTGACACCTGCAGCAAAACAATTTTACGAATCTTCTCCATTATCAAAAGGTGATACTAATACTATTTGGAATAACCTTGCCCAGGCAATTGAAATTGTCGAAGCGATTGAGCGCTCTAAAAACATCATTGAAAAGTTATTGACTGAGCCAAGCGAATTAGGTCGCGACTGTCATATCAGACGTACTGAGGGCAAAGCCGGAAAAGCAGTCGGCGCCGTCGAATGTCCACGCGGCACTTTATACCACTATTATGAAATCGACGAAGCCGGTAAAATTCAAAAGGCGGATATGATTACCCCGTCTGCTCAAAATAGCCACCGCATTGAAGCGGATATACGCGAAGTAGTTAATTCTTCTATTTCAGGCGATGAGGCAAATATCCAGTCTAATCTTGAAACGCTGGTTCGAGCTTACGATCCATGTAACACCTGCGCCACCCACATGGTGAGTGTCCATTACAAACAAGTATAATTACTTTCTTTGTCCTTCTAAAGCTTATCAACCAAAAGGATGAGTCGCCAAATCATTCCTAGGGACAATGTATTTTTGCCTCTTCAAAGCCACAATAGAAATATAGCAATTCTAAGGTTTTCTGTTTTCCGTATGCCGCATGTCAACGAGCCTCCCAAAGGGCTCGTTGATTTAATTTGTGGGCGCTGTAGCCTTGTCTTGTCTCTCTGCTTTGCCAGAAGTGTTTGAGACAGGATAGCGCAGAACGACTATCGAACAAGGGGCATGTGACAATACCTCCATGGAGACGCTGCCTAAAATGAACTTATTTAAGCCTTGCTTGCCATGCGAGCCTACAACAATTAGATCAGCACTCCATGCCTTAGCACTTTCAACAATTTTTTCTTTGGCATAACCTTCAACGATTTCGCCTGCCACATCGAATTCAGGGAATCTTTGCTTCAAGCGCTTCGTCATACCAGAAACAAGCTCTTCGGCATCTTTCCTATACTGATCACTTGGCCAAGCGTAAACTGCTTCTTCAGCCTCGATGGCGTGCAAGAGCTTAACCTCTGTACCGGCAGGGTAGCTGTGCTTTGAAAAGTATTCCTCAATGCTTGCAGCCAACATCTTATCTTCTAAGCCAATCAAGATTCTTGCCATGTTCATATCTCCTTTGGACTATTTCGAGCTGAACCAATTACTAGCTAATGCCGCTGCTCTTTCTAAAGTGCCCGGCTCTTCAAATAAATGGGTAGCTCCAGGAACAATTGCTAATTCCTTTTCGCAGCTGAGCTTAGTGAAAGCCTGCTTATTGAGCTTAATTACTTCTTCGTCCAATCCACCCACTATCAACAACGTAGGCGCATTTACCAGAGACAGTGCATTACCAGCTAAATCAGGGCGTCCGCCTCTTGATACGACCGCGTAGACAACGTCTGACAGATAAGCAGCAGCCAAAAGAGCAGCCGCAGCACCGGTGCTTGCGCCAAAATAACCTATCTTCAAATGAGACAGAGAAGCTTCATGCAGAAGCCAATTAGTAGTTTCCACCATTCGTAAGCCGAGCAAATCAATGTCAAATCGCAAATGTCTGGTGTGCAAGTCAATACGTTCCTCCTCAGGGGTGAGAAGATCAAAAAGAAAAGTGCCGATGCCTGCCTCATTTAAGATGGAACTGACATATTGATTGCGTGGACTATGCCTGCTTGAGCCGCTGCCGTGTGCGAAGACAACTAATTTATCGGCTCCTTTAGGCAAATATAGGTCTCCATTCAGACAAGTGCCGGCGGCGCATACCATTAATGGCGTCTTTAGTCCTTCCAAATCTTTGACGGTTTTGTACATGCTGGTCACCTTCCGCCGTTTCCTTTAGATATTTCCACCTATAAGTCCATAATCGCATTTCTTGACAGTGTGAGCCTCCGTCCTTCGGCTGATTATTGGTTACTATACTTGCGATACAATTGCTTTGATGATGGTTGCCGGAAAGAAAAAAATGAAAGTATTAATTGCAGTAGATGACGCCATATTTGCAGATGAAATTGCAAATTTCGTAATTTGTCAGGGCTGGCCTGCCAAGACTGAATTTCGTATTTTGCATGTAATTGACTGGCCACTGGAATCAGAAATGCATTCATCACAAATGATGGATGACTTCCTCGAGAACCGCTATCAGATGGGCAGGCAAATCAGCCAGAAGGTTTTAGAAACTATCGAAAAGAGCCTCAAGGACGTAATAGTAGAACAGGAAATCCTAAATGGTCATGCGGCCGAACGCATCCTAAACGTAGCGCGAGGCTGGGGAGCCGATCAAATAATTGTGGGTTCACACGGGCGATCCGGGCTGGGATTGTTCCTGTTAGGAAGTGTGTCTAATGCAATAGTTAGCAATGCAAAATGCACGGTCACCGTTGTTCGCAAGACGGACAACAACTAGACAAACACTTACTTTCTTACTTTAGATGAGTGTTCATGACTCGATTTGCAAGACTTAGTTCCAGCCCCTGTTTTGGCTCGCACAATTTCCACGGAGCAAGGTGCATGCGCTGCAATTGTTCGAGAAACACTACCCAGTAGGAAGTGAGGACAAATATTACGTCCATGTGCTCCAACTAAAATTTGATCCGCCGACCAATCTATTGCAGCCTCGATAATTTCTACTTTTGGATCACCTTCTCTAACTTCAAAATGGGCTTTTGCAGTCGGAATATGCTCTTCAAGCCGATCCCTGATTTGTGCGCATAGTTCGGTCATATGCTCATGTCGGCGAGCACGCAAATTTATTAGCTGTTCTTTTAAAACATCGTCTTCATCCCCGATATACAGGGATTCTATAACGGTCAATACCTTGAACTGCGTATCGGGAAGCCAGTGACGTCTAACTACTGTATCAACTACATGCTTCGAATAAGGTGAATCATCAATTGCCACTATAACTTTCATATCAACATTTCCTCGCGCGTTTTTGCAACTTTTACTTTCTTGGCTTTTATTTTCGGCAAGCGCACAACTGTAACAGTGCACAATGCATTTTGTAGAATTGATGTGGACACGCTGCCCAAAATAAATTGGCTTACGCCACGGCGACCATGAGAGCCGACAAAGATCATGTCGGCAGGCCATTCTTTGGCTAATTTCAATATTTCTTCCTTGGGATGCCCTTCCAAAACAACCTCCTCAATATGGGTCGTTTTGAGGGCTGTACGCATTCTTAAGGCAGTATGCCTAACAAGGGCTTTTGCTTGACGCCTAATCAGTTTAACATCAGACTCCAAAAGAGGAAGAAAAGTTATCTCACGACTGTCATCAAGCAATATCGGTTCTAGAACATTTACGACCTTGAATTCGGTACGTGGCGGCCATTGATGATTTATCACGTAGTCGGCAATGGCAGCGCCAAAAGCTTCGTCATCGACAGCAATCAAAACTTTCATCGGTTCCTCAACTTTCCTGTATGTTTACGCAATAAGCATGACACAGGCTCGCCGCACCAACCTCGGCCGAAATGCTGAGTCGCGTATCCCTACTGAATTAATTAAACCAATCCGCGTCGCATTGCTTGGACCGCTGCCTGGGTGCGATCGTCGACTGCCAGTTTATTTAAAATATTGCGCACATGGGTCTTTGCCGTGGGCAACGAAATTATCAGCCGATCGGCAATGTCTTGGTTAGATAGACCTTCGACAATAAGGTTCAATACTTCTAGCTCCCTTGGCGAAAGCGGCTCGGGCAAAGAGGGCCCTGGCGCTGGACGAGGTTCTACTGCAGTAGAGGGCGCTTCATTCTTAGTAAATTCCCATTGGCTCTCCTGCGTCTTCGCACGAGAGGTCTGCTGCTTGAGCACTTTGGCTGCAATAGCGGCATCCAGCCAAATGTCTCCGGCAAAAACACTTCGAATAGCTGCATATAGGCGATCCGGTTCTACATCCTTCAGGCAATAACCACCGGCACCGGCGGCAAGTGAAGCAGCGATATCTTGCTCGTTATCATGAGAAGTGAGCATTATTATCTTGGCAGCGGAATTACTTTCCAAGATTGTTTTCGAGGCTTGAATGCCATCCATGATTGGCATACCGACATCCATGAGCACGACATCCGGCTTAGCTGATTGGTAGGCCGCGACCGCTTCTTCTCCGTTAGCCGCTTCGGCTACGACCGTCAAATCCTCTGTACGCCCCAGTACTGTCTTAATTCCAATTCGAGTGAGCTGATGATCCTCAACCAACAGAATTTTGATTTTTTGCGCACATTCTTTGTCAGCCACGAGTGTCCCTAATCCTGTCGGTTATTACACAATTTTGTTTATTATAGATATGCTTTGGTACAAATGACAAATACCATGCACTATGCACTTAACCACCTGCAAGTCCGGAAACAACAATGACTGAAACACCTAATGACGACTGCAACAATACTCTGTCCAAAGAAGAAATAGATCTGCGAAAACGCTGGCTTGAGTTTAGTTCCCAAGACGAAGAAATGCTCGCGGAATTGGACCAATTTGTCTCAGGACACATCAAAGAACTTATTGACGACATGTACCGGCACTTTCTTTCTTTTTCAGAAACCGCAAGTTTTTTTCCGGACAAAGAAATATTGAACCGAGCAAAATCAGCTCAATACAGCTATTTTGAAAGACTGACAAAAGGAAATTACGACGAGGATTACGTCAAGGACCGCTTCCGAGTAGGCACGACTCACTATCGTATTGACTTGGATCCGAAGTGGTATTTGGGAGCCTACAACCGCATCATGCAGGGGCTGTCAAATGTCGTGTTTGAGCATCTGTCCGATAATCCGAACAAAATCCGATTATTGCTTTCGGCTTTTAGAAAAATCGTTTTTTTTGATATGGGCATTGCCATTGAAACGTATATTCAGGCTAAAGAAACAGCAATACGAGCGCACATGAGCACCTTGAACGACTTACATACTGAAAAGAAGGTGACAAAAAGTATTTTGGAGAATGCCCCAATCGGTATTGTGCGATTAGCAGAGGATTTAATATGCCTGGAGTCAAATCAAAAATTTCTTGAAATGTCCGGCATCAAGGATGGAAAAAATATTGTAGGACAACATTTGTCTCAGTTTGCCCCTAGTCTTCCCCGCAACATTTTTGAGCAGGTTCTTTCGACAGGACAAGCTTTTGAGACAATGGCAGATCCGCTCAACTTCAATTCAACAACACAGTCACTGCCAATTCACTTTGACTGGGCTGTTTGGCCGGTCAAGGATAATTCCGGCAAAACAATAGGGCTTGTCGCAAAATTCACCAACGCCAGTGATCGCATGATGCTACAACAACAACGCGAAGATTTTGTTGCTACATTGACGCACGATTTGAAAACGCCAATCCTGGCAGCCAATCGTGCGGTAAAACTGTTGATGGATGGAGACTTCGGACCGGTGTCTGATGAGCAATCGCATATATTGCAGACGATTCACGACAGCAACTCCTCTCTGTACAAACTAGTTTTAACATTACTCGATGTATACCGTTACGATTCGGGCGCTAAGGAATTGAATATCGCACCGGCAGACTTGTCGTATACGATAAATCATTTAGCCGCAGAGCTGAGACCACTTGCACAAGCTCAGTCGATTGAACTGACAGTCGTCTTGCCGGAAAGCTCTAAGCCAGTGCGCTGCGATGAGGAAGAAATTCGAAGAGTCGTTCAAAACCTACTCGATAATGCACTCAAATACACTTCATCGGGCGGAGCAATTACTATTTTCATGGAGCAGTCAGAAGAAGAAACTCTCATTGGGGTAAATGACACCGGTAAAGGTATTTCTCTAGAAGATCAACCTAAACTATTCCAACGATTCTGGCAAGCTGCCGGCAGTGGACGCTACTATGCAAGTACGGGACTTGGACTTTACCTATGTCGCAAAATTGTTGAAAGACACAATGGACGAATTTGGTGCCAAAGCGTTCCCGGTGAAGGCTCAATGTTCCAATTCACGATAAAGCATAGTTTGGCATAGCACCACAGTCCTAACTCATTTTAAGCACTGCAGCGCCTTCTAGACGTCCATTTCTCAGATCATCTAGGGCAACATTCGCGTCTTCCAAGGAATAAATCTTGGTTGTTGTTTCAATTGGAATTTTCGGTGCCAAGTCTATGAACTCTTGCGCATCGCGATGCGTTAAATTCGCCACAGAGCGCAAAACTCTCTCGCCCCATAAAATCTCATAAGGAAACTGCGGAATATCACTCATATGAATCCCGGCCGTCACTACCGTACCACCTTTTCTGACCGCCTTAAGTGCGGAGACAACGAGACTGCCGACTGGGGCAAAAATAATGGCTGCATCTAACTCGTGGGCAGGTGGCTCGGATGATGAGCCGGCCCAATGAGCACCCATTCTCATGGCAAAAGCCTGTCCAGCGAGATCATCTGGTCGGGTAAAGACAAAGACGCGTCTGTTTTGATACTTGGCTATTTGTATGACAATGTGTGCGGAAGCGCCAAAGCCATAGAGTCCTAAATTTTCTCCTTCACCTGCCATCTTCAGAGATCGCCAGCCTATAAGGCCCGCACATAACCATGGTGCAATTTGCACGTCATCTAATTCATCCGGCAGTAGAATGACAGAACTTGTATCAGCCACCGTAAACTCTGCATAGCCTCCATCGATTTGATAACCGGTAAAACGTGCATCGTCACACAAATTCTCTTGTCCACTGACACAGAACCGACAGTACCCACAAGTTTTACCCAACCAAGGGACTCCCACCCTTTTTCCAATTGCCGATTTTTCCACGCCGCTGCCGACTTCCGTTATTACACCGACAATTTCGTGTCCTGGGATAATCGGTAGTTTTGGATTTTTCAGATCACCATCAACTACATGAAGATCGGTACGGCAAACAGCACAAGCCTTAACGGCAATTTGCACCTGCCCGGCTGCTGGTTGTGGAACAGGCAAATTCTTAAGCACCAGCCCTTTGCCTAGTTCGTCCATTACCATTGCACGCATATATTGCTCCTCCCCAATAACTTTGACTATTTTGCTTCAAAGTCGTTCATCGCGCATCAATCGAAAGGAAAGTTTCCTTTATTAATCAGTCCTGAGGCTGATTTACCTCGTTCCTCCGGACGTTATTGCTTATTCGACAAAAAGCAATGATTAATAATGTGACACAACGCAACTTTTCGGAATAGGCTTAGGATTTGTCGCAAGCGTCATTTATTAACATACAACTAACACATCTGCTAAACATACATCAAACAAAATCGCTTTGACAAAATAAGATGGCAATGAAAACAGTAACCCAAGTCTCAATTAATCTTCAAACTGGGCTAATTCTACGTCGAGGGAAAGATGCTCTTTTGCTTGATTGGAAATCCAGTTGTAATTACCTCAATCTAGTTGTCGAACGTCATATCTGCTCAGGCATTTACAAAAACACTGCTTCATGCTGGTTAAAGGCAATTGAAACGCACACAGAAGTCAATTGCACAGACGCTGATGTTGTCTTACACATGTCGCCACAAGACTTGGCCATTACTTTTACTAGAACATTCCTAATGCCAAATACTGTATGGCTTTCTTCAATCGCCCAAGAGAAGCTCAAAATAGCCCTGCAAGACTTTCTTATTCATTAGTTTGCATTGAGTACCTCATGTTATAGAGTAAGTGTACGTACAATCAGACAGCAGTTTATATGACTCATTCACAGCGACCAAAACATAACTTCCTAGTAATGTCTTTACTCAAGACAATTTGGCCTATAGCCATGCAGCTTAGGTTTGGACCAATTGAAATTAAGGTCATTGACAATGGATTGTCCGAGCTTCAGAACTTAAAGGACAAGCGAGTCATTTTGTGTCCTAATCATCCTTCCGCTGTGGATGCCGACATAATTTTTGCTTTGTCCGAAATCCTCAATGAGGAATTTAATTATTTAGCGGCTCATGTTCTCTTCTACGGGCATCGTGGCCTAAATGCTTTGTTGCTAGAGCAGATGGGCTGTTATCCGATAGTGCGTGGCAGCGCAGATTTCGATGCTTTTCGGACAACACTGGCTATACTGAAAGAAGGAAAAAACAAACTTGTCATTTTTCCGGAAGGTGAAGTATCACACGACAGCCATAACGTGATGACCCTTGAACCGGGAGCCGTACAGATTGCCATGTCGGCTCTGGCGGAAATGAAAAAACACAATAGAGAAGCGCCATCGATACTCTTGTTGCCACTAGCAATAAAATATTTCTATCGCACGGACATCACCAAGGCTTTGAATCAAGCCCTGCGAACAATCGAGACAAAACTGTCGCTGAGAATAAATTCGTCCAATACACTACCGCAAAGAATCACCCTGATGACAGAGTCTGTACTGCTTAGACTGGAAGCACAATATGCGTGCCCGTCCGGTCGCAATGATTCGCTAGCACATCGAATTATTAATGTGCGTACTACTATCTTAGAATATCTGGCAGCCAAACTTAATTTGAAACTACCAGAAACAGAAACGCACTTACACTGGGTACACTTGCTTCAGAAAACTCTTACACAGTTACGTGATGGGCATTTGAAACTTTCACAGCCTTTAGCGGTAAGCAAACATGAGTTTATTAGAACAGCAAATAAGGACATTGCCCATGTCCTTAATTTTGTCAGCCTCGATCGCACATTGCCCGACGAGAATTCGGCACCTGAGGATCTAGCGGAAATTGTCAATTTATTGGAGCTGGAGGTCTTTGGTCGCGCTTACAATAAAGGACCCAGATCGGTCATTATCAAAGTCGGAAAACCGCTAGACCTGCTCGAATATTTTCAAAGCTATAGAGAAAACAAACAAAAAACAGTAGACGAGTGCGACAAAGAATTAGCCGCTCGCCTGACTAACCTGCTTGAACAAATAGAAAATCAACATCGTCCGCAACTCTTGTAATACGATGCAAGAACCAGCAGAAGTCCCAGTTCACATATCCCGCATAATTCGGCGCTTGACTGATTGCACCACCAACAGGTATGTCGCGGTAGCAATTACCAAAAACACCAAATACTCCAACGGCAATGCGGTGAAACCCAGAGGTCTAGCCACTGCTGTGAACGGCAGAAGTAAGCCTACGGCAACGACAAGCAGTGTTGTTATACTTAAAGGTTTACTTGGGCGGCTTCGAAACGGATTACCTGCGGTTCTTATCACAAAGAGCACCAGAGTCTGAGTTGCAAGAGACTCGACAAACCAGCCAGTATGGAACAATTCCTGGTTCGCATGAAAGAACTTCAGCAGAACAAAAAATGTAATGAAGTCAAAGACTGAACTAATAGGACCGATACGAATCATGAAATTTTTAATACTCCCAATATTCCAACGATGTGGCTTTCGAATGTAAGTTTGATCCACGTTATCCGATGGAATGGTCACTTGCGCTAAGTCATACAGAAAATTGTTCAGAATAATTTGGATAGGCAGCATTGGCAGAAAGGGTAAAAACAGTGAGGCTGCTGCCATACTGAACATGTTGCCAAAATTAGAACTTGTCCCCATCAGCAAATATTTGATGACGTTGCCCCAAGCTTTTCTACCTTCAACGACACCTTGATGGAGAATACGCAAATCGCGTTGCAAAAGAATAATCTCGGCGGCATCCTTAGCCACATCGACGGCATTAGCCACGGATATACCTACATCGGCTGCATGCAATGATGGAGAGTCATTTATCCCGTCACCCAGAAAACCAACAACATGACCACGTCGTTTCAAGGCAAGGATCAGCTGATGCTTCTGGGCAGGAGTTACCCGTACAAATACATTGTATTTTTCCGCTATGTGCTCCAAAGCCGGAGGCGTGAGACGATCTAGTTCCTCACCATGTATCAGGCGCTCAACGTTCAGACCAACTTTAGAGCACACATGCTTGGTAACGTGCTCGTTGTCCCCTGTAAGTATCTTAACCTTGATACCATCTTTGTGCAGTGAGGTAATAGTCTTAGCTACTTCCGGTAAAGGTGGATCAAGGAAAGCAAGGAAGCCCAACAGTACAAGGTCTCGCTCATCATGACGATTCCAGCTTTTTTGTTGTTCCGAGACAACTTTATAAGCGACAGCAAGCACACGATAGCCCTGTCGACTCAACTTGGTCCAGGTGGCATTGCACTGTGCAAGCATGTCCTCATCGAGCGCTTGGCGTTCATTAGTGACTTCGCACTGGGTGCAGCACGACAAGATCGTTTCTGGCGCACCCTTAGCGATAAGAATGCACTCTTTATCAATTCCGACAACCACCGATAATCGTTTGCGTTCGAAGTCAAAAGGGATTTCGTCCAACTTTCTCGATTGCAAGGTATCACTTTTCACATCTTTTAGAATGGCTGTGTCCAGAGGATTTTTCGTGCCGGTTTGGTAGAAGCTGTTAAGTTGGGACAAGCGCAGTGTGCGCTCAGATCTATTTCCCATAAAATCGCAGTATACTTCGAGCACCATTTGACCACTGGTCAGGGTGCCGGTTTTATCGCTACAGAGTACATCCATGCTACCGAAATTTTGAATTGCCGGTAAATGCTTAACAATGACCTTTTGCTTTGCCATACGGACTGCGCCTTGACCCAGGCTCACCGTCATAATCATCGGCAGAAATTCCGGCGTTAGTCCAACTGCCAATGCCAATGCAAAAAGAAGTGACTGAATTAAGTCTCGCCCTAGCATAATGTTAGACATCAGTACAAATAAGACCAAGACAAACACCGTCTTGCTGATCAAAATTCCGAAACGACGAGCACCTCGTTCAAATTCACTTTCTGGAGCCTTGGCAGTTAGAAGATTAGCAATTGTGCCAAAGGCCGTTTTGGTTCCGGTCGCTATTGCTACCGCCATTGCGGTTCCGCTTACAATTGAACTACCAAGGAAAATTGAGTCATTAACTTGCTTTTCGACAGGAAAGGACTCTCCGGTGAGGGCAGCCTCATTTACATGAAGGTCATGAACCTCAATCAAACGCGCATCCGCCGGGATTAAATCGCCCGCCGATAATTGAATGAAATCTCCTGGAACAATCATGCGAGGCGGCACATCTACCCATTGCCCGTCTCTCAATACGGTGGCTTTCGGCGCGATCTGTGACTTTAACGATTCTTCTGCTTTTTGTGCCCGATAACTTTGAATGAAGTTCAGTGCAACGCTCAACAAAACCATAGTCGCAATGATTAGACTATTGAAGCTCTCACCGACAAATGCCGAAACGGCGCTTGCGATTAACAAAATGATTACCAACGGATCGGTAAAATATGAGCAAATTTGCAACAAGGTGGACAGGCGATGAACTAAGACGAATTCATTGGGTCCATAGATACGAAGCCGCTCCTGAGCTTCGTTACTACTTAATCCTGATTCCTCAAGTTTATTCATCGGATAAGACTAATCAATAGTCTCTTCTACCCGATCTTCGCCGGCGACCCATTTAGCTGTACGTTCTAAAGGTTCAACAGCTTGGGTTTCCTGGAAATGGATGATGGCATCAAATTGATCCGACAGCCTGGTTAGAAAATAATGACTTTGACGTTCGGTCTGTGGCATGTAAATGACACCAATTGCCCTTTCCAGATGAGGTTGTTTGAATGCTGCGCGCAAATTTGACTGCTTCAAGTTCAATATGAAGGACGGCAAATCGACACTATGGAAAAGCTCCTCGATGCTGCCCGGTAGCCCTGGTCGTACAATCTTGCGTTCGGCTTCACCGCCCCATTGGCAGGCAGCCGTAACGGTACCTGTGTAGCAACTAAATCCGATTGAAAACGTGCTATCCCCAAAGTTTTGTCTCACGAGCTGCCCAAGGTTCAATTCACCCCGTTGCGACATCTCGGTAGCACGGGCATCTCCCAAATGTGAATTGTGGGCCCAAACAACCACCTTCATATCTTTGTTGTGTTGGCGCAAATTGTTACCCAGAGCAACCAACGTCTCCATCATGTGCTCATCGCGCAAGTTCCAAGTGCTTATCCTACCGCGAAACATTTCACGGTAATAATTTTGTGCTTTGGAGACCAGCCTGGCATTTTGCTCAACGAAAAAATACTCGTCCATTGCCGGACAGCCATCCTTTTGCATATAGTCGATTGCTCGGTGCTGCAAGTCAATCAACTCAGCAATAACCTTTTCCTCGCAGGCTTTAGTCAATCCCAGGGAGGAAGCGTAACCATAGGCTTGTTCATCGGAATCAAAGATGGATAGGCAATGATAACGATCACGCGCCCGTTTGGCAGCTTCAGGATCAACTGTCTGCAAATAATCGACTACCGCAGCAGCCGAACGGTACAAGCTATACAAGTCCAAACCGTAGAACCCTATCTTATTGTCATGTTTGGCAATAGACTGATTGAAGTGTTTGAGCCATTCGACAAACGACAACACATCAGCATTGCGCCACAACCAAGTGGGAAAACGTTGAAATCCGGACAAGGCTTCGGTGGCGGTTTTCGCCTGGCCAAGATCTTTTACAAAACGATTAACCATCCAGGCATCAGGCCAATCAGCTTCGACCGCGACGGCATTGAAGCCGCGCTCCTCAATAAGTCTCTTTGTCAAATCTATGCGTGTTTTGTAAAATTCGTGCGTGCCATGAGAGGCTTCACCAATAAGTACAAAGGAGCGATCGCCAATTAGTTCCATTAAGGAGTCAAAATTCTGCTTTTCCCCCGTGAATGGAACAGCCTTTTCTCTAATTAAATGACTCAAGTGCTTATCCGGAGCAAAATGCCCGCGCATTGTCTGAACCATAAACACCTCCAGAATTAGCGTTTAGCCAAATGATTGTTTGATTTAAATTGAGCACTTTCTTTCAGTGCCATGACCACTTCATCATTAGTGGTTTGCGTAAAATTGGCATAGTGCAAACCCACCGCCTGAAATTCACGCGGTACACTGACGGCAATAACAGTACAGCACATAGATAATTCACTATAGCTTTCCTGACTGATCACCGGAGTTGCTAAAATCACCTTTTGGGCGCCACGCGTACGAGCTGTTTGAACAGCAGCCAATGCCGTCATACCGGTAGCAATACCGTCATCGACTAAAATAACCGTCTTTCCTTCAAAAGTTGCCGGTTTACGCTCAGCAAGGGCATAAAACTCGCTTTCGATTAGTCTTGTTTTACTTAGCAACTGTCGCCTTTGTTCTTCTATGTAAACATTCCATTGCTCAGTCCGCGGTACTGATGGATTTAAAACCACAATTCCATCCGACGAAACGGCACCAATGGCACACTCCGGCTGGTTAGGATATGGAAGCTTTTTAGAAACCATCACTTCCACGGGTGTGCCGAAAAGACGAGCAATTTCTACGGCCACCGGCACACCACCTCTGGGTAGACCAACGATCACTAAATTATCGCTATCAAGTAAACCCTGTGTTTCAAGAAAGTGTTGGAGTTTAACCGCCAATTGCTGCCCTGCCTGCTTTCGATCTATAAATATCATATCTTTTTGCCCTCATAGCTGAATCCATCCACCATTGTGGAAGCTCTCAAATTGGTTCGGTCGGCATCACAAACAGGACAACGCCAGTTTTCCGGCAAATCAGCTACATGAGTTTTGGCTGGAATATTAAGCTGTGCATCGCCAAATAGCTCGTTGTACCCGTATGCCCGACAACAATCGCAAAGGAAGGAATCATATTCAACCAATCTTTGATTATTCATATATCACTCCCATTAAACGAGTACACTCCTATACCCATTTTGTAAGATTTGCACTGTCTTTGCATGACCAGACAGGATGATTGAACCTCATTCTTACGAATGAGGCCATTCCAAAGCAACAAATTCCATCAAAACATTAAATCAGGGAACCGTTCAACCAGCTTAGCTGAGAAGCTTCCTTTTTCAATGCCTCACGATGCTCTGGATGAGCGATAGCTATTAATGCTTTAGCTCTATCGCGAAGGTTTTTGCCATGAAGTTCTGCAACACCAAATTCCGTGACTATGTAATGGACATCTGCCCGTGAAGTAACGACACCGCTTCCCTTGGTTAAATACATAGTAATCCTAGATACAGATCCATTTTTAGCTGTCGATGGTAAAGCAATAATAGCCTTACCTCCTTTGGAGCGAGCCGCACCGCGAACAAAATCTACTTGCCCGCCAAATCCGGAGTATAGATTCGTACCAATGGAATCGGCACTTACTTGTCCAGTCAAATCAACCTGAAGCGCCGAATTGATCGAGGTCATTTTACTGTTCTTAGCAATGATGAATGGATCATTTATATAATCGCTAGTTTGAAATTCCACGGACGGATTATTATCCAGGTAATCGTACAGACGCTTGGTTCCCATAGCGAACGATACCGCTGTTTTTCCAGGCAAAACCGTTTTGGCATCATTTGTAATTACACCTGCATCCAATAGATCAAGTATGCCATCAGATACCATTTCACTGTGCACGCCGAGATTTTTCTTGCCATGCAAGTACTTAAGAACAGCATTGGGAATAGCTCCTATTCCCAGCTGCAAGGTGGCTTCATCATCGACTAGAGAAGCCACAAATTTGCCTATGCTTTCTTCTACCTCAGTAGTTGGTTCAACAGAAAGTTCAGGCAATGGTCGGTCAACTTCCACAATGTGGTCAATTCGACTTATGTGCAAAAATGATCTGCCCAGAGTTCTGGGCATTTGTTTGTTGACTTCTGCAATCACTACTTTGGCGCTCTTGCGAGCAGCGATCGTGCAATCAACAGACACGCCATAGCTCACATAGCCATGGCTATCCGGCGGCGAAACTTGCAAAAGGCAAACATCTACCGGGAGCGCTTTTGTGAGAAAGAGCGCCGGAATTTCAGAGAGAAATACAGGCGTATAGTCGGCTATGCCTGCATTTACTGCTCCTCTAACATTAGGACCAATGAAAAGCGCATGTACCTTAAAGGACTTGGCATATTTGGGCAATGAGTAATCTGCTTGACCAAGAGTGAGCAAATGATAAATTTCCACATTACTTAGCTCGTCCGCCCGTGCCACCATTGCATTAATGAGTCCTAACGGAGCAGCAGCATTCGAGTGAATATAAACGCTATTGCCTGAACTAACCTTTTTTACGGCGTCTTCCAAGCTGGTCAGCCTGCTCTTATATAGGTCTTGCCAATCTGTCTTAGCTGCGTTTACTTCAATTGCCATTTTTCCGTCCTTAAAAATTTCGCGCCATAACAAGAAATTCAAGACAAAAGTTTACTGGAAGTGAACAATAAATGTCCTTAGGCAAACCCTACAATTGCCGGTAAATGACAACAGTCACTCAAACAAATCAAGACATACGCAAGCGCATCTCAGTCTCAGGCATTGTCCAGGGTGTAGGCTTTCGTCCTTTTGTTTACAATCTTGCTTGCCAACATGAACTCAAAGGCTTTGTACGAAATGTTGGTGGACTTGTCGACATCGAAGTCCAGGGATCGGCTGCCAAGATTGACCTGTTTTTGCGTAAGCTAAGCCGACTAAATCCGCCCATGTCGGTTATTGAAGATATCCAAGCGGTGAATATTCCGGTGCTTGATTGTGCGCCGGAGTTCGAAATCAACAAATCCGGTCTAGAAAAAACCACTCAGAAAGCTATCTCACCGGACATGGCTACCTGTGATGATTGCCTGGAGGAACTATTTGACTCAACCAACAGGCGCTATCAGTATCCTTTTATCAATTGCACCAATTGCGGCCCGCGCTTTACGATAATCGAACGCTTACCCTATGATCGTCCCCACACAACAATGTCCCATTTTGAGATGTGTGAATCATGCCTTCGGGAATACGAAGATCCAAAAGACAGACGATTTCATGCTCAACCGAATGCTTGTGCAAAGTGCGGACCTAGGCTTATCTTTCAACAGACAGGACAAGTGGGCACAGAAGTTTACGCCGGAGAAGCGCTTACTCACGCTTGCCGGCTTTTATCCAATTCAGGAATTCTGGCTGTCAAAGGACTAGGTGGTTTTCATATCCTTTGCGATGCACACGATAATGACGCAGTTAAGATATTACGCCAACGCAAACGACGTTCAGAAAAGCCCTTTGCCGTAATGATGGCTGATGTTGAAATGGTCCAAAAACATTGCCATCTAAACAGCAGTGAATTAAAACTTCTGACCAGTCCTGAAAGACCGATTGTTCTTTTACTGAAATTAAAAGATTCGTCGCTGACAAATCTGAATCCCGGCAATGCTTATCTCGGCGTCATGCTTCCTTATACGCCAGTTCATCACTTGCTCATACAATCGCTCAAACGTCCTCTTGTTTGCACAAGCGGCAATATTTCAGACGAGCCAATTGCAATTGATAATAATGACGCTCTTGAAACATTGTCCTCTATTGTCGATGGTTTCCTGTTACACAATCGCAGCATTCTTTCTCGATATGACGATTCAGTTGCCGCTGTCGTAGAAGGCAAGACGGCACTTGTCCGGCGCTCAAGAGGATTTGCACCAAAGGCAATTACACTGCCTTTTAAAACTGAAAAACAAATATTGGCAGTTGGTGCGCATTTAAAAAACACATTTTGTCTCTACAAAGATTCCCGTGCATACTTGAGCCAGCATATCGGGGATTTAGAAAATCTCGAAACGCTGGAACACATGCAAACTGCTCTTGCGCGCATGAAGGACCTCTTCGAGTTTACGCCGGAAATCATTGCATCAGATATGCATCCTGATTATCTCTCGACTAACTATGCAGCCGAGCTTCATCAAGCACTGGAGATTCCACTCATACAAGTTCAGCATCACCATGCACATATAGTAAGCTGCATGGTGGAAAATAATTTGGTTGATCCGGTAATTGGAGTTGCCTTCGATGGTCTGGGTTATGGCACCGACAGCACCTTCTGGGGTGGTGAATTTCTCATTTGCAGCCTCAGCGATTTTAAGCGCGCCGCTCATCTTCAACCAAAACAAATGCCCGGAGGCAATCTAGCCATTCGCCATCCTTGGAGGATGGCTTTGTCCTACCTCAATACCCAATCAGAGACTGCAAGCACATTTCTAAATATCTGCCGGCAAAAGCATGGAGAACAAGCAGTTCATTTTGCACAGAGTCAAATTAAAAAGAATATAAATTCGCCCTTAACATCCAGCATGGGCAGACTATTTGATGCAGCATCTGCCGTACTCAACATTCGGCATAACGCAAGCTTTGAAGGACAAGCAGCTATTGAGCTGGAAAAATACGGGCAGGACTTTCTTTCAAGTGGGACTTCTTTACAAAATATAGTTCCGTATCGCTACTTATTAATAACCGATAGTTCTCCATACTTGATTGACACAGATGAGCTACTGCCGCAGCTAATTACCGATCAACTCTCCGGTGCAAGTACGTCCGAAATCTCCTATCGGTTTCACCTTACAGTAGCCAAACTCATAGGCGATACCTGCTCAGCTATAAGAAACACATCTGATATTAATCAGATCTGTTTATCCGGAGGTGTATTCCAAAATAGGTTACTCATAGATCTTTCCAACAAAATCTTGCAGGGTTTGGATTTTGAAATCTTTAGACACGGACAAGTGCCGGCTAATGACGGTGGACTAAGCTTGGGACAGGCGGTTGTGGCCGCCTCACAAATCAATTCAATTTGCATGGAGATAAGCTAATGTGTCTGGCTATACCAGGATTAATTGAAAGCATTTATGTGCAAGACAATATAAATATGGCTAAAGTAAATTTCGGAGGCGTCAAGCGCGCCACGTGTCTTGCTTATGTTCCTCACGCCAAAGCAGGCGATTATGTTCTGGTGCATGTTGGCTTTGCCCTGAGCGTAATTAACGAGCAAGAAGCGCAAAGCACCCTTAAGGTGCTCAAGGACATCGGTGAACTGGACGAAATATGAAATACCTCGATGAATATAGAGATTCAACCCTGGCTGAACAGCTATCGCAACGAATTCATAAAGCTACCAAACATAATTGGACAATTATGGAAGTATGCGGCGGACAAACACATTCGATTTTGCAATATGGTTTAGAAGATTTGCTACCGGAAACAATTGAGCTACTACATGGACCAGGTTGCCCTGTCTGCGTTACTCCCCTTGAATTAATTGACAAAGCAGTGGCGATTGCATCCAGACAAGATGTAATTTTCTGTTCGTTTGGAGACATGCTGCGAGTTCCCGGGTCGCAAAATGACCTACTAGGTGTGAAAGCGCAAGGATTTGATGTTCGCATTGTCTATTCACCACTAGATTGTCTAGCAATTGCCAAAAACAATCCTGACAAACAAGTTGTTTTCTTCGCCGTTGGATTCGAGACAACCGCCCCCGCCAATGCCATGTCCGTCCGTCAAGCCAAAACACTCGGGCTTGGCAATTTCTCTATTTTGACTTCACATGTAACTGTGCCACCAGTAATTACTTCCATATTGCAGTCAGTCGACAACCGCGTGCAGGCATTTTTAGGACCTGGACATGTCTGCTCGGTAATGGGCTGGAAACAGTACGAGGCAATTAGTAATCACTACAAAATCCCCATTGTAATAACAGGATTTGAGCCAACGGATCTCTTAGAAGGAATTCTTCGCTGCGTACTGCAATTGGAAGCTGGAGAATACAAAGTCGAGAATCAATATGCGCGTGCAGTCGAGAAGGAGGGAAACAAAGTTGCGCGCACGGTCGTCGAAGAAGTGTTTGATGTAAGCGATCGAATGTGGCGCGGACTGGGCTCAATCCCTAAAAGTGGCTATAAATTAAGTTATGACTATGCCGATTTTGATGCAGAACGTATTTTTCAGCTAGAGACAATTTCCGCCGAAGAGCCTGCCATCTGTATTAGCGGGCAAATCTTGCGTGGCTTAAAAAAACCGCATGAGTGCCCGGCATTTGCCAACATGTGCACTCCGGAAACACCGCTTGGCGCAACTATGGTTTCAAGCGAGGGAACTTGTGCCGCTTACTATAAATATGGTCGCATCGGTCAGACCAAATAAGGAGTTAATTCAATGACCACAGCTACTCAACCTAACATAGCTTCAGCAATTAGGCGCAAGGCCGAGGAAAGCACTAAAGTAATTACTGGTTTTTTTGAAGCCAATCAAAACAAAATTGCCGAATTGGCTCATTTAATGGCAGAGCGCTTTGAAAAAGGCGGCCGACTTTTTGTAATGGGTAATGGTGGCAGTTCATGTGATGCCGAGCATCTCATGGTGGAATTCATGCATCCCATTTTTGAAAAACGCAAGCCTCTTCCTTGTCTTTCTCTCAATCAGGGTCATAGTTTAATTACCGCCATCGCCAACGATGAAGACTTTTCCCGCATTTTTTCTCATCAGTTAATTCAATTGGCTAAACCGGAAGATATGGTGCTGGTAATTACAACAAGCGGTATGTCTTCCAACTTAGTTGCCGGTCTAAAAACCGCCAAATCTTGTGGCTTAATGACTATTGCTTTTTCCGGTAAGGATGGAGGCAGAGTAAGCCAATTGGCCGATCACGTACTTACCGTGCCAAGTTTTAGCATTCACCGCATCCAGGAAAGTCATACCGTTTTATTGCATGTGTTGTGGGATGCCATTCATTTAACAATGGGAGAACAAGACATTGTCTGAGTCTGTAAGTACCTCTATTAATTGCCGACTGCCACTGGATAGTTCCGGCACTATCCGCCTCGGACACGGCTCAGGCGGTAAGATGAGCGCCTCCTTGACCAGTAGTTTATTCCTGCCTATTTTGGGTAATCCAATACTAGATGAGCTCGAAGACGCCGCCATCGTTGAAGGCGGCTCTCGAATAGCGGTCACTACCGATGCATACGTTGTAAACCCTATCTTTTTTCCTGGTGGTGATATTGGTTCACTTGCTGTACATGGGACCGTCAATGATCTCTGCATGCGCGGAGCTAAACCACTGTACTTGTCCGCATCATTCATATTAGAAGAAGGTCTGCCGCTTAATATCCTGGAGAAAGTAATACGGTCTTTTCACGAAGCAACGGAGAAATCCGGCATTATGCTAATCGCCGCCGACACAAAAGTCGTCAACCGTGGGGCTGCCGATCAGATATTCATCACCACAACCGGAATAGGAATAGTCGGCGACAAAGTTCCTTCGGCGAATGCTGCTTGTGCCGGCGATGTAATAATTATCAGCGGCGACTTAGCCCAACATGGTATGGCAGTTATGTGTGCACGTGGTGGTCTCGAGTTAGAAACTGAGCTTTTAAGTGATAGCGCTCCGCTCAATAATTTAGTTCAAAAAGTACTTGAAGCTTCCGATAAGGTGCACTGTTTACGTGATCTGACACGCGGCGGATTAGCAAGCGCCGTCAACGAGCTTGCTCAGTCGTCAGGCGTGGGCATTGTGCTTGACGAAAAGCATATTCCCATCCATCCACAAGCAAAAGCAGCCTGCGAACTTTTAGGACTAGATCCCTTATATGTAGCTTGCGAAGGTAGGTTTCTTGCAATAGTAGCTTTTGAGGATGCCGAAACAATCTTGCAAGTAATGCGCAAAGATCCGCTGGGAAACAATGCTCACATTGCTGGAGTTGTTGTTGAAGACCACAAGGGTGTGGTGGTTCTCAAGTCAGCTGTTGGCGGCAAACGGATACTGGATAAATTATCCGGCGAGCAATTACCTCGCATCTGCTAAAAGTTCATTTCTAATTAGCTGCTATCGTGTCCGGGCTAATCATTTCCGCAAGCGCCAAAATCTCATATTTGGCGAAATTATAGACAGGAGCCATGGCTAATAATCTGTCTAGCTCCTCATTACTCTCGACGCTATAAATCCAAGCACCACCATGGCGGCCGACAACATGCCATCTTTTCTCAAGCTTGCCGTCCGCTATGAGTTTTTCTGCATATGCCGGCATGCGCAACACAGCATTCACCGCCTCTGTACCCAAGCATGCCGTTTCGAGCGACCAAAGCACAAGAAACTTAGACATCCAGCCCCCTTAATGTGAAGATGCCAGACATTGTACTTCAAGTCATTCTCATCGTGAACTTCTTTCGTGCGCTTTTGCGCGAGGAATGCACTTAATTACAATCATGGAAGCCAAACAGGAAAGCAATGAAGCCGAAAGCACAATCAACCAATCATAAAAATTCAGTCTTGTCGTTCCTAAAACTTTCTCGAGCGGTCGGATGTAAATCGCAGCAATCATCAAGGCATATGAAATCAACATATTTAGTACAAGAGCAGGTCTTACATGTTTCCATATACTATCCTTAGTGAAAGATCGTCCGGACCATGCCCATAACCAAGCTTGAAAGAGCAAGGCACAGGACAAAGTGGCAAAACCAAGAGTTGTAATCTTTTCCAGGTGAAAGGCAGAGTGAGCGTGTATCACAATTGCCAAAAGCACCCCTGTGGCAACCAGTAAAGCTCTAGTCCATATCTGTATATACTCATCCTTCCCAAGCACAGATGAAGCAGATTGTCTTGGTTTATGCTTCATAATTGACTTGTGGGAAGGCAAAAGAGCCACTCCCAAGGCTGGGAAAACATGCACGATTAAATTCAACCACAATAATTGTAGGGGTAAAAGAGGCAAACCGGTATTGAATAATACTGCACCGGTAACAGTCATTACGGCAGCCAAAGACGCAGTAAGCAAATAGGCAATGGCGTTTTGGATATTGGCATAAATAACTCGTCCTTGCTCAATTGCCTTTACGATTGAGCTGAAGTTGTCGTCGGTGATTACAATTTCGGCAGCCTCACGAGCAAGGTCCGAACCAACTTTGCCCATAGCCACCCCAATATCCGATTGCCTCAAAGCAGGCGCATCATTGACTCCATCACCGGTCATTGCCACCACAAGTCCGTCATTTTGCAAAGCGCGAACCACCGACAATTTCACTTCCGGACTTACACGCGCTAAAATCGCTTTTCCTTTTAGGGCAGAAGTCAGCTCTTTTTCCTCAAACTTACTTATTTCCTTGCCGGTTAATATGGGATCTTCATCACCATCCTCGACAATGCCTAAATCCTTACCAATAGCCAGGGCCGTTTGCGGTTGATCGCCTGTGAGCATCAGTACCTTAATACCAGCGGCTTTGCAAAGAGCAATAGACTCCTTAACGCCGAACTTTGGTCTATCTTGCATGCCAACTAAACCGAGGAAGGTCGAATTTGATTCTACTGAAGCAAGATCAGTAGAATCAATGTTAGACAAGTCTTTTCTGGCAACGGCAAGAACTCTCAATCCCTTTTCAGCCATCTTTAGATTAGCCATCATAAGCTCATTCCGCAATGCGTCGTCGATTTTGCAGAGTACACCATCACGATAAAGTGAGTCGCAAATTTTCAACACCGATTCAGGTGAACCCTTGGTCAAAGACATTAGTTGACCAGCCGGGCTGCGATTTATTGTCGTCATGCGCTTGCGGGTTAGGTCAAACGATAGCTCGTCAATTCGCGGATATAGTGATAAAAGTTGGGCATGAATCAGTCCTGCTTTGGCAGCAGCTACCAGCAAAGCGCCTTCAGTTGGATCACCATGGATATGCCATTCATCCTTACCCTCATGGTTTTCCAAAAAAGCGTCATTACAGAGAGCAGCCGCAAACAACAAATTACTTAGAGTGTCCTCTGACTCAATATCTACTTCAATACCGTTGCAATGAATTTTTCCTATCGGTTCATAACCTTTACCGGACAAATGAAATTGCCTGCCATCGGCAAAAATTTCCGTAACTTGCATACGATTTTCAGTAAGCGTACCTGTCTTGTCGCTACAAATAACTTGGCAGCACCCAAGCGCTTCAACGGCTGCTAATTGCCTTACCAAAACTGCCTTCTTCACCATACGCTGAGTACCTATAGCTAACGCCAGAGTGGCAACGACGGGCAGGCCTTCAGGAATAGCAGCTACGGCAAGGGCAATACTTGTTTGCACCATCATTAAAACCGGCTCCTGATGCCACAGTCCAACCAGAGTCAAAACAACACAGAGAACTAACATCATCCAACACAGTTGCTTGCCCAATCCTTCAAGTTCAAGCTCCAGCGGAGTTTGCCTTGACGGTACTTCCGTCAGCAGCTTGCCCAACTTACCTAAGCGTGAATTAAGCGCCGTAGCAATAACAATTGCCAACGCCTGACCATCCAGGACAAGAGTGCCTTGGTACACGATGTCATCGATTTCTTCGTTATTGTGCGATATGCACTTAAATACAGGAACACTTTCCCCTGTAAGTGTCGCTTCATCAACATTGATACCACAAGTCTGAACCAGCCTTACATCAGCCGGTACACGTACGCCAGCTTCAAGTTGGACGATATCTCCGGGAACAAGCTCACGTGTTGGGATATCGATCTCTTGGCCATGGCGCCTGGTTCGTATAGTTGGAGACGAGAGTTTGGTCAGTGCCTTAAGCGAAATCTGCGCTCGCAGTTCTGTGAAAAAGCCAACAAAGGCGTTAATGGCTACAGCACCTAAAATTGCCAGAGACTGCAAATATTCGGCAAAAAAGTATGAAATTAAAGCCGCGACAATTAATAGGATGACAACACTTGAGCGAAACTGCCGAGCCAGCAAAATGAACCACTCGTCTCTCACCGGCTTGACCGGAATTTCATTGAATCCCCAACTGGCTCGCCTTTCCAGCACCTCGGACTCTGTTAACCCGATGTCTAAACGGGTTTCCACAGGAGACTCAAAAGCCATAACTTTGCTGCCTCCAAAAGATTCGCCGTTCAACAAGTAATTAACTGGACGTTTCATGCATATAAGTATCTTTCATTCGACTCAATCTTCAATCAATCATCCGGCGTCATCCTTTCGGATGATTATTCAATTATGAATCTTAAGATGGATATCCGGACATTAGACAACTGCCAAAATGGACACACAAGGAGATTTACCCAATGAAACTCAAATACCCCAATGGCAGGTTGCTTATCTTCAACTTACTACATCAAGAAGACCTTCGATGCAATGAAGCGCTTGTTAAGGGTGCATATGCCTTAGGACTAATTACTAAATCAGACTCGTCACCAAATGGTAATGCAAAATCCGTCGACTGCGGTTCACCGGCTATCCTAAAAAACATAATTAGAACCTACTTTGATCAACGGCAGCCAAATATGACTGAAGAAGAAAAGGCAAAATCTGTCGAGCACGTGTTAGCGCAAGTCAACAAGGACATTAGTGATTTCAAAACTGAAATCGGCATCACTCACCCCAACACAGCTCCAAGCAAAATGGAATGCGGCAATTTAGCACCGGCAACATTCGACTTTTTACTGCAGCACTTGCAGTATTTTGCCTAGAACTAAATTTACGGAACAAAAGCAGTAAATTGCACTGTTGCAAAGCTTTCGCTAAAATCCACTTTGGAAATTGAGCCTGTCGGAATACTCAATCTCCAGAAATTTTCCGCAGGAATACCTAGCGAATAACAAAGAACGCCCCTGATTACTCCGGCATGGGTGATAACGGTTACGGATTTCCCTTGGTGGTTGCTTATAATTTCGCGAACTTGCTCTTTTACACGCTGGCAGAGACCTGCTATGGACTCACCCCCAGGCGGAGCTATGTGAATCGGGTCTTTTGACCAGCGTGCATAAGCAGCCGGCTCATTTTTCTTAATGTCCCAGTAGCTTTTGCCATCCCAACTACCGACATTCCATTCATTCAAGTCTTCAACAATGACAGGAGACGTCTTGAGTTTAGCGCCGACAATTTCTGCCGTTGTCAAAACACGCTTGGATGGGCTGCTAAGCAAAACATCGACCTTCTGCGTGGACAGCCATGCTGATAAAGCAGATGCTTGCCTCTCGCCACGCTCGGTCAAAGGCGCATCAGGATCCGTGTATAAGAGCCCTTCTTCGGTTGGTATTGTATGTCCGTGGCGCGCCAAAAGGACAGATGTAACTACTTCTTCCGGGTGCAGTGGTTCCTTTTCTTCAGCCAAGGGAATTCTCCAATTAATTTGAACGTGCCAAAAATTCTTGAGGCAATGGCTTTGTTAATCCATAAACACTACGAACTGCAATTAGTTTCTTCACCTGCTCTGCTGATAGCGGTTTCACACCACCAAGCAAATGAGCAACCATCATTGTCTCTGCATAATGCTCGAGTGTCTCTAATTTGTAAAACGCATCCCAAATATCTGCGCCAAGACAAAGAGCACCATGGTGATCCATCATCATCACATCATATTCTTTGACAAACATCTCAATACTTTGCGAGACTTCATTAGTTGACGGTGTCGCATATGGTGCCGTAGGGATACTGCCGACAGTACAAATCACCTCAGGCAATACAGGCGCATCAAGCGACATTCCAGCGACCGTAAAACCGACCGCGCAAGTAGGGTGAGCATGTACCACTGCCTTTATATCCGGGCGCATTTTATAAGCCGTTAGGTGCATCCTAAGCTCGGTTGAGGGGTTGCCATTGAGTGAATTCGGCAACAATTCCCCATTAATATTGGTTAACACTAAATCGGCTTCCAACACTCTCCCTTTGCATGCGCCTTTAGGGGTTGTTAGAACCACATTTTCAGACAGTCGAATGCTGAAATTGCCCTCTGTGCCGCAAATGTAGCGGCGCTGGTAGGACAGATGACAGACCTTAATTAGTGCTTTTCGAGCTTCTTTTTCGTCCACAAAGTGGTCCTCATGCCATTATCAGGACAATAATTTTACCGTTAAGTAATGAATTACTCTTGAAAAACTAGTATATCTATTGATTACTCCGAGAAACCAGCTTTCCCGGGCGTCTCTTTAGGTGTCTCCTATGCGCTGTCCAGAGTGTAGTTTAAGAAATTCCGTAGCCGCCAGATCTTGTACTTCTTGCGGTCATCGCTTCAAGAAAAAGCCTGTAGGCAAAGAGCTCAAAATAGCCATTGCCGGCGTTGTCGGACTGGGCATCATTTGGGCAGCAGGCGCAGCCATTGTGCCGCAATTCACCGACCCGCAACAAAACCTAACCCGCATCTCGAAGCGCATGATGGCCGGACCTGGAAACGCCAACGAGGCAAAATCGATGCGCAAAGAATTCGAGCAAGCTATTTCTGCTTACTTGGAAAAGATAGGCGGCTCATCGAGCAAAGAATTGACCAACAAGCTGCAAAAGCTTTTACCGTCAGAAGCCTTCGAAGTGCACATTGTTGAACTTCCGCGCGGACTGAAAGTCGTCGAAGTCGACACAATGCTTGAAGCAAGCTCCTTTCTCGTGATGAAGGGCGACAGACAAACAAAAGTATTTCCGTTGAACGGCTTGGAAGTTTTCGACGATGCAAGACTGCTGAACGAAACGGCCGGACCATTGCTTGTGCTTCTTGGGCATAGCGGCGGGCAAGAAGCCCATCAGCCACAAGTGCGTGCTTATGCTCTGATGCCTGACACCATTGCTGATGTGACTGAAAAGTTTATTCCAAAGGTAGTGGGTGAAGGTACGGCTCGTTTTGCAAAGAACGGACGCGATATTCAGCTTGATCTTTGTGTTTTATCCATGGGCAAAGTGGATAACGTAATTAGCAAAGACACCAAAATAGAAACAACCACAGCACATCAAAATCTCCTGTGGAAAGATGCACATTATGTATCCGCTATTGATTTTGCATCATCACCGTTGCTGCCTTTATACGCAGTGACAGAGTGCTTGCGCAATCCGGAATTGACGCCGGCATATAAATCATTCTTAGGCGGCAAGGGACAAGAACTTGTAGCCAATTACAAATCACCAAATGCCGGCAACTTCTTAATTAAGAAGGGTGCACTTGGTCCTGGGAAAATTGCATATACATTATCCGGACCAACAGGCGCATTCAAAATAAATGTTGCACGCGACAGCAAAAACAACTGGACAATTGCATCCTACGCAAGCGACAAAATAGCTAGTGCTGCAGCCGACAACGAAGAAGAAACCATTGCTGATGATGTTGATGAAAAACCAATTCAGCCGGTAGCACCAGCTCCTATTATTGTGACAAAGAAAGCCCAACCTGCTCCGGTTATCGTCACAAAGAAAGCTCAGCCGGCTCCAGTTGTTGTAACAAAGAAAACAACACCGACTCCAGTCGTTGCCAAAAAGCCTGAGCCGAAACCGGTAATTGAAACTAGGCGCGACAGAAAGCGTGACCTCAATAGCATCAAGCCTATTGCGTCACTAAAGCCAGAGCCAAAAGTAGTTGCCGCTCCAGTTGAAATACCTATGGCAAGCGAATCTGCGTACATATCCAGCTCGATATCCGCCTCAACCGTCAACATACGCACAGCTCCGGGCACTGACGCCAAGCCAGTAGCCGAAGTAGGGAAAGGCACCCAGATAGAGATAGTCGGCAAAGCCGGCGGCTGGTATAAAGTGCGTCATAACGGCAAGGTAGGCTACGTCTACGGTGGACTAGTCGACTATCAAAAGCCGGAAGCGTACACAACGGCCACAATCACCAAAGGCACAACTGTGGTCGACCATAAGAAGAAACCAACTGTTAAGCCACAAGCCGGCGACAGAGTAATCGTCTTAGGCGGCATGAAAAATGACAAATATAGAGTGCAATTCCCCAATGGAAAAACCGGCTATATCAACAAGGACGCGGTAAACGTCAATATTGATACTCCGCAGTTTGTTCCGTAACAATTCGCACTTGATAACTACATGATATATTTAAGAGGTCGTACAATTACAAACTTATCGGGACGTGGCGCAGCTTGGTAGCGCGGTTGCTTTGGGAGCAATAGGTCGCAGGTTCAAATCCTGTCGTCCCGAAATTTAGTACTAGTGCGGCTTTCGAGCTTCTGACAATATCCAAAATTACGGCCTGTCTTTTCGCTTTGTACGCACTATGTACTCATTTGCGTATGTGCTTTGCGAAAGATACTCGCATGACAATCTATACTCTCTCCAGTAGTTGCGCCCCCAGAATATGACCAATCCAAAGAAGAAAAAGATTGTTGTTATTGGTGCAATCGGCTTAAGCAGAGTGACAGACAGTTATAGCCTGCGATCATTTTCATGGGACAGCCTTCATTCGGTCAACAATCTTTCCGACTATGACTTCGTTATTATCAATTTGCTGCCACCACGTCCGAGTCTCTACAGTCACGATTGGACAAAATTCTTCGAGAAATTGACATTTCGTACTTTCCTAAACGTCGCAAGTCATGATGGACTGTTCATAATAATCGGCGATCCACGCCTTACTGTCCCGGTCCAACCACAACAAGGCGGAATAGTTGACATTCCATTTCTGAATTGGACCGGATTGACTTTTACCTGGGGGAAAGATGGTGGAGACACTGTCTATCCAACCAAAGAACTTGCACAGTCACAATTTGCGCCTTATATTGCCAAACTCAAACAATGGGACTATTTCATCGACAAAATCACTATCAATAGAAACGTGTTGACCGCTGCGCTAGGCAAAGAATATCACCACGCAATCGACGTTAAGTTTGACGAAACGTCACTGGCTAACACACGATTTCACAAATCTTTGGCACTCTATTATTTCTTTCATTTCAGTGCCAGAATTTCCGAATCCGAATTCACCGATGGAATGTCAACTTGGAAGCGGCTCGCAGAAGCACAAACAGTGGGCCCAGTTATTTTGCTTCCGGACCTGGGAATTGGCAGCGACGAAACAATTCATTTGGTGCTCAACGATGTTTTGAACTTGCGTCTTTCAAATCCTGAGCCTGCATGGCTGCAGGACTATGTCGCTCCTGGGCAAGACGTCATCGACTCAACAATCAGAGACATTGACGCCCAGATTAACAGCCTTCAAGTTCAGCACACCACAAAAATTCAAGAAAGAGTCCAATCTCGCAGGTGCTTACGTCTTCTGTTCGATGTCGGAACTAACCTAGAAGAAATCGTAAAAGAAGTTCTGAATGACCTAGGCGCCATAGTTCATGAGCCGACTGAGAAAAACAAGGAAGACGGCTGGATTACCGTAGAAATAGACGGCAACATTCTCGAGGGCGTACTTGAAGTCAAAAGTACTGAAAGGCCTAACTTTGACGAAAGTGGACTTAGGCAATTGATGGACTGGAAAAACAGAGGCAAGTTGAAGCAGAAATTATACAAGGGCATATTCATAGGCAGTAATTCAGTCAAACTTCATCCATCAGAGCGCTCGGAGGGTTTTGGACACTCGCTGATAGAAACCGCAAAAATAGACGACCTAGTAACAATTAAGTGCGATGACCTCTATTGTATTTACCAATTACAGAAGCTTGCTCTGCTCGACCAAAAACTTTTCTGGAAGCAATTGTTTGAGACCAAAGGCGTCTTTAATGCATCACAGTTTCGCAAGCAACTGGAAGAAAATGCTTCTTTAGCCGAGGCAGCAGAAAAAGTATGACCAAAGAGTATCAGCTATTCACCAAATTCAAAGAAGGCGGATTGAACTTTTTAAAACAGCTCAAAGACGAGGAAACCGCCGAATCTGAAATTCTCGACTTTAAGCGCGCCGAAACTGATTCTGGACCTCTCACCAGAAAGGATCTGCAAAACCTATCAATCAACCTGAGTGGATTTGCCAATGCCGAAGGTGGTTTGATTGTTTGGGGCATCGATTGCAGAAGCCATGCTAACGACGACCCAGACACCGTCAAGGAGCTGCGCCCTATTAAAGACGTGAGTCTCTTCTACCAGCAACTAAAAACAAAATCCGCAGAAGTTCTTTCCCCTGGTATCAACGGAATAGAACATTGGCTTATTGACTCAGACCAACCGGACGAAGGCTTTGTAGTAACTTACGTACCAAGGTGGGATGGCTACCCTCAAATGGCTACAGCAAAAGACGTACACCGATATTACTTTCGCGTCGGACCAAAAACTAACATCATGCCACCATACGTGCTTGCTGATCGTTTCGGTAGACGACCACAGCCAAAGCTGCAAGCAACATGGTTCGTTAGTGGAGTAGATGCAGTAAATGGAATTTATATACAAGCAGCGTCCATCGTTCTTGGCATTAGGAATGTGGGGGTCGGCACCGCAAACCATCCAGCGATATCGGTCAACAATTCTGCAAATGACGTGCCGCTAGATCTTCACAGCTATGGTGCGTATGGACTCGAAAAGAGAACGCACTTACGAGTGTCACCCAATGGACGTGACCCAGCGTTAACTTTCTTTGGCGGACTTATGAACATTGTCATTTATCCTGGCATGACATTGGATTTCACAACTTTTACGTGGGCAGTTGGCGACGATAATTTCCCGGATATCAAAATTCCCATCTCCTATTACTGCGATTCATTCCATGGAAGCGAAGAACTCCTAATCTGTGGTTCGGAAATTATGGAGGGTCTCAAGTGCCTAAATAGTCGTCTCAGACTGCGATAAGCCTAAATTGTTTGGGTGTTTATAACAAACACTGTTCTCAATAAACACACTTAAAAAAAAGGACATGCATCTTATGATTGAATTTAACCTCGACTTGATCAACCAAATGCAATTTCCTGAATTGAGATTTGCACCGGGACTCCAGTTGAGTAAGCAAGAGTCTAAGCGAAGACTTGAAGTCCAGATTGCAGCGGGTAACAACTCGCGCGAATTATGTTCAGCGTCCGTAAGACGATTATCAATTCGCACCAATTTACTAATGTATGCCAAACTACAAATTGCTTTGTCTGGTTGAAGTGGGAGATTATTACCGAATTGTTGAAACGGACTATGACTAATGTAATACCCGATACTTAAGTATAAGCATAGTTGAAAACCTTTCGTTACAACGGTGAAAGAAATGACAGACGCACTCTAACAAGGGAAAGAAGAATTAGGTCCAAATGACAAATAAGGAAAAACAAACTGCGATAGCCGCCACATGGTCGATCGAAGATATTCGGGAAGCTCTTGTGATACCGAAGGCAGAGAAAACAAAAAAGACTAGGATGCGAAGGTCGGAAATTCAATAGTTCGGTTATTCAGGGCATTTAATGGAGAAACGAGCGAAGACCTGGAAGCAACTGTAATTGAAGCCGACGAATAACATGTTCCGGCAGCGTAGAACTGACACAATTGGAGTTTCTTATATGGATCGAAACGTACAGTCGGCAGTAATTGGTATGGCTACGGCCAGGTACCGAACTAGATTTGAGTGGAACATCAAGATTAATAACGTTGATCAGATTACAGAGGGTGACATTGTTTCATTCACAACCGAATTTGAAGCGAATAAGTTTAAAGAAGTTAGCGAGTTGTTTGAAATCCAAAAGACTTTGGGCGAATCAATCTTTATTGGAGTGAAGCAGGGAGCAAAATCGCTCACCATCGGCGGAGTAATTTCTGAAATCAGGAAAGATGGCTCAGACCTAAAAATTACTCTTTGTGTTACACAACCCCAGAAAAAACCGACCTTGCGAGACTTGTCTTTGTAACTGCTTGGATAAATCGGGGAGTCAAAATGAACAGTCAATTTATGAGAAGCTTACCTGAACCAGTGCCACCGTTAGATGCTGACGTTGCGGTAGAAGTAATGGGTTGGAGTCTTCAGGTTGGTAAAGGAGGAGGTCCATATGATGCTATAGAGGCATGGGCAAAGGGTAATCGTGTGTTGGTTCTTTTTGACGGTGCCAGCATGCGCTGGTCACCGACCGGCGATCCCAGTTCAGCATTTATGGTTCTCTTGAATATTGCTCAACGGAATTGGGACGTCAGCATTAACTTCAATCGAGAAACATGCATGTGGTCAGTAACAATTCGAGATGATGAAGGCTCAGTTTCTGATGAGCAAAGCACCTCTCCAGAAGATTTGCTGTCAATGATAGCTCGTGTTTCATTAGCTGCTGTCAGAAAGAATGAGGGACGGACTGGACCTCCTGCATGAAAGCACGATTCAGAGCACGAAGAGAAAAGCCACAGTCATTTAACGAAAGATGAGTTTCTTTCTTCGTTTACGGGTAACAGCATCCTTTACGGTTAACCGCTGTCTGCTCAATGGTCCTATGCCTATTTTTTGCCCCAGCGATAGTGCTCGATTCCAAGCCTTCTGCGATATTGCCAGCTGTGGATGTGCCTTAGGATTACCATTCTTGGCACTGATGATGATACCGTCCTTGTTGAGAATCAGATCAGCCTCAATAGCTGCTGCTACAGTGCGGCAATATTCAGCCAGGATAGGCTTCCTTTCATCAGTGAGAAGCCCGAGCCTGTGTAATTCTGGTGCGCAGATATGCCATTGATTCAGCGCTTCGCCATTCAAATCAAATGGTGGTTCCAACAGTCCACCGGACAGTGCTTTTAATTGATTTCTATTTTTTGCCATATTGTATGTCTCCGGAAATTGATTGATTAGGAAAAGAACTCCGCATCATCATCAGAATCCTCCTCGGAGTCTGTTGAACCCGCGTCTACTCTAGTTCTACTTGAGGGCGTTAAACCGAATTCCTTGGCTATGGACTGAATTTCCTTAGACGCGTCGGCGGCAATTTTTACATAGGGATTTGCATAAAAGCTCCCTGTTGGTCTCATTAGCACAGCACCTTCCTTGGCAAGCTTTTTCTGGGCATCTAGCCAAGTTGCCCAGGCACCGCAGTAAAGCTCTAGCTGGCTCTGATCGATCTGAGTCGCAACGCCAAGCCTTTGAAGCTCCGGAACAATTCTAGCCCATTCTTTTTTGCCTTCGGTTGGCATCCAAGAAGGACAACTTAGATCCCCCGTTGCTGGTTTTGGTTCGTTTGGTAGCCGGCGCTTTCCTGGATTGCCGGCACGCTCTTTTAGAGCTCTTGATTTTGGAATTGGACCGGGTCTTGCCATTGTGATTTCCTTTTGATTATTAGTGGTACTAAAAATGGTGCTCGATTTTAATTGTTTAATTCGCGGTCGTGCGCGCTGACCCAACCGCGCGGTCTTTTGACTAAAAGCTGTAGAGATTAGACCCCCCTATGGGGGGGGGTCCTTCTACGCTCGTACAAATCGTTCTAAACGGACGAACAAGTGGCTCAATCAAGGTGAAATCTCGCTTCCAGTTTCGCGGAACATTGCGATGCCTTGCTCTTATTTCCTTGGTGAATGGACCAATAAGGTGAAGACAGTACTGTTTTCTCAGATGTGGAGATTCAGCGAATTCGCAATCTGCTTGCCTGAAATTGCGACCACCAAGCGTATAAGCAAAGGATGTGCCTTCACTGTGATAATGAATCAACTCACAGTAATGACACCAGATAGCCAATTTCCCGCTTTCGGTTCTATATGCGGGAAGAATCAAATGGTTCTCATTAAGCCCCAATGGCTCACAATCTTCGCATCTATGTTTAGATCTAGTTTTGGCTGTCATCAGTTTATCTCCTTAGGGACTGGTCGATATTGAGGGCGACCCTGCAAAATCGTCAAATGTTTCTTTCGTTGGCTCTAGCCAATCCAGACTTCGTATATATGTTTGGCTCATTTGCGCTCGCTGTTCATCGGTCCAAGCAAGAGACCGAAAGTCGTCAAGAAGACTGAGGATTTCGTCCTTGCTTTCTGCCGCCTGGATGCGCGCCAGCCAGTGACCTAGGGTGTCGGTTGGCAATGAGACTTCCGCCAGATGTTTGGCATTCTTCTCTTGTTCTATTTGATTGGCTGCTTGGTCGTAACACTTCAGAAAGTCCATTTCTATTTGCTCCCCTGCGGAATTAGAGGATTTAGCGGAATTGATGACAGGGCTTGGCTTATAGTCTTTACACCTCTGCGAATTTGTGCGGATTTACAAACAGAATTAGTAAGAATCGCTTCTAAATCCGCACAAATCCGCAAGTATCCAATTGCCATAAGCCTCATGGCGCTTACTATTCCTCCAATTCCGCTAAATCCGCACCTATAGAAGTAAAACCAGGGGTAATAGACCACCAAGTAATTGCCTTGCCTTTACCTCGACCCCCACCTTCTTTGCGCTGAGTAATCCTGCCAACCGCTTGGAGATCCGTCAGAATCGCATTTAAGCGATCAGCCGGCAGGTGACCATTGAATAGCTCATTCAGTTGCGTTTGTGACTTGTCGCCTTCAGCTAGCGCCAAAAGGATTTTGTTTGAGTCTGGGTCGGCTTCGGTATCGCCGAATATATAGCGAGCCGAATTATGGCAGTACTGCCAGACAGCCAAAGCTGCCTCAAGGTGTTCTGGCAAGATGGTACTGCTCCGATCCAGGAGTGCATAGATCAGTGCCAATCTAAGAACTTGAGCTTCAGCTCTGGCAGTGACAACGCCAAGAATGCCTGACTCATCCTGAGAAATCATTGGATAAAGGGCTTTCCAAATCTCAATGGTGTTTGAGGCTAGCGATACTATCCCAATATCTGATGCGGTTTTGATTGCTTTAGCCAACTCGCTAGACAACTCATCTACTAAATCACCATCCATTGCTTTAGGAAAAGGCACCATCTTCTGTCGTCTCGCGCACACCCAGAGAAATCTATTGGCTAACCCATTCCAAACATCCGATGTCTGAAGCAATACTTTCAATTCGTGTCTAGTAATGTGTCCGATTATGCAGACGTGAGCACCAGTCGCTTTGATACGGTTTGATTTAGTTAAGGGTGCCATGTCACCGTGATCCCACGATGTTCTCAGAATAGAAGAAAGAGTATTCCCATCGCGCTGTATGGCTTTAAGTGCTCCACCTAATTCACCCTCATAAACAACCAGTCGCTTATCGTTTACGCCTTCGTCTTCGAGTTCACCGCTCTTGTTTCTCTTGTCACCGGGATCTCTGACGGCATACACCACACCCTCCCCGGAAGAAAGAGGACCGTGAGACACCTGCAATGGTGGTAATGCATGAATAGTTTCCGCTCTCTCAAAAATTCTCCGAATGGGGTCTGCTGAAGTCCCTTTGCGAGCACGACTTGATGCACCAACTAGGGCTGACATCAGCCTTGGTGGATGATTAGTTTCACCAACACGAATTCTTGCTTGGGATCCGAATGCAGCGCCAGAGTGAGTTAGTGCTGTCAGTAAAATCGCCGCCGGATCTGCCTCACTATTTTCTGTTGCGGCTCTAACTATATTTCCAGCCAGTCCATATAACGCTTTGTCTGACAGGATGGGCCATGTGGATGGCGCAGCGGACTCAAGTTTTTCCGGTGTGCCGCTCGTGGATTCGATGGTGAATTCTGGCGTCTCATTGATAATGTTCTTGAGGCTATTCATTAGCTCGCCACCTCGTTGCTCATTACGTAGTCAAACCAATCAGTACCAGCTCTAGGTGGCAAGAGCAGTTTGACCTTCTTGTGAGCGTACAGCAGACGAGTTGCGAGCTTTTGAGCCGCTGCGAGTCCAACGTTGTTCATGTCATGGTCGGCAAATATCATTACTTGCTTCACGGTTTCCGGTACCTCTAAGGAAGCCATGCCACCGGCGGAAACTGTGGACCACACAGGTAGACCAGTAGTTATATGACAGGCAAGAGCGGTCTCAATACCTTCTGCTATTCCAAGGCTCTCAGAGGCCTCTTGCAGGCGGATCGCTCCACCTCTAGTGGCTCCTTCGTAGATTGGCTTCATGAGCTTCTTAGGCTTTGCTACAGGTGCTTTCTGTCCGTCCAGGGTTAGATATGTGCGGTGCAAACAAACTGGCTGATTATCGGATGACATAACCAAGGCCAACATTGACGGAAATGTGCCGAGACAATTATCTCCGTCAAAATAGTCCAGCTCAGGATGATAACGTAAACAAGCTGGTATATCATCCAGCTTTAGTTCCCTAGTCTTGGTCAGATACTTATGAATCGGATCTCCTGATGCAACCGATCTGGCTTCTGACCAGAATCTATTCAATATCCGAAGTTGCTCTCCGTTTGCTTGTCTATTGGATGTACCGACATTTACTGCTCTGGAAATCGGCATAGCTGGTAAGCAAGGCTTTCCAGAGAGTCCGAGATAGTCTGCGACAAGGTTTAAGGAGTAAGTAATTTCAATGCCCCGATAGAGCGCAAGCAACTTGAATCCATCGCCGGCACCACAGTGACTACAAAAAAATGTACCGTCGTCGTTCTTGTTATCGAATCTAAATCTATCTTTGCCACCACAGCAAGGACATGGTCCATGTTTACGTCTCAGCAGGTGTGACGGCATACCAAGCGATGTGAGTATCTGCAGCCAGTGCCCGTTCGCCACCTGTTTGACTTCTTTGAAGTCCAGTCGTTTATAATTTGTACGTGCTATTTGATTCGCCCCGCTTGCTTGAGAGGGGCTTTCATTTGTATTCATGATTGAGAAACTCCTTATCCTAGCTTGTCTATTTCGGCTAGGAGCTTGTCCATAATGTCGAAGTTGTGCGCGATGGCACGGGCAGACCCCTGAATTGTTTTTCTGAGAGATACCAGACTCTCTTGGTCGCCTTTTACTTGTAAGTGCTGTGTTGAAAGAATTACCCCCTCAAGTTGTCGCTCTTGTTCTTGAAGGGCGCACCAAATTGTATGAGCGGCATAACCGAAAAGATGTTGTCCAAACTTCTGTGGTTCAATTTCTTTAGGCATGGTTTAACCCTCCTGCCCAGAATCGCTGGTGCTAGTGCGCTTATGACTTTCCATCCAGTGATGAACTTCTATCAGGTCATATCGAACGGCGGCGCGCAGACCCTCGCCTTTGATGAAAGGAATTCCACCGCCTACAACTCGGTCGCGCTGAATCTTCGCCCGCGACCAGCCGGTAATTCTCGACAGCTCTTGTTCGTCGATGTACCGGGTTTCCATTTTGTGCATACTTGCGTTTTGCATTTGCTACCCCCAAAGGTTTGTTTGTCTTGGGAGATATTACGCAGCAATAGATATATTCGTAACCCCCGCATAAAAAACCAATTTCGTTGAATTATGCGTAGGGTATTGTTTATTAGCTGTCCAATCGCCGAACTTGGGAGGCAATGGTGTGCGGTGGGTCAGGTATGTTCAAGAATTCCAGGCATTTTCCAATGACTTGGACACAAACCGACTCCGGGTCACCGGACACTCGAATACCATGTTGTGGAAGCATGCGCATGACATCCAGAAACAGTTTATTACGTGCGTGGTCCGCCGGACGTCCCCGTCTGGACGGACTCATTTCTTTAGCGGCAAGATCAAGCATTTTTTTAATGGCTAGGGAGTCGGTACGCAGTCGATTAAGAATCTCAGTGAATTCTCTACTGGAAGTATCAAATTCAAGAGTGATTGAATTTGATACTTCCGCCGCCGTGTCTTCGTACTTCTCGGCTATAGCTAATTCACATATAAACTCGACAGCATCTTGAGTCATCAATGCGTCAAGATGCGGCTCCAATCCAGTGAATCTTTCCAGGACCGAAGTAATTGATTTCTTTAACTTCCTAGGGTCTTGTTCATTGCTCAATTCGGACACAAACCAAATGTAGGTTCCGATAGCGAGTTCAATTTGTTTTACAAGCGCATCAGGATGCTCGGGATTTGAGACATTAAGGAGCATTGGTGTTTCATTGTGGGAGATAACGTAGCTTTCGCTATCATTGCAGTCTACCCCAGAGGGGGAATATTTTGTCCGTAGCCATTCTTTAAGCTTGAGTAAATCGGCTTCCAGATCCCGCTTATTATCTGGATCTATTAACGTCTGCCATTGAGAACGGTCCATGAGCCAGTCTGTGTGTTGCGATTGCATGCTTTGATGCGCCTCCTTCGTGACGCTCCTTCAAATTGATTGCCAAGCCAGATGAAGAAGGTGTTCACTTTTCGGGAGCTACCCTAGGCTGGCGAACCCATATTGTAAGTTGACCCGTGCGTGGTTGAGTGGCATCTGGCTAAGAATCCCCAAAACGCAAGCTGCATAAGGGGAGCGCTAAGTGCGCACGACGCTAAGAATGGATTGTCAAAGGTTGTGGTAAGATGAAATTGGGGCTGCCAGTAAGGTGGCTATTTTAGTTTCGAGGATTTGCAGTGCTTAAGTTACTCAGTCTGGTACCAATACAGAGAGATGAGCGCGAGGGGATTGCGCGGCATCAATGGGCGTTAGCTGCCGCACAACGGCTCATGTTTTGTACTCGCTGGAAGATGCTATTAACGGACATAATTCGTCAATGAAATTTGGGCAATTGAGTTTTGCGCTCATCGAACTGCCTACCCACTTAGGGAACGGGGATTTTTCCGACCCGATTCGCAACTTTCGCAGGTTTAGCAGCTCGCTTTATGATTTCTTGTGAGGTACTCATGCTTAAAATAGGACCAAGTCTAACAATCCTGAACGATCAGAATAAACCACCTCGACCAATGCGGAAATGGTTATGGGTTTTCAAATTACGCGGGTCCTTTAGCAGTGTATTGCAGGGCATTCTAAGTAACAGATTTCTGCGGTAGCAAATTCAATTACTTGATCCTGGGCTTGGCAAAGCTTCTACGTGTTACGTCGCATGAATAATTCCGGTTCGACGCCCAACCGACCGGCGAGTCGCTGGGCGTTTTTCTTGCTCAACAAGTGCTTGCCGGATAACAACTCAGAGACCGTGCTTTTTGAGCCTAGGATTTTCACCAAATCATTCCGCGTCAGTCCTTGTTCCCTCATCAGCCATTGAAGTGCTTCATGTGGTGGCTTATGGGCAAGTGTTGCTCGCTGTTTCTGTTCATAAACTCCAATCAATGTGGCAAGAACCTCAAAGTAATCTCGTTCATCAGGTTCTGTGATGTTTCTGCGAAGAGATTGACGATGTACGTGCTTGGCTGTCTCGTACTCGCTTTCGGATTGTATTAGGCGTAAGGGTAGCTTTGAAAACCAGCCGAGATATCTTGAATAGTCTTTGAAGCGCCTCATAGTGGTGACAAGCGCTTCTAGCTCATCTGGTGTCACACTTTTCTTGGAAAGCAAGCTCATGCTTTCCTCCGGCAAATCGTTGAACCATTGCTGTTGTACTAACTGTCTAGCTTCTAGCTCAGCATCTTTGCCAGCAATCGCGTATACCTTCATCGTTGTCACCAACGACTTGTGATTCATAGCCCCTTGAATAATTGTCGCGCTGACATTCAAGTCAGCCATTGCTGCGGCAAGCGAGCGTCTTAAATCATGTGGACGAGCATACGGTATCTCCGCGGCAGCAATAAGGCTGCGCCATGATTTATACAACCAACCCATGTGACCCTCACCCTGTGCGGACGGAAAGACCCATGGCGTGTCATTCTTGCGCGAATTGATAATATTCAATTCATTAGGACCTAAGGGGATTAATTGCGGCGTGCCATTTTTTGTTTTGGGAATAATCCACCATCGAGCTTCAAGATTCAGATGTTCCCAGCGCATGGATAATAGACTGTTTCTGCGGACACCGGTAAACAGTGAGAGCATCACATAGTCGTGGAGATCTTTGTTTTCTCGCTTTTGCAAGAGTCGATTTAGCGTTTGAACTTCTGATGCGCTTAGTCGTCTAGTTCTGACATTCTCTGGAAATTGTTCTACCAGAGCAAATGGATTGGGTTCAGAGCACAGTTGCCATTTTATGCCTTTATTCCAGGCCGCTTTAAGCGTCTGTAAAACCCTGTTGGATTGAATAGGTGACCGTTCACCGATTCGCTGATGCAGCGCTTCGGCAACGGTAATATCAATCTCGGATAGCTTTCTGGCGAACATGTAACTAACATGCTTATTTAAGGTTTGCTCAGTAGCTGTTGCGGTAACGCGGCGCTTATACATGTGTCTATGCAAATAGGCATCGATCAAGTCTTTTAGAGTTAGATCGTTCATGTCCCCGTTACTGTCCTTAGTGCTTAGATTTATTTGAGAAACCTAAGCGGTTAGGTTATTAGTATTATTAGCTAATAATAGGTCTGACACTGGTTTCTGAAACATCAATACCCATTCTTGCTTTCAAATAATCGGTTGCCATTCACTTGAAGGAATGATTCGCATAAGATTGCAACTGGTTCGCAACTCAGAAAGCTCCGCCTGTTTAAAAATCGCAGAATTCGCAGCTCTTTCAATTAGCAACGACCACAATCGGCTCGCTATCCTTCAACTCTTCCTTCTTGATAAATTTGTCCAAAAAGTAAGCGGAAATTTTCTGCATAGGCATTCGTAATCTTTCAACGTCGGTAACTATATACCCGAGAGTAACGTCGGAACTATTGCGATGATTTGCCAATTTCTTAACTGCATAATGCGGTATATCCAGCTTTTCCGCAGTTGTCAGAAAAGTGCGACGCAAGTCGTGAACCATAAACTTAACACCCGAATTCTTGATAATCCTTTCCACAGCTCGCTTGCATTCGACCATATGAGTGTTGCTTTCTTCACCAGGAAAAACATACGGGTTATCTATTCTGATTACCTTTGCACGCTCACCCAGCAAGGCTATTAGATAGTCAGATAAGGGAAGCCGATGCTCATCATGATTCTTTGCCTCTTCAGATGGAATTGTTAGGGTCTTGTTTTTGAAATCAACATTGCACCATTTGAGCTTTGAAGCTTCACCACGCCTCAAACCAGTAAATAGGCACAGGAGAAAGAAATCACGCATCACGTCGTTCTCCAGAGACATTACAGCCTGATACCAATCAGGAAGCTGATGGTCGTGAATTACCGATTGTCTACGTGGAATGCGATTCCATGCCTTTATCTGAGATAAACGGCGAACTGGATTGTCCTGCAAGATGGAATGTCCGTCGCTATCCTCATATGTAGCCAGAGCATAGTTGAACAGACAACGCAGTACACGCATGACTTGATGCGCCTGAGCTTCTCCCTTACCACGTGGACCATTGGCATTGGAGAGCTGCTTGTGCCGGCGTTCCACCATATCCTTGGTAATCTCAACAATAGGCTTGTTTTGCCATTCGGTGAGACACCTGTTCACCGCGCCATCGTATAGCCTGATGGTCGTCGGTCTAAGATTTTTGGATTGCTTGTAGGACTCTAAGACCTCTGCAAGGGTAATCGACTTTGCTTTCTGCTCGGCCTTGCGAGTGTTTGGATTGATTCCCTTTTCCATCAATCTAAGCAAGTCCTTCGCTTCATCCTCTGCTTGCTTAGGTGTCCAGTTACCATGTTTGCCAATCTTGACCCGACAAACCTTGCCTTTGACGCGTCCTTGAGCAAAGTAGGTCTTGCTACCGGCAGTAACCCGCAAGCCAAACCCCTTGAGTTCTTCATCGAAGTATAGTTTCGCTCCGGTCGCTGGGTGTTCCACTTTATCGACGAATGTTTTGTTAAGTCTTGGCATTTAGTAATTCTCTTTTTGAGGTTGAGTACACACATTTTGTACTCACTATGTACGCAGATTATTTCACAACCACTAAAAAGGAATCGTTAATTTTCACGCTAAAAGCCAAGCCCCATAAGGCTTCTGAGCAATATTTCAAAAACATTCAAAACCTGTATAAATCATTCGCTACTGATTTGGGAGCAATAGGTCGCAGGTTCAAATCCTGTCGTCCCGATATCTTTTCTAAAACTCGATTTTCTTACCAATAGCGGTTTCAAGATCAGCCCAGGAGTTTTGGTAGGCTACTACCGTGTCGAAGTAATTGGAGAAAGTATTTTGGAATTGTTGTTGCGCAACAAGGGCATTGCCCAAGTCAGAGTTGCCATTTTCGTAACTGTCCTGAGCTTTGCGGACAACGTTTAACGCTAGTGGTATCAATACTTTTTGAAAGTGCGCAAGATTGGATCGCGCAGCAGACAACGCAGCATAAGCTCCACGCACATCGACTTCTACTCGTTGCGCCATCGCAGCTGCTTGTACTTCAGCTTGCTTGTGCGTCGCCTTGGCAGCAGCTATTTCACCTTGGTGACGATACAAGATAGGGATATCAACGTTTACGTTTAAATAAGCGCCCGCTTGCTGTGGCATTTGCTTGTAGGTGCTGAAGACCAAGCCTGAACCTATCAAGACATCAGGAATTGCTTGCGCTTTGGCTAATGTAATGCCCTTGCGAGCGGCAATAACCTGTTGTCTGGCAGCTCTCAAATCAGGTCTTTCTGCAAAGGCCATCTCCAATAGTTTGTCTACTGGTAATAGTGGCTCATCAGGTGGTGGCACTAATTCCGTGCGTTGTGTTGAGAGTTTAAATAATCCGTTATCTTCTACGTCGAGATCCCGATTTGGATCAAAGCCAAGTAAATAATCCAGCTCGATTGAAGCTTGCCGGAGACGGCTTATTGCTGAATGACGCAGGGTTTCAAATTGATCTACCGCTAGTTTCGATTGGAGGAGTTCGACTTCTTCGCTTTTGCCGGCTTTGTATCTTTTTTCAGCAATGCCCGCCAGTCGATCAACTAATTTTCTTTGATTCTCGACCAAATCAATATTGGCTTCAGCGGCTGCAAGTTCGGCATAGCCTTTTCTCACTGCAGAGCGCACGTCGTATCGCAAATCGGCCAATTGATATTCCGCCAAAACATAATTTGCTCTGGCGTATGCCAAGCGTTTGTGACGCTTGAAGCCCATTTCAAATAATTGGTTAGCACCTACTGCTTGCGTATTTCCGGATATATCGCCGGTATAAGGAGTTCCAAATCCGTACTGCAAAGCAAATTGAGGGTTAGGGCGCGCGCCGGCAATTTTTACTTGTGCTTGTGCAAGGTCGATATTTTTTAGCGCTGACACTACGCTGGGGTTTTGGTTGTAGGAAGTCTCAAAAGCTTTGGATAGACTCAACGAAAAGCGGTCGACGGGATGATTTGGTCTATCAGAAGGCCCAGGCTGCAATGCTTTCATGGTCCAGTCCCACGTCTCAGGCGTGACTAAATCGTGCGCCGTCTGAGCAATTGTGGGGAAGGGAAAAGATGTGCCCAATACGCAGGCAGCAAAGACTAGTATTGGTACCTTAGAAAGCGTCATAACCTGCTTGGCTGCTGCGCAAATGTGCTCAACGCTAAGAAAATATCAGATTGACAACAGACAATGTCTGATATCCACCTGTTAAATATACTCTTTAATCTCTCGGAATTTCTCCAGAATTTGACTCCAAGGGATTTGCGACAGGATAAGCGGTACAGCCGGCAAAATACAGGCAACGGCAAAAACAACAACTATTTGCCTGCCGAAAACAAATGGTCTCATGTTCGACACTGCTTGATAGGCAATTGCGGAGTGTTCTAATTCGCAGGAAGTATCTAAATCTTCAATATCAAATTCTTGAATATCAGGTCCTATCCAGTGTTTGCCAAAGCCATAGCTGGCGTTATGCGAAAGCTTACCGTAGGCAAAAAGAGCGTCTCTTTTCGCTTTGACCAGACGTGGGGTAAAAGCAAGCAAGGGACCCAAGAACATCGCCAACATGAAAATCACCCAGAAAGCCAATATATCCCAATGCTCAATTAGCCTCGTTGGATGAATGCGCAGCAATCTTTCAACAGCTCCTGTTAGTCCGCAAGACATAGCAAAAGCTAAGAGCGTAAAAGCTGTTTGTCCTGCACCGACAAATCCCAGTCCACCGGCTCCATCAGCGTGTGTCGGGTGAACAGTTAGCGGGAAAGTAGACAATTTCAAAAGGAAATAAACCCATAGTCCATATTGGTAAAGTGCTTCCAGCCATAAAAAGCGAAAGACTGGCTGGCTAAAGTAGTTTTGAAAATTACCGGCCATGGAAAATGCTTTTGATCCATCAACTAATTCAGCTGTTTGCCAGGTAGAAGTATGCGCGTGAATGGCCACATCAGCGCTAAGAATGTTTGTCACAAAAGCCAGGAACAACAATATTATCTGCACTAATGGCAGCGTCTGTAGTTTGACGATGTTATCGACCAATCGCCAGTAGTTGTCGATGCTTTCAGGTGGAATAATGTGACAGACCATGAATTGTCGAATCATGCGCTTCATCCAGGGGCGCACTAACGGTTCAGAAATTAGAATGACCGGCCCAGCTATCAGATAACGACATATAGAGCTGTAGTCGAAAAGAAAAGGCACATGAACCTTTCCTGGAAGTGCTGTGCCTTCAATAATGGACAGCACCAGCAATGGCAGCCAGGTAAGCAGAATGAAAAAGAGCGCACCTGACCCTGAGATATGCAATCTCGAGGGCGCCAACCTCAAAAATGAAAGAAGCCGATAAAGCAAACCAGATGGGTGTTCTGGTACTTCAATCACCGCCATTTGATTGTCCATATTTTCAGGATACTAGTATTTGGCTATTCCACGCGCCGATATTTAATTCCAGTGCAGTTTTTTATAAAGTTCCGGATGGGATTTAAGCGTCTTTTTGAGAGTGTCTACTGGTACTACATATGTCGATTTTGCTTCTTCCTCGCCGTTGAGTCCCTTATCGAAATTTACCGCGAATGTGACACCTATGACCTCGCCTTTTTTATTTACTACCGGCGACCCTGAGCTGCCTCTTTCGGCATGAGAGCTAATGCGGACTATTTCTTGCGACTTGGGCATGGCATCCACAGGAGATTTTTCACCAAATACGTCTTTGACGGAGCCAACTTCATAGATATTGCCCACGGAAACAAACACATTTTGGCTGCCTAATGGATGACCAAAAATTGCTGTGCCTTCGCCATACTTGAGCTTGCCGCTTCTCCCCATCTTCAAATGGCTAAGGTCTTTTTTGCCCTCTATTTGCACAAGCGCCAAGTCGGCTTCCGGGAAATGTGCAACTGGAGTAGCGTTTACCTTTTCACCGGTAATCAGCTCTGCAGTGAAACTACTACAGTCTTTAACAACATGCTCACAGGTTAGTACCAAACCGTCTGGAGAAACCAACGCCCCACTTCCCACGCCTTTCACCTTTTTAGATAGCCCTTTATCGGTTAACTCTAAGACTTCAGAAAACAACCGTACACTTGCAGCAGCGCCTGCGTCATAGAATGCAACTGCTGGGTCATTGGCATCAATTGTAGTAAGGCGAGCTTTTTCATTGGGCAGCATGATAGGAATGAGCCGAGTGTTGCTCTCAGGAATTACCTCAATCCGGCTCTCTTTGCCTAATTCACTCATTGCTAACCCAAGTTAAAACAGGGCCTCAATCCTAAGGATTGAGAGCCCCGTCTTCAATGGGGTAACTACGTATGTTTCTACGTATAGCCCTAGGTCGAGAAGTGGAAGAGTTTGGCGCAGCCTCCTTCTTCGATGTAGAACACGGCGGCTCTATAGGTGGAGAACAGCAGGTCGACGATTTCATCGTCCATCTTATCGACGCTTCCTTTTTCCTTTTGATATGTGCCGGCGGCTACTCCGGTGGAAGAAGGAGGTTGTCCATAGCTTTCGAAATAATCTCGTAGCTCTGCTTCATCCATGCTCGGGAAATAGATGCTTCTATCTCTGTTATTTCCACCTGGGTTTTTGTGGTAGTTGTGATCAACAGTCGTCACTGCACTCTTCCAGGTTTCAAAATCAGACAGGAAGTGCATTTCCTTGAGGGACTCATCACTCATTTTCATGAAGTAATGAACATTCCCAGAGCTGTCTACTTTAGCGACAACACTACCCCATGAGTCGCCTTCCTCCACAGTTACTCTTCCTGTTGGTCCCATAGAGTCAACACAGAAGTTAGGTCCTTCAGGAGTTGTTGGTGGAGTTGGTGGAGTTGGTGGGCTTGTTGGTGGTGCCGTAGGCGGACTCGGTGGAGTCGGTGTGCCCGGAACTTCTCCAGATGTCGGCGGTGTCGGGGGGGTAGTCGGCGTGCCTGGGACTTCGCCGGATGTCGGCGGTGGAGCAGGAATGCCCGGTGGCGTTATCGACGGAGTTGTCGGTATTGGACCACTTGTCGGTGCCGGACATCTAAGTGACCATTCACCAATAAGCACAGGATAATTATTTCCAGCGAGCGAAGCATTACTTCCGGGAGCATTTCTGTCCGCAAAATACGCTTTCGTGTACACGGCACCATTGTCACGAGCGATGCAGTTCCACACTTGAGTAATACTTGAGCCAGCTGGTTTTGTAACCCAGGATGCAGTGTTCTGGTACATATACTGCGTTTCGAGTACGTTGACTCCAGCTAAACTGGTCAATGGTGTCATGCGAACCATATGTCCATCCGGATTTACATACAACGCAAAGATGTTGTTGCGCTGCGGTGGCACCGCTGTCAATGCATGCGCAGGAGCCAAGAGATGCAGACCACTTTCGCGCGGGACCTCGCTAATTTTAGCTGCGCCGGATGATGAGACAAGGACAAAGGACTTATCTGGTTTGACACTTGGGCATGCCCAGTCTCTTATAGCTAAACTTTCGTCTTGATTGGTGGCAATCACCGATGTGCTGATAATTTCAGCTTCGGTTGCGGCTTTTTGTACAGGATAGAAATTACCTGTTACGATTTCGTATTTCTTGCCGCTTTCACGCTTAAGCCCAAAAGCTGTTATAGCCTTACGGTCGTTGAGCATAGCAACAGTAGCGTTAATTGTGTACTGGGCATTCTTGCTCACAGCTAGTGCGCGAGCTACTTGTCTAAGCATGGCTTTTCTTTGTTTCAAAAGTTCGGTTTTTTCGGCACCGTCAGGCAGTCTATCAATACGCGCCTTATTGGCGTCAAGCTCATCGACCTTTTTAATCAGAACTGCTTTTGCAGCTTTTAACGATTCTGAAGCTAGTTGATTAGACCTTTTGACCGAATTGTAGAAATCAAAAAGAATTTCTGCTGGCTGTCCATTAGTAGTTATGGTGCGTCCTTGGTTATCCAATGAGACTACCAAACTATTGCCCGGCAAAGTCATATCAGCGGGAATATATCCAAAGACATTGGGAAACTGCCTGCGATATCCTTCGCGATCTGAATGAAAGTTGCGCAAGTCACGTCTGTCGCCAACACCATTTTGAGGAATATCAAATATTCCGAAGGTGACTGGATGATCAGGACGTACATCCGCATACACCGGAGCAATTACAGAATTATTAAGCGTTGCTTGCTGTCCCTGATTCCAAAGTGGAGATGAGATTACATCAGCAGCTTCTTTTATATTGGGACGCAAGTACATACTGCGCAACCAATCATAGACAACGAAAGACAAGACAACACTTGGATCATCGCTATTTCTGCCACGGAAACTATCCGGTATGACGCTTGCTGAAGCGTTAGCCGGCACAGGTCCACCACTGGCTCGAAACCAGTTGCCTGGACTGGCTTGATTCCATCCGTGATACGGGCTTGTAGAGCCAAAATTGCTATCAAGGTTGGCATTCGCCGTATTGAATTTTCCGCCGTCAAGTTTGACTTGCGAATTATTCATAATTGATTTGATGCTTGTGAAATCGACACCAAAGCCTGATGGCGGTGCGCCGGCTCCCGGGAATGACACTTGCAGAGTGCCGGATGGAAATCCTTTCGGGCTGAAAGAGCTGCCTGCCTCAGCAGTAGCTATAACATGCACAGTTCTAAAGTCAGGCTCAGGCGAGCCTGCTTTGTCACCAGTAGACACAAGCCCAACATCTTCTTGAGCATCAACTTGCACCAAGCTCGGTGGCATCAAGTCGTCACTAGGCATTGTTTGAAAGGTATTGTTATCAACCAAAGCAAGGGTGCCACCGGTGGCGATAAATCTAAATGTCAAATTGGTGCCAACTGCGTTGGTATCTACATTAACACCAGCAGTATAAACATAGTCACCATTTACGACTTGCGATGTCGCACCATCTACTTGTGCTGATGTGATAGGCACCGGTACAGGTGTATTGGTTTTTGTTTTACCGTTGGTTGTTCCTACCTTAATATGCAAGTCACCACGACGCTTGGCGCCCTTTATAGCTCTTACGGCGTTAGCGTCGTACGCAATATTGGCTGAAGCGACTAAATTAATTTCCTTGCCATTCTTGTCCTTCACAGTGCCACCACTTGCGGCTTTGAGAATCTCGTTGCGCAGAAGTTTTGCATCATGTTCTGCTCGACGCAAGTCTTGAGCTGCCATTACCACCATAGAACTGTTACCCAACTCATTGGCAATAAGAGCATCCAAACGAATGGTCGCCATGATTGTGTTTATGCCGATTACCGGACGCTTGTTGATATCGCCATCGGGAGGACTGTCATCAACTAAGGCAACGTTACCGAAATAGGTACCATCTTCTTCAGATACAACTATTCTGCCTAAATCTTTGGCTGCTTGTAGCGCTCCGGCATCAATTGCTGTCTGAGCTTCTTTATGAGACGTGAACAGCATCGTGTAATTGATGACGATAAAGCCGACAACCAGCGCAAACATCAACGAAACAATGAGTAGTATTAATGCATTCCCGCGACAAGACCGAACCGTTTCCATCTCGAAAATTCCTCATGCAACAAACGATATATACCTCGTGAACCGAGAAGGCACACGACTACATCGACTGGGGTAACTTTGCGAGAGTTAGTAAACAGTACCGGTCTATATTAGCACCGCTTAATAATTTGTCAAGGGGATTTAATCAAGCCTGAATGAGCCGCTGGGCTATAATTGCTGGACAAAATTCACCCAAAAGGACAGACATGAAAGCTTTCAATTTCCTAGTCGCGTTGTTTGTAATTTCTTCGGTCCTCTGCCCATCACCGGCGACTGCTGACACCGGTAAGTCAGGTTCATTCGTTCGTCACATGGTCTCCGTAAAGTTCAAGGAGACAACAACACCTGAACAAGTTCAACAAGTTTTGTCCGCGTTTAAAGACATGAAGACCGGCATTCCAGAAATCTACGCTATGGAATTTGGCCCTGATGTTAGTGTCGAGCATAAGAACAAAGGTTTTACACATGGTTTCTTGTTGACCTTCGCCAACGAGAAGGATCGCGATACTTATTTGGTACATCCTGTGCACAAAAACTTTCTGGCATTAGCCAAACCGCTGTTGGACGACATTTTCGTCATCGACATTTTGACAGCTGCATCGGACAAAAAAATAAACAAGACCTAAAGGTTTTTACCAGGGGGAACTATCACCCTGGCAAAACATCTTAGTGTCCATAAAGCAGCCAAAGTAAATGCGACGCCCAGTGACTGCAAAATTATGTGATCTGCTCCTAAGCAAGTTGATATTGTCACGTCTAGTTCAGATGAACTTAGTGAAGGGAAGTTCCAGACAATAACGAACACTAACGCTAAGCTTGTCCATATGGAAAGCGATTTTTCAAGCGATTTATGGGATTTTCCAGGTAATACCAGGACAGGGAAGCCATGCCAACGGTAATGGCAAAGTATAAAACCGGCTTAGTAATGAACGCCAATGAAGGAACAAGAATTAGGAGAAATATGCCGATCGGCATAGAAAACATATGAAACACGTACAAGCCATAACTTATTTTCCCCAAGTAGGCGATTGGTCTAAAAGAAAATGTGTTGAGCAAGAAGGCATTGTTTGTCCTCCACAGTCCGAATACAACAAGTGCCATTGCAAATGCGCAAACTGTTTCATCCAAGCCATAGAGATGCTGTTGGTTGAGTTCTAATGGAATCCAGGCAAGTATTAATGCAAGACCCAGCATAAAACACCTGGAGCCGCTCCAGTTTTTTGTATTAGCTTGAAGTTCTAACAATCCTGCCAAACATCCCCAGAAAAGGTATTGTCCGCGGACTGGTAAAAGCAATTCATAGAGAGTGTTTGGATTAACCGCCTGAAAAATCAGCTTGGCGATAATGGTGAGAAGAATCATAGTCGTCAAAAAGCGCAAACGCATAATAGACGGGACTAGAAGGATGAGTGGCGCGTACGAAAGATAGAACTGTTCTTCGACGCAAAGACTCCAAAAATGGTTGACCAAACTGGTTGACTGTCCGAGCAAATAAATTTTGATATTCCAGAGATAGGTAAACAACCAGAGTGGATAGGGTAATAGCCCAATAGCCAGCAAAACCAAGAGAACAAAATAGTAAAGCGGAAAGATCCTCAAACTGCGCCGAATATAAAAGACTTTCAGATCGTGCTTTATAGAACCAGTTTCTCCTTTAAGCAAGAGACGGGTTATGAGAAAGCCGCTTAAGACAAAAAATAGATTGACTCCGACGGCACCTGTTAGCTGAATGCCGATAAAGTGCTGCGCAAAAACCAGAAGGAAGGCTAAAAATCTTAATCCGTCTAGTTGCTGTCTGTGCATTGGCAAATATTAGCATGCAGTCCTGTTAACTTTGCATTTTTTGGAAACCTCTGGCTCTTTGTTATGAGTCCAATCCAAATAGATTTTGCCATAGCTGTTGCCTGTCGTAGGGACGCCTGCTGCGTTCGGAAAAAGATTTTGTACGAGTTATAGGATGCCCCACCGATCCAAGGGTTCCACGCCTTATAAACGTGGTTACAAAACTCAGCGTGGATTAAACATCTCGTAAATTTGTTACGACTCGGCTTCATTTTCCGACACAGCTTTAATACGCCCGGATCGAATAGCTGCCGTTAGAGCAGCGTGATCCTTTTCGGTTTGGTCGGCATAGCTCATGGCGAAATCAGCGATAGCTCTATCGAATTCATCAGAGTGTCCCAAATAACCGCTAAGTACTGCCGAATCTCCTGCTCGAGCGTGAGCACGGGCCAATACGGCACCCATAAATTCGGCGCCCGATACCATCTCGGCTCCTTCCCAGAGTTCGACTTCCGGCTTCACCTTCGTGTCGCGCAATTGACGAATATAGAAATGTTTACCGTTTTCAAATTGCGTCCAGCCAAGGAATATATCGCTGGCTGATTGGGCAATTCTTTGACCGGCAATTACTCGATGCCCATGATTAGCAAATTCGCTTTTGCCTGCGTACGGCTCAAGCACTGACTCCGAAGCTTCTTTGATTTGCAAAAGCAAAGGTTCATTATCTGGCGCCAAGAAAAGAGCTACTCCGCACAGCGTACCAACACTGCCTATACCGACAACTTTAACGGCAACATCCGTTAGTTTGTACCGGTCGAACAATCTGCGCTTATCTTCCTGCAATGAATCTCTGTAAGCAGGAATTGCATTGCGGAATTGATCAATGAAAGACTTGTCTTTCCAGTGATATACAAGCGGCGGACTATCTTTGATCATGAATTGCCCGTCGATTTGTTCAGTGAGTTTCGGGAAATAGTGGTCTTGCGTTGTGCGCTTCATTGCTTGTTTCAAACGATCTTTGCGTTCTTTTTGTAAATTCGGATCGCTTGTCTGTTCAATTACTTTGGTCCAATCAATACGCGAATACCAAATGTCCAAAAGACTCGTATGAGCATACTCATCGGTCTTCTCACGATATGAGCGAGCTACGGCTTCAGCCGCTGCCGCTTGAAACTTGGGTTTTATACCGTTGTCTCGAGCTGCTAAAACAAAACTCACCGCCAGTCGCTTAAGGTCCCATTCCCAAGGTGCAGGCAATGTTTCATCGAAATCGTTGATATCAAACACGATATTTCTTTCAGGCGTGGCAAAGGCGCCGAAATTGAATAAGTGGCAGTCACCGCAAGCCTGCACACGCACTTTAATTGAAGGTGAACTTGCCAGGTCATAGGCCATAAGAGCAGCAGAGCCACGATAAAAGGTAAACGGGGATTGGGCCATACGTCCCCAACGAATTGGGATAAGCTCTTCAACGCGCCCCTTGTTGAATTTTTCCAATAGTTCAATCGGATCTGGTCTATCAGGAGCTATCTTCCACGTGGCGTGGTCTTTGTACGGCACAACCGATCGCATTGCCTTACCGCGAAAACGTCTGTCATCGCGAGGCGAAATAGTCGCATCGTGCAACAGCGCCTCAGAAGTCGGTTTCTTTTCCTCAATCTCGGGCATAATCGGATCTCCCTGGCATAAAAGTCCCGCCAGTATTGTTATTCCAAGATCCGAGCCGTCCTGTCGGATCTTGTTAAATACCGATACAGTATTTAATCATTAGCAACAGCGCGCGGGAGCCTCAGCAGAGCCCGGTTCCGGCTTGTTGTCGTTGCACTGTGGTCTAGGCTTGCCAAACCAGGACCGAACCGCTTCAAAAACAATTAAAAACACCATGGCAAGAAATGCTACTGCCATAACCGCATCGAGGCGATCGTTGAAAATTAGGGTTTGTGTCATGCCAATGTCCGCTGCTGGAACAAGTCCTGATTGGATCTTATCGGCAAGCATTTGCGCATGTGACAAAAATCCAAGCTTCGGTGAGGCGCTGGTCACCTTTAACACCGCTGCCGTTGTCGTTACGCAAAGAAGCCAGACAAGCGGCGCAAGTGTAATCCAGCAATATCGAGCTTTGCCCATGCAAACGATGCAAGTTGTAGCAACGCACAAGGCAACAACTGCCAACAACTGATTGGCAATGCCAAATAACGGCCACAAGCTGTTGATGCCACCTAATGGATCAATTACACCTTGATAGAGGAAATAACCCCAGCCGGCCACGACCAAGAAAGAACTCAAAATTACAGCCGGATACCAGTCAGTTTTGCCTAAGGGCTTCCAAATCAAAGCAAGAAAGTCTTGTAAAAGAAATCTGCCCACTCTTGTGCCGGCATCCAGACAAGTAAGAATGAAAAGCGCCTCAAACATAATGGCAAAGTGATACCAGAATGCCAGACCACTGGCCGCTTCTTTAGCACCGAGTCCAATTTGAGTTAGAGCCTTGGAAAATATGTGAGCCATGCCCACGGCAAGCGTTGGTCCGCCGCCTGTGCGCGACCAGAGACTGTTTTCTCCGACATCGGCAGCCAGTTTACTCATCTCATCAGCTGAAACTTGATACCCCCAGGAGGAAATCATGCCGGCGGCAGCAACGGGGCTTTCACCAACAACACCTTTGGGAGAGTTGATGGCAAAGTAAGTACCTGGCGTAATAACGCACGCAGCAATTATTGCCATTATCGCCACGGAAGCTTCACACAACATTGACCCGTAACCAATTGCCCGTGCATGACTTTCCTTCGCAATCATCTTTGGAGTCGTGCCTGAAGACACCAAAGAGTGGAATCCGGAAATTGCTCCACAGGCTATTGTGATAAAGCAGAAAGGAAAAATGCTGCCGGAGAATATGGGTCCTTGTCCATTGGTAAATACGGTCAATGCAGGCATTGAAAGATTTGGGCAAAGAGCAAAAATTCCTACGCCCAATAAGCCAATCGTCCCTATTTTTATAAAAGCAGATAGATAATCACGCGGCGCAAGCAGCACCCAGACAGGCAGCACAGAGGCCACAAATCCGTAAATCATTATCGAGATAGAAAGTTGAGTACCTGTAAGTGTGAACCAAGGAGCAAGATCCGGATTTTCAGCAACATACTTGCCCACTATCACGGCAGCAACGGTCAGCAACACACCAAGAATTGATCCTTCAAGCACTTTACCTGGTCTTATAGAGCGCATGTAAATGCCAACGACAATTGCAATGGGCACCGTCATAAGCAACGTGAACGCGCCCCATGGACTTGCCTTCAAAGCATTGACTATGACAAGGGCAAGGACGGCCATCAAAATGACCATAATTAGAAGTATCGCTGTTAACGACAGTACGCCGGCAAAAGGCCCGATTTCTTCTTTCGCCATAGCACCAAGTGATTTGCCATTACGGCGCATCGAAGCGCAAAGAACAACAAAGTCTTGCACGGCTCCGGCAAGTACGACTCCAAGAATTATCCACAGAGTCCCAGGCAAGTAACCAAATTGCGCGGCCAGAATTGGACCTACCAATGGACCAGCTCCGGCAATTGCCGCAAAGTGGTGGCCGAACAAGACCCACTTGTGAGTCGGCACATAATCCTTTCCATCGTCTATTGCAACAGCTGGTGTCTGGCGCGAATCATCAAGGGCAAACACCTTTTCAGCGATGAACTTGCTGTAAAAGCGATAACCGCAAGCAAATGTACAAAGCGCAGCCAGCAACAACCAGGCAGCATTGATACTTTCACCTCGTACTATTGCAATATGACTAAGAGCGGCCGCACCAACAGTTGCGATAGCCACCCAAATGGCGCATCTAATTACATTCGGAAAAGACATAGTTAGGTAAGCAAACCTGCAATGGCAGCAGACATATAACTTGCCAGCGTGCCGCAAATTAAGGCCTTAATACCAAGCTTAGCCAAATCATGTCTACGTGAAGGAGCAATTTCTCCAATACCACCGATTTGCATAGCGATAGAAGAGAAGTTGGCAAAACCACAAAGCGCAAATGTGGCAATTGTTTCTGCCTGGTGTCCCATGTGTATTTCGCTTGAGCCCTTTAATATTGAAGACATGTCGAGGTAAGCGACAAACTCGTTGATAGTCAACTTCTCACCCATCAGGCGACCAACAGTGTGAGCATCAACCCAGGGCACTCCCAAAAGCCATGCAACTGGTGAAAAGAGAACACCAAAAATATCTTGCAGCTTTAGGGTGGCAAGATTTAAACCGATAGCATCGGCGCGCAATCCGACTTCATACAGTCTGCTACCGACAAAACCAAGACAGGCATCGGTCATGGCGATAAGGGCGATAAAGGCAATTAGCATTGCACCAACATTTAAACCAATTCGCAGTCCTTCGGAAGCGCCGTGAGCTGCTGCATCAATTAAGTTGATGCTTGTCTTTTTGACTTCGACTTCCACTGTGCCTTTAGTCTTCGAGTGTTCTGTTTCCGGAAAGACTATTTTTGAAATAACCAAAGCACCTGGTGCTGCCATCAAACTAGCAGTCAGCAGATATGAAGCCTTTATACCCATTCCAATATAGACGGCAAGGACGCCACCGGCAACGCACGCCATAGATCCGGACATTGCAGCAAGAAGTTCGGACATAGTCATAGTTGCCACATAAGGACGAATCAATAATTGAGCTTCCACTTGTCCGACAAATATCGAGGCAGCATTAGATATAGCTTCAGCGCCGGATGCTCCCATCACAAAAGCAACTACTTTAGCTACTACCTGAACAATTCTCTGCATGATACCCAGGTGATAAGAAATACTCACAAGGCAAGAAACAAAGATGATAGTTGGAATAACGCGAAAACCAAATATATAATCCGAACCTGGTCCAAATATCTGAATAAGTACTTCCGGTTTGCTAACCAGCGGTCCGAAAACAAACCCCGCGCCTTTGTCTGAATAACCAAGAACGGCAGTCACCACGTCGCCTATAGATTGAAAGAGCTTTTGTCCAAACTCAACTTTCAAAACAAAAATGGCAGTGAGCAGTTGCAGAATAAGTCCACTAATAACTAAACGCAGGTTGATTGCCTTGCGGTTGTTGGACATCAAATATGCCAGTCCAAGTATTGAAGCTATTCCTAGAATTCCCACCATCTTGCCTGCGCTTGGCTCAACAATCACAACTAGTTCCCTCCGAGTGCATCGAGTGAAGGATCGCCTTTCTCAATGAGTTTTTTTGGCTTTAGATTGACGCCTATATAGTCTTCGCGTCTCATATTTATTTGTTTGCTGAAAGTAGTAAATTCCGCTTTGCGCACTTCTATCAAATGTGGACCGTCATTGATATGAGTCCAAAAGGCACCGCCACCCAAACCGGAATCTTCGGAGGCTACCATGGCACCAACTTTCTTACCATCTACAAATACTTCTGAACCGACGGTGTCTGCTTCACCACTCAAGAAAAGATTGAAGTTTTGTCCGACGTTGTGACGCGTCTCCAGCCACAATACAGCAAGAACAACAACGACAAGAGCTATCCAAATTTTTAAGGCACGTGAGGACTTGGGTGTAATGGCGATATTGCCGGCATCCTCAATAGATTCACTGGAAGACTTTTCCGTCGTCATCATGGTCACAATTGCCTTTCATGTCCGGGGCAAGAATGCCCAGGATCCGCCTACATCTATTAGATCGTGCAGATCTTAGCAGTTGACTATGCTCAAATGTATTAAGACTTGAAGCCCGAGTCTTAGCGCAATTTCATCATGATGGCCGGCGGCTGATTGCTGCGATTTCCAGAGGCTTCGCTATTGGAAATTTTGCTTTCCGGCTGAGTTGGCAAGCGCATGATCATACGCGGTCCGGTTTGCGGCAAAGAACCAGCCGGTCTGCCTTCCGAATTTGGTCGCGGTTCGCTTGGCGTGATTAAAGGCTCACCGGTTGCATCCGATGGCGGAGCCTCACGACTTGGTGCCGGCGCAGGCGTAATTATGCGAACGGAAGACGTATCTTGTGCAGGAGCTGGTTGCGGAGCTTGATCAAGCTGCGGAGTCATCGGCTGCATTGGTTTTGCTTCTTGCGGCTGTCTATTTATCTCTTCCATGCCCGGCAGTGCTGTCGGCGGCTCTAAGTTTTCTTCCTTGAGCAACTCTTGTTCAGCACCACTTAATCCGCTATCAGAAGTAGGAATCATGAAAGCACCTGGTGGTGTCGGGTATTTTTCATAATAGGCTTGGTTGTACTCGCGCCAAATTTTTGCCATAACAGTACCGCCTGTGACAAAAGTTCCGGGAATAGGCAAATTGTCGTCGTTGCCGCCCCAAACGGCAGTAACTAGATCGGGCGTGAATCCAATAAACCAAATATCTTTTGCCTCGTCCGCTGTGCCTGTTTTACCGGCAACAGGTCTGTCGGCAAGACGAGCCTGCGTGCCTGTGCCCATCTTCACGACGTCCTGCATGATATCAACCAGCGTACTTACTGGTTGGGACTCAAATGCCTTGTCGACCTTCGATTCAAACACCTGAATTGTTTGACCACGATTGTTTTCAATGCGGCGAACTACTTGCGGGCGAATGGAAATTCCAGCGCGAGCAAATGTGGAATAAGCAGACGCCATATCTAAAGGCGAAACTGCTGAACTTCCCAGTGCAAGAGACAAGTTGTTATCGAGTTTGGTTGTGACTCCTGCTAGTCGAGCTGTTTCAATTACATTGTCTATGCCGACCATCTGTCCGATGCGCACGGCCGGTACGTTGCGCGAAAGTGTAAGCGCTTTGCGTACTGTTATCTTGCCCATGAATTTGTGGTCAAAGTCTTTCGGTGACCAATCAGGCAAGCCCCAACCTTGTTTAATCGTAATTGGTTCATCAGCAATAATCGTTTCAGGCGTGATTTGCCCTTTCAAAAAACCTGTCAGGTAAACAAACGGCTTGAATGCTGAGCCGACTGTATGTGGATTTGTCGCTCTGTTGAATTGATTTTTCCAGTAATTGCCGACACCACCAACAAGAGCAACGACAGCTCCATCCCGTACATTGATTGAAACAAGCGCACCCTGTGTCACACCCTTTGGTGCCTTCTTGATGCTTTCATTGAGAACTTTTTCAGCAATCTCTTGCGCTTGCGGATCGAGGTTTGTATAGACTCTCAGTCCCTGCCTGCGCATTTCTGCCGGGCTGAAGTGCGAGCGCAAAATCTCGAGCACGTAGCTTACATAATATGGATATTTCGAAAGTGGATTGATTCCCTTTTTGAAAACAAGCTTTTGATCCTTGGCTATTTTTGCTTGTCCTGCGGTAACGTAACCGTACTCAACCATACGATCAAGAATAAAGTGTTGTCTTTCAACTGCATCGCTGCGATTTGCTTCTGTAGAAAGTTCAGAAGGTGCTTTTACCAAACCAGCCAAGAAAGCCGATTCTGCAAGGTTCAAAGATGCTGCACTTCTATCAAAATAACGTGAAGCTGCGCGCTCAATGCCATAAGCACCATTACCGAAATAGACTTGGTTCAAATAAAGTTCAAGAATTTTTTCCTTGGGATAACGTCTTTCCAATTCCCAAGCCATGATTGCTTCTTTGACTTTGCGATCGATATTACGACGCGGCTCTTCAAAGAACAGATTCTTCACCAGCTGCTGCGTGATAGTCGAACCACCTTCAACAACACGACGAGCAACAATGTTGGCCATCAAGGCACGAAAGATACTTACGGGGTTAATGCCGTGGTGTTCATAAAAGTGATGGTCCTCAGCGGCAAGCATTGCTTGCTGCATTTGATTGGATATTTGGTTAAGGGGAACAACCTGACGATCTTCGTCACCCTCAACCGTCGTCACCATCTTGTCGTTGCGATCGTAAATTTGAACAGCTTCAATCGGCTCATATTTTTCCAAAATGGAAATATCCGGCAAGTCGACAATCTGACGCCAGAAGGCGGCGCCTAAAAATCCGAGCACGCAGCATATTATTGCCGCGATTGTCAGGAGGAAGTTTCGAAGCGAACTTGGCCCGGACTTTTTTCGTCCGTGCTTCGGTTTTTTGGAATTTGCTTTAGCTCTGACCACGTTGGTTCTTTATATGCTCCTGCCGAGCTTATATTTTAACGTAGTCAAGGAAAAGAGGGCGCCCTTTCGGACGCCCTCTTAGCAATTAGATTCGCCGACCCTACGCTCTTGGGTGGGATTGACTGTAGATTTTCCGCAGTCTGTCCATACTCACGTGCGTGTAGATCTGGGTGGTGCTAATAGACGAGTGACCCAGGAGATCCTGAACCACGCGGAGATCGGCTCCACCTTCCAGCAAATGTGTGGCGAATGTGTGTCTTAGTGTGTGTGGTGTAATTGTCTTGTTAATACCTGCCTTGCGGGCGTACTTCAAGACAATTCTGTGCACTGAACGTGTCGACAGCGGTGTCGATTCACGGCTAATAAAGAGCGGATCTTTACCTTCCGGAAGACGTCCACCAGCCAAACGAGACCAGTGCTCATTGAGGTAACGACGCAACCACTCGTTGGCGCTTTCATTCAAAAGCACAACGCGTTCGCGGCTACCCTTGCCGAAGCAACGAATTTCCATGGTTTCCGGGTTGTATTCAGCAACCGTCAAACCGCAGAGTTCGCTTACTCGCATGCCTGTAGCATAAAGTGTTTCCATAATTGCTCTGTCGCGAACACCCAAAGATGAGTTGTCCGGTTGAGAGAGAAGATTCTTCACCTCTTCGCGATCCAAGCAAGCCGGCAAGCGACGAGCAAGTTTCGGTCCACGAAGTGGCTTCGATGGATCTTCAGTAATCAATTGCTCGCGGCGCAAGAAACGGCAAAAGCTTCTAATAGCCGAAATCTTACGGGCAACTGTCGGGCGGCTGTACTGATCAGTAATGTCTCTGATGTAGGTTCTCAGCGCTTCCGCTTCCAACCAACCTGAACTATTACCGCTCGTACCGGCCATCAATGTACCTTCAACCTGAGGAACTTGTCCCTCCGGTTGTCCTGAGGAGTTAATCAACTGCCTCAGATCATTTATATATGCGCGAATTGTGTGCGATGAATAATTACGTTCTGCTTCAAGGTAGCCCGCAAATTGATCGAGCCACACCAGTGCCCCTGGTTGGTAAGTCACGATCGCCCTCTTTCTTTCTAGTCTAGTAAATATTAAAAATGTGTAACGGAACGAAGTTAATTATAAGCATCTTATGATCGCTGTAAAGCCCCTTGGCATCATATTTTGAGACATTTCTTTGAAAGCCTCACAGGGCGATCATTTCGAGATATTCCACTTTTTCGGACGCTCTAGCCTGTTGATATCCAACTGCTCATTAATTTCGATCTCTCGAAATCCAGACAAAGCAAAATCCAGGTAAACTGCGCCGAACTCTCCATTTTGTTACGATGGAATCTTGTCAAGAAGTCATTACTCATAGACAATATTGTTATGGTATGTCGTGTGTAGGCTGGCAAGGCATTTGGTTGCCAGATCCTGCCTGGAATCCCCTAGGAGTGATTCATGATCCAGTTCAGAAAGAAGCTGGCATTACTTTGCGCATTCGGTTTCTTATTTGTACACCTGCAAGGAAGTGTTGCCTTAGCGCAGGAGTCGACATCAAGCGTTCCAGATTCTCACAGTTGTGACTCGGCAACATGCGTGAATGGCACGAATCCAGCAACGGCAACTATTGTCGAATCTGCCTCACACTCAACACCAATTAACTTGGACCTCAGCTCGACCCAGCAAACGGTTGCGCTGCCAACAACAGCCACATTTTTGCCTTTCAACCTATCTGTTACCGACGGAAGTTCTCTACCTATTCAGCCTGGTGCTTTGCTAACTCCAGCACAATTTATTGCTGCCTTCCAGATTCTATCGGGAGGCACGCAAGAACTACTGCTTGGGATAAATGGTAATGCTGTCGGTGGCAGCTTTGCCATTAATGAGACCCTAAGCCAGCCGCTGGGCAACCTGGTGGTTCCGCAGGGTGTAACAGCCATTCATGACTTTGGCGTAGCATCCGAACTAAATCTTGCCGGCATTCTAAGCAATGCTGGAACTTTCTACGCAGTGTCCAGCAACATGGCGGTCAACAGTGCCGCAATCAGCAGCTCCAGTATTATCAACCAGCAGGGCGCGCTTATCACTTCGGTCCTGCCCACAGCTGGATTGCCTGGATACAGCAACTTGCTCTCATCCCTGAATCTCAACGTGAGCGCAATACAGGAGATACTAAATCACGGCACGATTAGCTCCTCAGCCAATCTTTTGATGTCAGCCGGCGGGTCGATAGCGAACACCGGTTCCATAACAGCAGCTCAAAATGCCGTCCTCAATGCAGTCATGGGAAACATAAACAACTCGGGGTTAATTGCAGCATCAACCGGAAATCTCCATTTGTCTGCCGGCGGTTCTATATTGAACACGGCGAACATATTAGCCGGACACAACGCCGCACTGATGTCCATTATAGGTAGTATCGCCAACTCCGGACTTGTTGCCGCCGACTCAGGCAATATCAACCTGACTTCAGAGCTAGGCCGGTCACTTGCTGTAAATAACATTGAAGGCACTCTACGTGCCCTCAATGCTCAGATCAATATTGAGAACATCTTCAATGATGAAGCAAGCATTATTAGCCTGGCAGGCGGTGACTTGCTTTCTCAGGAATTGAATCTTTCAGCCGGTGCAGGCAAAGTCAATTTGGCAGCAGGCAATGTCAGTGGAGTCGTGAACATCGACGCAGCATGCGCCAATTTATCCGTGTCCGGACCAAGTCTGAATCTGGGCAGACTCAACATAACCGGCGACCCAACGTTCTACAATAGTGGCGGTTCTGTGGTGTTGAACAATCCGGGTACATTTCAAGTCAATGCAAATCTGGCTGTGGTAGCCAGCCAGGACATAATCATCAATGGACCGTCGGGTGAAGGTATCATCACCAACCCGGGAGCCGGTCAGGCAGGAGATGTTTATCTGTTTGCTGGCGCAAACTTCACAGCACCTCTACCACTGCAAAATCTACAGTCAGGCCCGGATTTTGCAACAACAATTACTTTACAGGGCGGCTCAACAACCGGCGGAGCCGTCTATGTGCCCGGCGGCATCAGAACCAACGGCGGCATTGTACAAATTGCGGCGTACTCGGGAAACGGTAGCGGCTCCACCCTCAATCCCGGATCTATCCAGGTAGGTGATGTGAGCACAAAAGGCGGCGGCGTTGCAATGATTTCCGGCGCTACATCGGGAGTCGGCATCAGCACCGGCAACATCACTACATCTACTGCAAGCGGTCCTAAGAATGGTGGAAACGTCGGCCTTCTTGCCGTGCCATTCACATCGCCTTCGTTTTCAATTACAAACGCAGTGCCGTCAACTTTCCCTGCCCCATTTGCTCCGACAAGCAGCACTTACAATAGCGCGCTCATTTCAACAGGCAATATCCTCACAGCAGGCGGCGGCGGCAATGGCGGCACAGACCTGAGTCCTATTGGGCAAGCCGGTGGCTCAGGCGGAAGCGTAACCATTAGATCAAATGGAACTATAAACACAGGTTTCGTCAGAACCTTCGGCGGCGGAGGCGGAGGCGGTGTCGGTAACAACCCGGGAGGCGTCGGCGGAACAGGTGGAACTGTGCTGTTAGATGCTGGAGCAGGCTCGGTCAATGTATTGGGCGATATCAACAGCTCGGGAGGAGGAGGCGGCGGCGGTGGATCTTTTAACACAGTTGCACTGATTTACATCGCAGGTGGTTCCGGCGGCAGCGCCGGAGCGGTCTCGATTTCAAGCAATAGCGTAGTGAGCATTGCTGGAGCGATACTTGCAGCCGGCGGCGGCAACGGCGGCTCTGGCAAGAGTACTTTCTTATTCGGGCTTGGACAAGCCGGCGGTGGTGGCGGCAGCTACGGCGGTGGAGGCGGTGGCGGCGCGACAGGAGGTGGAGCTCAAGTACCAGGAGGTGCTGGAGGCGGCGGTCTATATGGTGGTGGCGGCGGCGGCGGTGGCGGAAACGGCACTGTTTCTGCAGGAGGAGGCGGCGGCGGTGGTTTTGCAGGCGGCGGCGGCGGCGGTGGCGGCGCAGGAGGTTTTCAGGACGCTGGCACAACACCACCTCCTCCTGAAGCAGGTGGCGGTGGTGGTGGTGGCGGTCTGGGGATAGGCGGCGGTGGCGGTGGCTCCACGGGCGCGAACGGTGCCGCTGGCAGTGGTGGAGGCAGTGGTGGAGACGGATTACCCGGAGGCGGCAACCTCAGTTCACCAGGTGGAAGCGGCGGACCAGGCGGTGGCGGCTCAGGTGGTGCGGGGACCGTCGGCAATACGGTCATAGTGAACGGCGGAGCTGGCGGCGCCGGTGGGGGTGCCGGAGCAGGCACTGGGGCAGGCGGCGCCGGAGGAGTCAACTTAGGGGGCAGCATTCCGCTGGGCGGAGGCACACCTGTGCCACCAGTACCGGACACAAACGGTGCTGCAGCCGGCTGGGGTGGCGGCGGACAAGTAACTATTTCAGGACACTCGCTTCATGTTGGACAATCAAACGGCACAGGTTCCAATCTCGGGTCAATAAGAGCCGAAGGACCGGGCGGTTTCATTAACATCCAAACAAGTCCCACCGCCAAGGCAGTTTATTTTAACGACGCCAATTACGGCCCGGGTGCCCAGTTATACGCGTCTCCATTGGGCGGATTTGGAGCAGAAGGTCCAAGTGTTGCCAATCAGATTGTAATAAATGGAAGTGTTATGGGTTCACAAGTTGCTGCAGGCAGATATGGCGGGCAGGCAGTTAATATACGCTATTCGACCAACTTAACCAGACAAGTGAGCGTGGCCAATTTGCTGACCCCGGCCGAACAGATAGCTGTTGTGCAAGTCTTAACTGGCGGACTCGCTTCTCAAACTATCGTACTAAGCGACCTGCTCACGCGTTCTGCTATTGGCGGCAATTTTACTATAGACAGCAGCCTGATTCCATCAGGAGGGTTCACTAGCTTAAACCTTCCTTCTACAGTAACGGCAAATGTGAATGTACCGACGTTAACTTATGCAGGGCCAGCCACCATTGATGGATTCGTGAGTTTCAGCTCCGGTGGAGCTCAACTGCATGTTTCAAATGGAAATATAGCAGGTAGCGGAAGAGTAATCGGGTCTTACGCGCTTAGAATTAGCGCCGGCAATGGCAGCATCGGCGCAAGCGGCAACCCGCTTGGTGTTCAGGCTAGGGTGCTTGGCTTGGACGCAGCTGGAAGCGGCAATGTTTTCGCGCTATTTATGGACAACATTCAGCTTGAGCTGCATAACTCTACTGCTGCTGGACAATTTAACTTATATGCACCCCAGACTATAACGTCTTCGCCGGGTACGTCAATCTCCTCACCAATAGTAATTATTGAATCGGGAGTCGCCATAGGTGAGCAAGGAGCCCCGCTCAATATCAACGGCACGACGCAACTGACTGCCAAGGCGGGTCTTTCTGTATACGTCAGAAACATTTCTCCAACTGGAACTACCACACTTGCAGGGGCCAACAACATGTTTGGTCAAGCCATTGTTAATAGGGGTACTACTTACAACCTGCAATCGCAAGGAGACATAATAGCTGCCGGTGGCGCAAGCTCGCTTCCCGAAAGTGCCGTAACGGCAGCTTCTGTCGCACTAAACTCGACACTTGGCAATGTGGGCAGCAGTACCAAACCTGTTCTTCTTGGGACCGCTTATACAAATTTGACTGCGCAAGCTGCACAATCGGTTTTCGTAAAGAATCCACTAAACGGCGCAACATCGTTGAGTAGCTCTGTTTTGTCAGATGGCTCCTTGATAACAAACAAGGCAGGCAATACATATTCGTTTGAGTCCGAAGGAACAATAGCTTCGCTTTCAGTTGGCACACTCGCAGACAACAGCATCTCAGCTCCCCGTGTCATCGTTACTTCCAACAACGGCGATGTCGGCTTATCTTACCTGCCCGTGCTTTTGTCCGGACAATCAGGACAAACTACCTTACTTACAGCAAGAGCTCTCAGCGCCGGCGGATCAGTAAATATTCGCGCACTTTCACCGGGTCTGACAGTCAGCTTACGTGACGTCTTTTCGGGTGGCTTTCCTTTGTATGACAACGGAGCCGGTCAAACATACAGCCTTCAAGCGGCCTCAGACATCATTTCGTCTACGGCGGGGGCAGGCAGCACGATCACGGCACCCACCACTGTTCTATACTCACTTGCCGGAAACACTGGCACTGCGGCATCTCCAGTTATGTTGAGCGGGACCAGCAACCTTACTGCTCAAGCCAGCCAATCAGTTGTAATACGTGACATAACAAACGGAAATATAACATTGCAAGGAAATGTCGCTGCTGACGGCACGACTATCACCAACAAAGCGGGCAGCACATACAACTTGCAGACCGTAGGGGACATAGTCTCATCTAATATAGGCACACCGGCAAACAACGCAATCCTGGCAAGCAGCATAATACTTTATTCCACTACAGGCAATGTCGGCACAGCAGCTTCACCTGTCCTGCTCAATGCTTTGTTTGCTCCGTTAACCGCACAAGCTTCATCAACTGGCAAGTCGGTCTTCATCAATAATATCTTAGTGCCACCACCACCGGGGTCATTGCCATTTGATGCAAGCACTACGGTAATTTTATCAAATGGCGTGGCTGCAGGCGGAGCAGCCATAACCAATCGAGCCGGCTCAATTTACAACATCCAGGCGGTCGGGCGCATAATCGCCGCTTCACAAACGGTCGAAATTACAGCACCAGATGTGGTTTTGTATTCTTCAACAAGCGATGTCGGTTCAAGCGCCGCGTCGCCTATTCGTATAAGCAGCCCGAGTAACTTAACAGCAAAAGCAGCAGGCTCGGTGTTCATCAACAACACAGCTACAGGTCCTGGTACGACCGTGAGTCTTAAGAGCGCCAATTCCGTAGACGGTACTTTAATTGCAAACTCTGCCGCCGGTCAATTCAATATAGCGGCTCAAGGCAATATAGTCAGCTCAGCTTCAGGTGCCGCAAATGCAATCAGCGCTCCAATCACTATATTACATTCAGTTGCCGGCAGTACAGGTACTGCCACAGCGCCGGTGCTGATAAACGGTGCAACAACACTGACTGCACAAGCGAACCAAGATGTGCAGATAAGCACTGCCGACATTCTCCAGCCGTTCAGCATCAGTTTCGGCAACGCAGCCGTTCAATCTAGCAGCGGCAACATAATATCAAACAAAGCCGGGAGCCTATACAGAGTATTTTCAAACAGCGATATTTCGCTTTCGTCCGATCTGTTAGTTGAAGCACCACTTTTTCAGCTGCAGTCACAAAGCGGCAATCTAACAACATTGAACATTAGGAACAGCGGTCAGAGTATCGATATGAGCGCTAATTCTGGCAGTATAAGCACCGGCAATATCATCACAGCGGGTATCGGCGGAACAGCCGGTAATATGGCTGCCGCAGGTGGACCTGGACAGAACGCCGGCAACATAAGCATTAATGCCCTGGCGAACATAAACACAGGCATGCTGCTTGCTTATGGCGGCGGCGGTGGTGGCGGCACTACCGGCGGTGCGGGCGGCTCCGGCGGCAATGTATTGATTGGCTCAACAGGCGGCTCAGTTATTACAAACGCAATTAACAGCTCTGGCGGAGGTGGCGGCGGCTCATCTGCTATCGGCTCTGCAGGAGGAGCCGGCGGATCTGCCGGCAATATTACGATATCCGTAAACCATCCTAACAGCGTGGCAATCCAAGGATCGGTTCTGGCGGCTGGTGGCGGCAACGGTGGCAGCTCGACAACGGCCTTTGGCGGAGCTGGCGGCGGCGGCAGTTTCGGCGGCGGCGGCGGTGGTGCGGCCGGTACAAATGCTGGTGGCGGGGGTGGAGGCTATGGCAGCGGAAGCGGGGGCAATTTCTTCACGGCGGGCGGCGGTGGCGGTAGCACTGCCGGTAATGGCGCTGGTGGTAATGGCATGCCCACTGGCGGCTCAGGTGGCTTCTTTGGCATGGGTGGCGCTGCCGGAAATGCAGTCAGTTCAAACGGTGCAAATGTTGGCTCACCAGTAGGATCAGGAAACGGCGGCGCTATTTCCATAAGCGCACTTGTAGTTTCAATAACTGGCACTGTAGCCGGACTTGGCGCCGGAACTGCTTATTCATCATCAGCATTTACGCAGGATTCTCTGAATGCTCTGGGTGCTGGTGGATCTATAGTGATAGGAACGCCTTCAGGACAGTCCTACTTTGCTGACGCTAACTATGCAGCCGGTGCTGCTACTTATCTGGCGCCGGCAGGCCGGTTCGTCTCTGTCGGTTCGCTGCAAGCCGATCAACCAATTGTAATTAACGGTGTGAGTTTCGCATCTCCTGTAGCTGCAGGATCATTCGATACTGTAGGCAGTATCCTTGAGGGGACTCAGCTGGTTCTGATTACACCAGGATCATTCATTACACCGGCTGAACAAATAGCTTTTTTGCAGGTTCTAGGGGGCGGGCCGCAAACACTTTTACTTGGCCAGCCAGCTGCCACAAACACCCCCGGAACAGGTTTTGCATCAGGCGGTAACTTCAGTATTAACAACCAGAACGTTCCGTCGGGCGATTTTAACAGCTTAACTTTGCCTGCAGGCGTTACAGCACAGGTGAATGTTCCAACTCTGACTTACACAGGGCAGGCGACAGTAGACGGCAATATTAACTTCAGTTCTGCAAGCGCCCAGCTCAATGTTGGATCAAGCCTTAACTTAGGCGGCACGATCAATTTCAATGGCGCCACAAGTGGTGCTGTCCTTGCCGGAAACACAATTTCCGGATCAGGCTCAGTAAGCTCGCTTAGTGGGCTGCTTTCAATAACTTCGACTGCCGGCAATATCGGCACAAGCCTCACGGCGCTTGCCGTGAGTTCAGGCGCAAGCGGCATTATGCAGCTTAGACTTAACGCAAACGCCCTGACAAACGCAGCCGGACTCGGCAATGTATACATAAGATCGGCAGACGCAGATTTGAGCGCCACTTTGCCTGCTCTTTTGCTAGCAGGGTCCTCGGCTGGTTCCGGTCTGCCTGCAGATAATACGACAGGCAATTTTGAAGTGACAGCAACAAGTGGCGGTATCGGCATTTTAGGAGCTGTCAGCGCCACAACCGGTCTGACACTTTCGGCAAACACAAATCTGACCCAGCAAGCCGGAGGCAGCTTTGCCAGCAAAGGCTTAAGCCTTCTTGCGCGCACTGGCTCTGTGTATATTCAATCATTAAGTGTAAATGGTGGCGGCATTTCACTTATGTCCGGTCAGGACGTCATTGTCGCAGGCGGGCTCGCGACAGTGCCCGGTGCTGTGCAAGGCGATCTCACGCTTGTCGCCGGGGCCAATTTTGTAAACGCCTTTTCAATAAATGGAGCTTCCGCCACAGGTGGCACAATTTTTGTTACCGGACCAATAACTACAAGCGGCAATAATTTCACAGCAGCGGCTTACACAGGAAGCGGCACCGGCTCTGCGTTTTTACCGGGCACTGTTTCTGTGACAGGAGCCATAAACACAGGTGCTGTATCAGGCAGCCAAATTAACGGCAACGCAGCTATTATTGCTGCCGGAAGCAGCAGCGCCATTAGCGTTGCCGGCATAACAACATCTTCTGGAGCTGGGTCCAGCCCGGCAGCAGGCTCAATTCATCTTTTTGCAGCAACACCAGTAATTAACGGCGGCACCGATCTATTTACAAAAGCAGGTGCGATTTCACCAAGACCGCCATTTGAAGTCAGTGGACTCGTACTTAGTTCAGGTTCTATAACTGCCGGCAATTTGATGGCCGCAGGCGCAGCCGGTCCCTACGACAGCTTTGCCGGCTCCGGCTCCCCGGGCGGTGCCGGTGGCACAGTAACTATTGGCGCAGGTGGCAATATCAACACCGGATTCATTAGAAGCTTCGGCGGTGGCGGCTGGGGCACCTTTCTTGAAAATGGCCTTGCAGGTGGTGCTGGCGGCGCAATTGCAGTCACTTCAACAGGCGGCGCCATAAACATAGCTGGCGACGTGAACGCATCTGGCGGTGGCGGCGGCGGTGCCGGCGGCAGCCTTCTAACGCCGTATGTCGGCGGCGCCGGCGGTTCCGGAGCTAATGTCACAGTCAGCGGCACTGGCACTGTAAATATCATAGGTCCGGTGCTCGCAGCAGGCGGCGGCAGCGGCGGCAAAACAATGGACTTTTTCGGTCATGTCAGCGGCGGCGGCGGCAGCTTCGGCGGGCGGGGCGGCACCGGCGGCGATACCAGTGGCAACGGGCTTGGGCTGGGATTTGCAGACTCAATACCAAATTATGGCGGCGGCGGTGGCGGCTTCGGACTGGGAGGCAGCGGCACAAGCCTTGTCGAGAACGGCAGTGATGCCGGCGGCGCATCAGCAGGCGCCGTTGTCATAAACGGCAGGCTGGTCGCCATAGGCACAATCGGACAGTTGCTAACATCAACCGGCGGCAGCTTTGATCTGGACTCTGTGAATGCGCTTGGAGGCGGCGGCACCGTTATACTCAACTCACAGTTCGGGCAAACAACTTACTTCAACGACGCCAACTACGGAGCACTTGCAAATGTCTACCTGGCACCCGGCAGCGGCAGGCTGCAGGCGGGAAGTGGCATCGGCACGCCGATTACTGTAAATGGCATTGCAAGCGCATCTCCTGTGAATTTAGGTATATTCGGCGCCGGCGGTGCCACTATAGAAGAATCCGGATCCCCTTTTGTAATATTGCCCGGCATGTTTATAACGCCGGCCGAGCAGATTGCATACATTCAAGTGGCAGCCGGTGGACCGCAGGCGCTTACTTTAGGAGGCACAGGACCCGGTACAGGTCGTGCAATCGGCGGCTCTTTCTCAATTCAAACTGAAAACATCCCCACTGGAAATTTTACGAACTTGCGCCTGCCGCCTACAGTTGTGGCTAATGCTAACGTGTCGATTCTTACTTATACAGGTTCGGCCCAGATTAGCGGAACGTTGAATCTCAACAACAGTACATCACAACTAAATATAGGCGGCAGCACTTCCGTATTAGGGCTGGGCAGCATAACATTCAGTAATAACAGCAGTGGTGCATTAACATCAGGCGGCTCTATCGATCTAAGTGGTCCCGGCATAGGACTTACTGTGAACAGCTTCTCCCCGTCCACTCTCGTTTTGGTTTCGGGTGGCGAGATCCGTTCTGTAGCAGCGCTGCTTAATCTAAGCCAGCCGAATGCGCTTGATTTGACCGTCATAGCAGGAGTGAACTTGAGCCCGATTCAAGCTGACGGCAGTGTGAGTTTCTCGGCCGGCTCAACCTCAGGCGGGGCAGTACAGGTAAACTCATCAATTAGCACTAACGGAGGCAAGCTGGAGATAGCCGCCTACGCTGGCAGCGCCTTGGGTTCGGGATCGGTAAATATTGCAGGAACAATAGATACTAACAACGGCAATTTGACGATAATATCCGGTGCCGCATCAGGCACAGGAATTTCAACAGGACAGATCATAAGTGCTGGCACGGCGCTTACAGGAAGCGCCGGCAGTGTCCGACTCCTCACAGCAAGTCCGATCATCGCAAACCCGGGCGCAGCAACAATTGCTAACAGCACAATTAGCCCATCTCCAGTTTTCGCAACAAGCGGACTTACCCTGAGTGGTGCCGGAATTTCAACCGGTGGCATACTGGCGGCCGGAGCCGGCGGTGCCGGAGCAACTGCCTCCGCAGGCGAAGCTGGCGGCGCAGGTGGTGAAATACAAATTCAAAGCGGCGGTTCAATATCTGTTGGTTTCGTTCGTAGCTTCGGAGGCGGCGGCGGTGGCGGTAGCGCAGGTGGTACCGGAGGCAACGGTGGCAACATTAATATCACCGCAGTGTCAGGATTTATATTAATCGCAGGAGACATTAACAGCTCAGGAGGAGGCGGCGGCGGCAGTAGCCAAAGCGATGTGCCAGGAGGACTGGGTGGCTCAGCTGGTTCGATTACCATCAGCACAAGCTCCGGCGTGGCAATCACCGGTCCCATTCTTGCTGTAGGCGGAGGCAATGGAGGCTACAATGACTCCGGAAGCACACTGTCAAGCGACTCGGGGGGTGGTGGAGGCGGCGGTTCATTCGGCGGCGGCGGTGGTGGCGCAGCTCATACATCAAGTGGGGCAGGTGGTGGTGGTGGATTCTATGGCGGCGGTGGTGCCGGCGGCGGAACTTCTAGTGCCACAGTAGGTGGTAGTGGTGCTGGCGGCGGCTACGCAGGTGGTGGCGGCGGCGGTGGCGGTAGCACTGGCACAATAGCCGGCAGCGGCGGTGGCGGAGGTGGCGGGTTAGGCAACGGAGGAGGAGGCGGCGGTGGCGGTTTCTTCGGCGGTGCCGGGGCTGGCGGAGAAGGTGGTGGAGTTTCAGCAGGTAACAACGGTGTTAACGGAAGCAACACTATTAATGGTGGAACCGGAGCCTTCGGTGGTTCCGGCAATGGCGGTGGCGGTAACGGCAGCTCAGGGCAGGGAGCCTCAGGCGACTTTATCGGCGGGAGGGGCGGCAATGGCGATACTACCGGCGGTGGCACACCCAACGGTGGACTCGGGTCCAATGGCGGTGCCGGTTTTGGCGGTAGATTTGGAAGCGGTGGCACATCAGGTGGACTCACATCAGGAACCAACGGCGCTGAAGCAGGCGCAACCGGTGCAAGCGGAAATTCCGGGGCAATAACCATATCCGGACAAACAATAAGCGTATCAACAGACATAGGAAACCTGGACGGTGGCTCCTCCGGCTTCTCACTCTCGAATTATAATGCCGATGCGCTCAACGCCCTTGGAAATAATGGCACTATTGTAATTTCAGCCGGCGCTTTTGCGCCCATATATTTGCCGGATGCAAACTACGGACTTGGTGCCAATACCTACCCCGCTCAGACAGGAGGATTTTTCTCCACCGGCGGTCTTGCGGCCGGCACGGGAGCGGGGCAGCCAATAACAATTGGCGGCGTATCCTACGCCTCGCCTGTAGCAGGCGGATCTTTTGGAGGTGAAACAGCCACCATTTTGGAGGACGGCGTGTCGGTCACAATTGGTCCCGGCATGTTCATTACGCCGGCAGAACAAATTGCATTCGTGCAGGTAGTCTTAGGCGGAACGCCAGCCTCTCAAACACTGATTTTGAGCCAGTCATTGTCTACAAGCAATCCAGGCACAGGTTATGCATCCGGTGGGGACTTCAATATCGACAGTAACAACATTCCGGATGGCGGCTTTACAAACCTGATCCTGCCGGATCTAGTAATTGCCACTGTGAGTGTGCCACTCACTTATTCAGGATCCGCATCAATTTCGGGAAGCCTAAATTTCAATTCACCCGGTGCTCAACTGAATGTAGGCAACGGTCTGACTATCGCGCCAACAGGCATCATCGGAAGCGTCGACTCCCTATCAATAAATTTGGGCACGGACACTACTTTCACTAACGATGGAAAAGTAGAGAGTCTCTCCCTTGCAGCTGCCGGTACAAACACCATATCTATATCCAGCTTGGGCACTTGGACACTTGCCGGCAGCACAGGAATTCTAGATCCTGGTCAGAATCACTTTGCAAAACTAACTTCACCCATCTCAGTGATCCTGGCAAACAGCCTAACTCAAGAGATCGGTTCAGCTGGTATTACAGCCAGCATAGAAATTGCCGCGCCTCGGCTTTACGGGCCGGATGACGGCAGTACTGCCAGTGTTAATACTAGCGGCACAGTGGTACTACACAGTGGCTCCGCTGGAGGCTCATTTCAAGCAATTGGGAACGGAACCATCAACTTCGGCTCACCAGCTGGTGGTCTTACGAATTTTTCCTCGGCAACCGGCGGCGATTTGAACTTCACTATTCAAGACATTGTCTTGGAGCAGACAGGCACAACAGGCAATTCATTTGTGTTGAATTCAGGTGGCACATTCAGAAATTCCGGCACGATCCTTGTGAGTGCTGACACCATTACAATAGCTGGGACAGATCTGACTCTTAAAGGAGAGTTTGGGATTTTCAGCTTTAACTCAACCGGCTCAGTGCGGGTTGAGGCAAATGTGCTGAGAATGGACGATATAAATCTGTCGGTATCGAGCGGCTCCGACTTCGTGCTATCGGTCGCGCAGGTTGTCGGCAACTTTACGACAATTCTAAACGGACCAGTAGTACTGGACGGTGTCAGCAGCACACGATTTTCACTGGCAGCAGGCGCAGCGGCAAGTATCATCCGCGTGGACTCGCTTCAAGACAGTAGCGGTTTCACGACATTGACAGTGGATAATGGAGTAACCGTCACTTCCGATGCCACCATTACGTTTGGCTCAGCAAGTAATTACAATGTATCTGGTGCTATTTCTGCAAACGGACTGATAAGCCTTCCTTCAGACTCTCAGATTGTTATGGGCACTGGCTCAGCGCTAACGGCTCAGTCATCAAACAATATTGACTTCGGTACCAATACCCAAATATCGGGCGGGAGTCTTTCCGGAACGATTACGGCAAACCAAATTAATTTCACTGGTGGCACGGTGAATGTAGATATAAGAGAGATAAACGGACTATTGGGTCCTATCTCCACAGGCGGTTCCGACGTCACAATTCATACGGCTGTCGGTAATCTAGTGGTGGCACAGACTGGAGTTGATACCAGTGGCGGCAGCAACGCCGATGGAGGAACAATTGATTTGAGGGCTTCTACCGGATCCATTCGCGGAGTCACACTAGTCACAGCCCCCTCATTCAACACGCAGGGCGACGGCAACGGCAAGAGTGCAGGTAGCATCAGCCTGATTGCAGGAATTGATCTATCCACAGCCACCGTCCAGGCTACGGGCATTAATGGGGCATCAGGACAGGCAATCACTTTGACTGCGCCAAACGGACTGAACTTAATTTCGGATGTAGATGCAAGAGGTTCGGTGGCCGGCGGCAATATCACCATAAATACGGAAGCTCTCTCCGGCACATCTGCGGCAGTCTCAACCAATTTTAACGCGACGATTTCAGTTGAATCGCAGGATAACCTCATTCTCACTGGCACCACTACTTTCCGCACCGCCGGAGCCGGCAGCACTTCTTTTCTGGCTATGACAGCAGGGAAGTCCATTACGCTTGGTGATGCTGCAGCGTTAGTTGTAGAAGGAGGTGGAGACCTAAATATCCGCACACCAAACCTGATCTTTGCCGCGACTACAACCAGTCCTTCCCTAACCGCAACGGAAAACTCAGCCGTCACAATCAATTCAGGCAACTCAAGTACAAATGTGAGTCTCAACATCACCGGTGCGGCAGGCTTTGGCGGAACTATAACTACTTGCGCCAACTGCGCAGGTTCGGGAGGTTCCATTTTAATCTCACCAACTGGAAATGGCTCTCTGACCTTCGCGATATCCGGTGTCGGTGTTACAGATTTGTCCTTTAATGGCGCCGATCTTGCCTTGAACGCCACAGCTGTGACTATCAATCCAGGTGTATTCATAGGCTCAGATCAGCAAATTGTCGTCAATATGAATTACGCTGCGCCAGCAACACCGACGTTTGTCAACAACGGCTCGTTGGAAACACAATTCTCCGGAGCCAATACCTCAAGCATATTAATACAGAACACTCTCGGTAATCTTAATCTTTCAGGCAGCGGTTCATTCTTGCAGGCAGGAAGTGTCAAAGGCGACACGGTATTTCGAAGCAGCGGCAACTTGACCATAATTGACGGAACATCCTTCACAGCTTCAGGTGGAGGTAGCGTCATTTTTTATGCTCTCGAAATACAGGTAAGCAGTCCTTCAGCCGCAACTGCATCTGCGACCTTCAGCGCCAACGGAGTCTCCAACTATGTGATTAATTCCAGCTTCGTTTGCACTATTTGCCCACTAGCATTTCGCCCAGCCGGTTTGGCGACTACGTCCACTCTCAACTTGAACGGAGCCCCCGTAGCCACTAGCACCGTCGGCGGTGCCACATTCAACCCGGTGTCCAGCATACTTGTCGGCGCCGACTTCACACTGGCAACCGACAGCTCGATTACTTTAAGCACAACCCCGTTTACACCTGGTACTTCCAGCATTGTGACTCTAGACGGGACAGTCAGCGCCCTGTCAGGCTCAGTCGTTGTTCAAAATCCGGACAATTTAATACTTGTAGGAACAGGTAGAATTGAAACCGGTCCATTCGGTTCAATCAATTTCAATGCAGGCAATATGATTACCCTTGCAGGTGGAGTATTGCCGACCACACTGACCGTCGCGGGCGGGCCATTAAGCGTTGATGCTCCTCAACTTGTAATTGCATCCGGTCAGTCACTTATCAGAAACAACGATATCTCAATCACCACAAGCTCTCTTACGAACAATGGCTCCCTGCAAATGCTGAGTCCAAGCAACATCAACGTATTAGCAGCCCAAGTCGGCAGCTCGCTTGACCTGACTGTAAACGGCTCCGGCTCTTATTCAGCCACCTATCTCAACCTTACATTGGACTGCTTGTGTAGTCCAAGTTCGGCGAATTTGACTTTATCAGGATCTCCGACGGTCGATGGATCTATCGCCATATTAACTGCTTCAATTGGATCAGTTGTTGTGCCAGTCAACACCAACGTAACTGCTTCAGATGGAATATCAGTGAGCACCAATAGCTTAAGCATCTTTGGTACTTTGCGAGCATTGGGTTCGCTTCCCATACTTGGAAGCGGCGGCATAAATATTGCAGACAATGGCTTGTCTGGCTCAGGTACCATGTCCATTAACGGCCCCGGTACATTGATCGCCATATCCGATTCAATTGTTTTTCAACCCTCAAGTAACTCAATCACTTTTACAAACACGCTTACTTTGCGCGCTTCACCTGTCGGATCGTCCGCGGCAGTGTCAGTAGTAGACAATGCAAATCTGGGCGTGATATTAACTGCAAATGCGAATCTCATGGTGATTGGTGGAGATGGACGTACTCTTATTGAAAGTCCGACAGGCTTACCTCTCAACCTTTTAGGATCAGGAAAACTCTCATCTACTACACAGCTAGCTATTACAGCTACCGCCCCAGCTTCCAACTTAAATTTGACAGGAAGCCCCAGTCTGTTGCTCGAAGGTCCGGTCTTCTTGTCTGCAACCGGGGGTGCCGTCAACATCATTTCTGGTCAGATAGCACACAGCGGACCGGTCATGCTCAACACGCCGGCAGCTATACCAAGCGGATTCAATCCTGACACAGACGTTGCTCAACTGAATTCCACGGTAACACCTCCAAATTCCGTCAATGCCAGTCTCTATATAAGGACGAACGAACTTACCGTCAACGGCAACCTCAGTGCCATGACGGTAGCAGAAGCTGCGGCCGAAATTGGTACCGGCTCAAATTTCGGAACAGGTCTCGCTTCCCTAGAGACTGGGCGATTGCCAATTTTCTCATTTCTGTTTTCACTTTTTCAGCAAGGGGACATCACCAATTTGTCAGCTCCACAAATTATCGCCACCGACAAGACCCCGTTTAGACAAAGTACTTCTGAAGAAACATTCTTGCTAGGGTATTTGTCTAGCGATCAGCTTGAGCATCCAACCGGCTTTATTGCCACCCTTGAAGACGCCCGACTGCACACAGTAAGTCTTTTCACCCAGAACTGGGCAGAAAACGCCGGGCTTGTCGCGGGGCAACAAACAGGTGGCAATTCCCTGCAGCTAATGCAAGGGGCGGGTATTTTCACACCAGCACAAGACATAGTTATTCAAACAAACCACGGTACAGTTTATATTGCCGCCAAGAGCACGGCGATAATTTGGACAACCGGTAAGGAAACTACAATCTATACCTTGCATAGCAAGCGCCTTGGTGATATTTCAGCGCTAGTGGGCAAACACCGCATTTCTATCCCTCTGGGCATGCAGTTAGTACTGGCAAATGGCGACGGTAAGAATTTGGAGGGCATAAATGCCATCACAGGAATCGCATTCAGGAATGCAATTGACTTGAACCTTGACGGTGAGGTTAAGGGATTTCTGGCGGATTTTTCCCTAATGTCGTCCATTGAAGCAATTAAGGTTCTCCGTGGGCTTGCCAAATCTGGCGACCCCGCTGCCAAGCGTTTTGTATCAATTCTTTTGAAAAATTCCGCCCTGTTGGCACACGTAACAGCTTCACACGGTCCTTACAAAACATCTAAATAGTAAGACAGAATTGGAGACTTTTTATCAAACCTGAAAGAGATCGAGCACTAAACAGAGGCGATCATCAATAGCTCGCACATGACTCGCTTCCAGCACACCGACTAAACGACGCAGTCGAATAATGGAAACACTGCGCACCTGTTCGGTCATGAAATAGGTCGAGTGATGTAATCCATTTGAAATAGAATCGCCAACTTCTCGATGAGAAAATAAAGTCGTCCCGCTAGAGTTAGTGAAATGAGCGCTGGTTCCTGGTACAACGATTACTCGACCAAGCCGCGCCGCAAAGTTATTCAATTCTTGTCGAGACACAATAACTGCAGGGTGCTCCATTCCAAGTTCGGTTCCTAAAGGATTGCCAAAGTCAACCATCCATATCTCGCCGCGACGATAACTCGCCTCAGAAGCTGAGTGACTTTTAGGCTTTCCACCACCAGCCATGATTAGAGCCCATCTCCTGATGCGCCCTCAAAAGCAGAAGATATTTGCCTATATTTCTTCAGCGCTTTCTCGTTACTAGCTAAATCTGCAAGATCTTGCGCAAAACGCTGTGCCAACATTTCACGCTCAAGGAGCGTCACAGCAAGATCCAGCAGTTCGGGCTGACTCATGTCAGTTTGCGTTTGCATTCGGTCCAACTTCTGCTTAGCTGCAAGGTTTATACGGACGATTGGCTGCCTGGATGGAATACGAGCTGTCATAAATTCACACCTCTGTATACAATTATGTATACATTTTTGCATACAGTCAAGATTCTTAGGGAACTCTAGTTTCGCCAAGTGCGATTCTTATTCCACGATGAATTCTCCTCATCGACAATTGACTAATTTTTCCGCCCAACGGACCATTGACCAGTAATATTTTGTCTACTGTTGTGACTTGATCACACTTCGCCACCGAATGATGAGGAAGTCCGCCTTCCTTGGCTGGTACACGCACATAAGTATCCAATAGAAATGTCTTACTAGTGATGGGCACAACCATCACATCAGACGCATACAAGTTGCGAGCATCCGCGGACACGACAATCGCCGGTCTCGGTTGATGAGGATCGGAGGGCTGATTGGGAAATTTGACATACCAAATTTCACCCTTTTCAGGGCTTACTTCACTTACGGCCAAATGAACTTCGCAGCCTCCGTCTGAATTGCTTTCCAGTCGGCATCCTCTTGAGTTTCCTTATGTGTAGCGTAATAACGTTTGTATGTTTCAGCTTGCATCCAATGGATCCACAGCTCGATTGCCTGCTCAAAAACGGCGCTACGATTAGTCTCTGGATGCCATTCAACGTAATCATCAACATAACGAAGCAGTCCTGGATGAACTGAAACAGTTACCCGGGCCGCTGTGTTGTCGTCTGCCGGCGGCACTCCGTACTCCTGCGGCAGAAGCGCTTCATACAAGCTTGCCGGATCAGCGACTGTCTCACCAACCTTCGAAGCGATAGATTTCCGGCGCCTGGGTCTGGCCATAAAACAAGCCTCAATCACTTATATAATTCATCATACGCTTTCATCATACGAATTGCAAATTAAGCCGTGAGCCAACGCCGCCGGCTCAAAGACAGGCGACCTATGGCAACAGCTAGCTGTTACGCAGGCTCGGAGATTCTCACAGCCCCACTTGGACGCAGGTCAGGGTTCAGCGCCACTCTTTCATCGAACACAAAACAATCGCCATTCCAGAATGCGCCTCCAACATCTTCGAAGTAGCGCAAGATGCCACCGTCCAACTGGAGCACTTTGGGGTGTCCAATTTCTTCTAGATAAATTGCAGCCTTTTCGCACCGAATACCACCCGTGCAAAACGACACTATTGTTTTGTCTTTGAGACTTGCATCGGATTCTAATGCGGCGCGTATTTCATCGGGGAATTCGCCGAATTTTGTGAGGTTGAGATCAACAGCACCTTCAAATGTACCGAAGTCGACCTCGAATTTGTTGCGCGTATCGAGTAATACTATCTCGCGTTTTTCGTCATCGTATCCCTGCTCAAGCCACTGTTTCAATGTCACAGGATCAACAGACGCTGCACGACTATCTGCAGGACGAATTGTCGGATGACGCATCGTGATGATTTCTTTGGCCACACGTACTACCATTTTGCCGAACGGCTGGTTGTCCGACAAACTTTCCTTAATCGTGATGTCGAGGAAACACTGTTGAAATTGACTATCGTTACGCAAGTAGTGAAGAAACTCATCAATAGAATTCCTCGGCCCTGCCAAAAAGAGATTGATACCTTCAGTAGCGAGGATAATCGTGCCTTTGAGATTCAGTTCACTGCATTTATCTTTCAACGGCGCTATCCAATCAGCCGGCTCAGGAATACCGACGAACTTGTAGGCAGCAATATTGACGGTGGGCATTGTTAACATCTGCTTGTGAATCTTGAGTGGACAGTCTACTAATGATTGTCCGTTTAGTAGTTATATGCAACTAACGAATGTAGAGCACTCGCTAGAGGAATTTTGCTGGCTTCAAGGTTGGCGATTGCTTGTACTATCTGCTTGTAGCCTAAGTCTCTCTTTGGGTTATTTTGAAGATAGATAAGCAGAACTCCCGGATGACTCCGCTTGTCCTCTAAATAAGCTTCATGCAGGTCTTCGAAGTCATCGCAATTGGTAGTTACAACAAGGCGATTATCCTTAACAGCATGATCGAAAATCGCACTGTCCGTACTGCCTATCAGGTTTATTTGAGTTACTGTAACCACATCGTGCCCTGCTTTTTCCAGCGCCGCAATCAACAGCTTGTCGATTAGGCATTCATCTACCAGAAGTTTTAGGCTCAAAGCTTATTCCTTTTTCCTGTAGCCGTCGCTTCTCTTCAGCAGCTTCCATTTGCAATAGAGCTTTGTTTGTCTCGCAATATTCTTCAATTTCCAAAATTGCCTCTAGCGGCAAGTCCCAATTTTCAGCAGCTTCCTCAGATGTTAGGTTGTTTACTCGCATGGACACCCAAACATTGGCAGCGGGCAATTTTCTACCCTTAACAAACAGCTGCCTTTTCCATGGATGATCATGCTGCACCAGATACTTTGGTCCGCGCGCTGCACCAAAAGGCAGAAGCACTCTTTCCGGCTCCATAAAACCTGGCTTGCTTATATAGATTTGCTTACCCTGGCTAACTTCTTCTCCAAGCTGAATTCCTAAGCGTATCGCAGCTAACACCGCATCCTTTCTGGATGTCGCATTAGCTAACTCCTGGAAGTGAGTGATAGCTTGGGCTTGCTCTGGACTGACTTCAAAGTTTTCGCGCTTTGTGTCTTTAGGCATTCTGGACTCCTTGAATCTAATTTGAGTATATATTACTCAGTGGTGATTTTCAAGTGCCGAAAACTCGGGGACGAATGGGAATCGAACCCACCCGGGCTAGCGCTGGGCTCACCCACAGCGGTTTTGAAGACCGTGCATCACACCAGCGATGTCTCATCCCCGCAGCTATTTTAGCCTTATTAATAGGATGGGGCTACGTATTTACCCCACTGACATTGAAAGCTCCTGTCACTACAATCATTCTATTGACAACAACTCAAGCAATTGGAGTAAGGATCATGGCAGAACAGTATGTTTCAAAAGCAATCGAACTTTTAAGAGCAGAGGCAAAAACTAATGAGCGCGCCGGTAACTTGGCCGAAGCCGAGCACGACTACAAGACACTGCTCACGCTAGAAGAAATCTGCGGATTCCCGAAGGCAGTCATCGATTCCGAGAAAGGGAATGTACAGAGATGTGAGTTGGCACAAACATTGAAACATATGATGGAAAAATCCAGTCTCCATCTGGAAGCGCTTATAGTCCCGAAAGAACCACCAACAGAAGTGCGCGGCGTCAACACGTGCGGCAAAATAAGAGTAAAGCCATCGGAGACAGTAATTATTGACACCGAAAAGCTCTACAAAGAAAAGCAAGCAAAGGCTGCAAAAAACGAACAACCGATCACACCTGATTGGGAATGGTCCGGCAAAGGCTGTCCATAACTAGCTCTTTGTTATTCGTTTTCAGAATTTGTTTAGATTCGACGCCATCATTGGTGCCTATACGCTGATTTCTTGCGCTTCGTAACGCTGCAAATAGATCTTTTCTCATCGAATTAAGCTACAATACCCCTTGGCATATCTCGCAAAAACACGGCTAACGCCTTGTGAGAGATGCTATTCCGGTTTGTGATCGATAGATAAGGTTATAAATATTTGTGTTTACAATCGCCTGGGTTAGCCCCATCTACATTGACAGTACATTAACTCCTTACGTAAACTTGCTAGCTTGTCCCTTAAATCCCATGAGCTTTTAGCCAGCACCCAGAGGTATCCAATGGCTTTAGAGATATCTGAGCGCGTCCGAACCTTCGGGGTCGGAAGTTCTCGCATCGCCGAACTTCCCGATCTCGCCGAAATTCAAAAGGCGTCCTTTGCGTGGTTTATCCGCGAAGGTCTTGCCGAAGAGTTGAAGGCATTTAGTCCGATCAAGGACTACACAGGCAGACTTGAACTGCACTTCCTCGCCGATTACACATTCGACGATCACACCGAACCCAACAAACCAAAGACTCCTGAAGATGCGCGTGCAATGGACGCCAGCTTCACGAAGAAACTGCGCATCAAGATGCGCTTGGTTAACCGCGACATTGGTGAAATCAAAGAACAAGAGATATATGTAGGCGATATCCCAATGATGACGGACCGCGGTACGTTCATCATCAACGGCGCTGAGCGGGTTATCGTTTCTCAGATCGTCAGAAGCCCTGGCATCTACTACAAGCGCGAAGTTGACACCAACGGTAAGCGTACGTTCTCCGCTACCCTTATCCCGAACCGTGGCGCTTGGCTGAAGTTCGAATCGGATACCAATGACGTTATCTATGTAAAGATCGACAAAAACCGCAAATTGCCGGCAACAACCTTGCTACGCGCTTTGGGTTATTCCGATCAGGAGATGGAGTCCATCTTCCGTCATCGCGATTTCTTGAAGAAGACCTTCGAGAAAGACAACACCAAGACTCGTGAAGAAGCCTTGATCGAAGTCTACCGTAAGCTACGTCCAGGCGATCCGCCGTCTGTAGCTGGTGGTCAATCGATTATCGACAGCCGCTTCTTCGATGATAAGCGTTACGACTTGGGTAAAGTTGGTCGCTATAAGCTCAACAAGAAGCTCAATTTGTCCATTCCTGAAACTCAGCGTACTTTGTCTCGTGAAGACATCGTTGCTGCAGTGGATTATCTAATTGCTCTGCACTATGACGAAGGTCATCCTGATGATATCGATCACTTAGGCAATCGTCGTATTCGTTCAGTCGGTGAACTATTGCAGAACCAGTTCCGCATCGGTTTGACCCGTCTTGAGCGTATCGTTAAAGAGCGTATGACATTGCAAGATGCAGACACTCTGACACCAGCTAACTTGCTCAACACCAAGCCATTGGTTGCAGCTATCCGTGAATTCTTTGGATCGTCACAATTGAGCCAATTTATGGATCAAACAAACCCATTGGCAGAACTCACCCACAAGAGAAGACTCTCTGCATTGGGTCCTGGTGGTTTGTCTCGTGAAAGAGCTGGATTTGCTGTACGCGACATTCACCCAAGTCACTACGGACGTATTTGTCCAGTAGAGACTCCTGAAGGTCCAAACGCAGGTCTTATCGGATCACTAGCTACACATGCTCGCGTTAACGAGTATGGCTTCATCGAAACTCCTTATCGTCAGGTCATTGGCGGAAAACTTTCCGAAAATGTCCACTATCTGACAGCCGATGAAGAAGATAAATTCCGTGTTGCTCCAGGTGATGTGCCTGTAGATGATGCCGGCAACTTCTTAACTGAACTAATTCCAGTTCGTTATCGTTCCGAATTTATCGAAACAACACCGGATCAAGTCGACTACGTAGGCGTAAGCCCAATTCAGATCGTCTCTGTTGGAACAGCACTTATTCCGTTCCTTGAGCACGATGACGCCAACCGTGCCTTGATGGGATCCAACATGCAACGTCAGTCAGTTCCGCTGATTAGAACAGAGCGTGCCTATGTCACAACCGGCATCGAGAAGCAAGCAGCCCGCGACTCGGGTATGGTGCTCTTGTCCCACGTTGATGGCACAGTTGAGTTGGTAACAGGCAATGTCATCCGCATCCGTCAAGCAGACGGCAAGGTTGTGGATTGCAAACTCTCGAAGTTCCAACGTTCCAACCAAGACACTTGCTTAAACCAAAAACCGATGGTCAACGTCGGTGACAAGGTGAAAGCCGGTCAGATTATTGCTGACGGTGCTGCCACCAAGTCTGGTGAATTGGCTGTAGGACGCAACTTACTCGTGGCATTCATGCCATGGGAAGGCTACAACTTTGAAGACGCTATCCTCATAAGCCAGAGACTCGTTTACGACGATGTGTTGACCTCCATTCACATTGAGAAATTGGAGATTGACGCTCGTTCAACCAAACTAGGTCCGGAAGAGATAACTCGTGAAGTGCCGAACGTCTCTGAAGAGTCGCTCAGGCACTTGGACGAAAACGGCATCGTGCGCATAGGCTCACGTGTTTATCCGGATGACATTCTGGTTGGAAAGATTACACCGAAGGGTGAATCCGAGCACCCACCGGAAGAGAAGCTCTTAAGAGCAATCTTCGGTGAGAAGGCTCGTGATGTACGCGACAACTCACTACGCGTTCCGCATGGTGAAGGTGGTCGAGTAGTAGATGTCAAAGTCTTCGACCGCGAAAAAGGCGACGAATTGCCACCAGTGGCCAACAAAGTCGTCCGCGTGTACATTGCCCAGAAGCGTAAAATCTCGGTCGGCGACAAAGTCGCAGGACGTCACGGCAACAAAGGTATCGTGGCTAAGATTCTTCCACCGGAAGACATGCCATTCCTGCCTGATGGCACACCTGTCGACATCGTCTTGAACCCGCTTGGTGTACCAAGCCGTATGAACGTCGGACAGACATTCGAGACACTTCTCGGATTAGCTGCCATGCTCACAGGCTTGCACTACGAAGTACCACCATTCGACGAAATGTTCGAAGGCGAAGCTTCCACCAGCTTGGTTCACCGTGAAATCAAGACAGGTAAAGAAAAAGCCGGCACTCCGTGGGTCGGAGACGACGGCAAAATAACCATCTACGATGGTCGCACCGGTGATAAGTTCGACAACCCAGTTACAGTCGGCCGCATCTACATGATGAAGCTCGTCCACTTGGTTGACGACAAGATTCACGCTCGTTCGACAGGTCCTTACTCGCTGGTTACCCAGCAGCCACTAGGTGGTAAGGCTCAGTTCGGCGGACAGAGACTTGGAGAAATGGAATGTTGGGCACTGGAAGCATTCGGTGCGGCTTATTCCTTGCAGGAAATGTTGACCATCAAATCCGATGACGTCAACGGCCGCTCGAAGGCCTACGAATCCATCGTTAAGGGTGAAAACTTGAGACGTCCTGGTATTCCTGAGTCCTTCAAAGTACTGGTCCGCGAATTGCAATCAATCGGCTTGGATGTCTCCGTTGCTAAACACAACCGTGATGGCGAAGAGCAAGAAGTTGACTTGATGGTTGAAGTCGAAGAAGTGAGACCACGCGGAATGCGCCGTGTCAGCCCATTTGGTGACATCGGTATGGAATCCGAATTGGCTGAACTTACACGCCAAACTATGATCCCGGCTACCGGGGTTGCAGTTAGCGAGCCAGAGGAATCTGAAGGCGTTGCAGTTATGAATGAGGTATCAATTGATTTGGGATTAGGCGATGAAGCCACCGATGAAGCAGATTCATCGGATGACGAAAATTAGTCAGCTTCAACGGTTTAACTCAAACGATTATTCGGAGGTTGTTCGGTCACTATGCCTACAAGTATTGATAGGTTTGATTACATCAAAATCGGGATTGCTTCTCCCGACCGCATTCTTAGCTGGTCGCACGGCGAAGTAACAAAGCCTGAGACAATTAACTACCGAACGCTCAAGCCGGAAAAAGACGGCTTGTTCTGCGAACGAATCTTTGGACCATCCAAAGATTGGGAATGCTATTGCGGCAAATACAAACGTGTTCGCCACAAAGGTATTACTTGCGAACGCTGCGGAGTTGAAGTTACCGACTCTAAAGTTCGCCGCCACAGAATGGGTCATATCCGCTTAGCGGCTCCTGTTACCCATATCTGGTACTTGAAGGGCATCCCAAGTTATATAGGTCTCTTGCTGGACTTGCCCTTGCGTGATCTTGAACAGGTCATCTACTTCAACGCCTACATCGTAACCAACCCAGGCAATGCACCTGATCTGCATAAGAATCAGTTGTTGTCCGAAGAAGAGTACGACAAGCTTTTGGATGATCAAAACATCCAGTTTGACGTAGGCATTGGTGCTGAAGCTATCAAACAACTCTTGAACGAACTGGCTAAGCCTGTTTACGACAAGAACGAAAACAAAGAAGACAAAGGCAAATTATTAGATGTACCTGGACTGAAAGAATTGTCCAAGACATTGCGTGATGAGTTAGCCGGTTCCGGCGGCAGCCAACAGAAGCGCGCCAAGATAATTAAGCGCCTCCGCTTGGTTGAAGCCTTGATCAACTCGAACACTGATCCAACATGGATCGTACTCGATGTGCTCCCGGTAACACCGCCAGATTTGCGCCCAATGGTGCAGTTGGATGGTGGACGCTTCGCAACGTCTGATTTGAACGACCTCTATCGTCGTGTTATCAACCGCAACAACCGTCTTGCGAGACTTCTCGAGATGGGTGCTCCTGAAATCATCGTGCGCAACGAAAAGCGTATGTTGCAGGAAGCAGTTGATGCCTTGATCGACAACGGTCGTCGTGGTCGTACCGTAGTTGGTCCAAACAACAGACCATTGAAATCACTCTCGAACATCATCGAAGGTAAGCAAGGTCGCTTCCGTCAAAACTTGCTCGGTAAGCGCGTTGACTACTCAGGTCGTTCGGTTATCGTGGTTGGGCCGACATTGAAACTCAATCAGTGCGGTTTGCCACGTGAAATGGCTCTTGAGCTCTTCAAGCCATTTGTAATCAACAAATTGATCGAGAGACAAATAGTCCAAAACATCAAATCCGCCAAGAAGCAGATTGAACGTGGATCAACAGTTGTCTGGGAAATCCTGGAAGAAGTAATTCAAGGACACCCGGTACTCTTAAACCGCGCTCCCACCCTGCACAGACTTGGTATCCAAGCTTTCGAACCGGTATTGGTCGAAGGACGCGCCATTCAATTGCACCCGCTTGTTTGCTCGGCATTCAACGCCGACTTCGACGGCGACCAAATGGCTGTTCACGTACCGTTGTCCGTTGAAGCACAAGCTGAAGCTCATATGTTGATGCTTGCTTCCAACAACGTTCTCTTGCCGGCTACAGGCCGTCCTACAATCACCCCAACGCAGGACATGGTTTTGGGTATCTATTACCTGACCATCGACAAGCCGGGTTCGGACAATCCGAAAATCTGCAAGGGCGCCGGAATGCGCTTCTTCTCCCTGGCTGAAGCACGCTCTGCTTATGAAGTAGGCGTAGTTGACCTGCACGCAAAAATCAAAGTGCGTGATATCGATGGCACAACCATCGACACCACTCCTGGTCGCATCATCTTCAATGAAGCGATAAGAGAAGCTTTGACTGCAGTCAGCTAATAGTTGTACTTCATAGCCAAATTTGCATCATAAGGAAATAACAGGCATGAGCCAAGATAAGAAAGACTCAATAGCGTTCATCAACCAAACGGTGGACAAGAAGAAGCTAGGTTCGCTTCTTGCTGAACTGTACGAGAAGTACGGCACAGCACGTTCTGCTGAAGTTGCCAACTCGCTCAAAGACTTGGGCTTCAAGTTCGCCACCAAAGCAGGCGTCACAATCTCTATCGAGGACTTGGAAGTACCAGAGACCAAGCGCAACTTGATCTCTGCTGCTGAAAAGGAAATTGAAGAAGCTCAGCGTCGCTACGAGCGCGGTGAGATCACAGAAGTTGAACGCTACAACAAGGTTATCGACACATGGTCTGCTACAACCGACCAATTGACCCGCGAAGTGGTCGACAACTTTGATCGCATGAACCCTGTATACATGATGGCCTTCTCCGGCGCCAGAGGTAACATCTCTCAGGTCCGTCAGCTGGTCGGTATGCGTGGCTTGATGGCTGACTCTCAAGGACAGATTATCGACTTGCCGATTAAGGCTAACTTCCGCGAAGGTCTGAACGTAACCGAGTACATCATCTCCTCTTATGGTGCACGTAAGGGTCTTGTAGATACAGCTCTGAAAACAGCCGACTCCGGTTATCTAACCAGACGTCTGGTTGACGTTGCTCAAGACGTTATTGTTCGCGATCTCGATTGCGGCACAACACGCTCCGTAGCAATGCAGGCAATCATGGAAGGCGATAAAGTTATCGTCGGCTTGTCCGAGCGCGCCTTCGGTAGAACTTCTTTTGAAGATGTTGTTAGCCCGGATGGCGAAGTTATCGTCCAAAAAGGTCAGCTCATCGACAGAAAAGCAGCAGCAGCTCTCGATAAAGCTAAAATCAGAAGCATTCCAGTGCGTTCGCCTCTTGGTTGCATAAGCCAATTCGGCGTTTGCCAGAAGTGCTATGGCTGGTCACTCACAACCAACAAGAACGTCGATGTCGGCGAAGCAATTGGTATCATTGCCGCTCAGTCAATCGGTGAACCTGGAACACAGCTCACAATGAGAACGTTCCACACAGGTGGTGCCGTAGCTGGTGGCAGCAGCCGTATTCAGATCAAGGCTCCGATGACCGGTGAAGTCACCTACAAGATTCCAACCCGTTCTGTTCGTACCGCTTACGGTGACCAAGTTGAACAAGCTACTCGGGACGGCGCCATCAAAGTTGGCGGCGGCAAGAGAGATGAATCCTTCAACTTACCTGCCGGCGCTCTCATCATGGTTGCCTCCGGTACTGAAGTACAGCAAGGACAAGTTATTGCCGAGCATGAAGCAGTTGGCGCTAAGAAGAACTTGACGGAAAAGGCCAGCAAAGATATCACCGCTGATATCTCCGGTCGTGTTTCATTCCAAGGCTTCCAGGCTGACGAAAAACGTGATCGTCAAGGCAACATCTCCCGCACAGCAAACCGTGCCGGTATCATCTGGGTACTGGAAGGGGACGTATACAACCTGCCTTCAGGTGCCCGTGTTGTCGTCAAAGACGGACAAGACGTGGTTCCAGGCGATGTTCTGGCTGAGATCACAATCTCATCCGAGCATGGAGGTGAAGTACGCTTCGGCACAGATCTGAAAACGCAAAACGTCAAGCAAGGCAAGAAAACAGTTGCCAAACTTGTTGAAGGTAAGGAAATAAACGTCGTCATCGCTTCAGTCGGTGCAGCTAATGCCAAATTAGAACTCGGCAAGCAAAGCAGCGCATGGAAAGTGCAAAAGACCAAAGAAGCCTTCACCATCAAAGTAGTGCATGACGAAACAGTAGAAAACGGCAAGATTGTCGCTGAACTCGTAGATGATGGCGTCAATGCTGTTACCTGCGGCGGCGAAGTCATTTACGACGGAGTCGAAACAGATGATCGTCGCGTCGTAACCAAGCCTGGTCGCTTGCTCTTTATCCCAGAAGAGACACACTTCCTCTCCAAGGATGCTTCCTTGAAGATGGTCGACTCCGGTGACATCGTCACTGCCGGTCAGGAAGTCGTCAAAGACGTCTTCGCTCACATGGACGGTGTGGCTGAGATAGTTGCCGACAACGACATCATCCACGAAGTAATTATTCGTCCAGGAGACATCGTTCCGATAGCCGATCCTTCCGAATTGAAAGTTAGAGACGGTGAGATAGTCGACGTTGGTGTTGAGTTCCTCGAGGGACAAAAGACCAAGAAGCGCCAGATGATTACTCTGCTCGAGCGCGAAGATGGCTCCAGCTTTGTTCTAGTTCGTCCAGTTGATGAATACTGGATTGAGCCAAGAGAAACCAAATTCAAGCACAAAGCTACTGACGAGAAAATTAGCTTGAGAAGCGTCACTCAGCTCTTGTTCCGTGATCGCGAGAAAGTGCGCAACCTGCAAGGCGCAGCATTGACCCGTACATCACTCGTTCTGCAAATGCAAGGTCAATTGCAAGGACTCAAGGGAACAGTCGAAGTTGAAAACGACGATCTCCATATTGTCGTCAAAGAAAACATCCTCTTGAGACGCGACAGCGAATTCAACGTCACATTGTTGGCTGTTGAAGATCGTCAGGAAATTCCTGCAGGCGGCGCCATTGCCACCACGCAAGTGTTGACCAAAACACCAGCGCGCGTGCAATTGTCCAAGTCTGATGAGCGCCGTGTTCTTCTCATCACAGAAGAACAGCAGATTCACGAAAAAGTGAAAGGGACTCCAACGGTTAAAGTCGGCGACCTCTTACGCAATGAGGACACTATCGCTAAGGGCTCCACAGCCAGCCATTCCGGTCAAGTTGTAGCTGTTGAGTCTGGTGAAGTGACTATCCGTAAAGGACGTCCTTACCTCATCTCCGGTAACACACAACTGCAAACAGATGATGGTCAGCTGGTGCAGCGTGGTGACTTGCTTGCAACACTTATCTTCGAAAGACAGAAGACAGGGGACATCGTACAGGGTCTACCAAGAGTTGAAGAACTGCTGGAAGCTCGCAAACCCAAAGAATCAGCCATCTTGGCTGAGCGTGCCGGTCGTGCCCGTGTTGTCACCGAAGATGACATCACTCGCTTGATTGTCACCTATCCGGAAGGCGGCGAAGAAGAGATAGTCATACCTTCAGGATTGAACATTATCGTTGAAGACGGTGAAGACATCACAGTAGGTAAGGCACTCACAGACGGTCCACCAAACCCACACGATATCGTGCGCTTGGTCAATATCGAAGCTGCTCAGAAATTCCTTGTGGATGAAGTGCAGTCGGTATATCGTTCACAGGGTGTAGACATCGCCGACAAACACATTGAAGTGATTGTCAGACAGATGACTCGCAAGGTGCGCGTAGACGAGCCGGGCGAAACAATCTTGCTGCCGGGCGAATTGCTCGAGCGTTACGATGCCGAACAAGAAAACGCCAAGGCGCAAGCCGCCGGGATAAGAGAAGCAACCTGGCAACCAGTACTTCTCGGTATCACCAAAGCCAGCTTGAACACAGAAAGCTTCATCTCTGCTGCTTCCTTCCAGGAAACAACAAGAATCCTCACCGAAGCTGCTGTCGAAGGTAAGAAAGATTGGCTACGTGGCTTGAAGGAAAACGTGATCATCGGTCGCTTGATTCCAGCCGGAACAGGCTTCCAGGGTCACCATGCCCCAGCTGAAGAAGAAGAGCAAGAAGAGGACATCTATCCTCCAATCGGCGAAGGCTCTTTCACTCAGACGAGTTAGTTTATATAGCTCCGGTTTCGCTTCGCTACAGGTTAATCAAAAGAGCCAGGCAATTGCCTGGCTCTTTTGTCATTCCCCAAATGAACCTAAATTACATACTTGCTTTCAGACCGCGTTCCATATCGTCCAGCGCCTTCAAACGGGCAGCAACAATCTGCCCAGGTAAAGCACCTCTCCTGCGTGCCTTTTGGCGTTGAATTTCTCCTTGTACCTGAATGCGCAGAGTATCAAGAATGGCAAAGCTGGTTGCAGGCAATCCAACTACAGCAGCGGTGAACAACATGTCGTTGGTCACACGTCCTGCCCTTTTTGTAGCGCTGTTGTATCGGTGGTCATATCCCGGAATCAAGAAGAAGATAGACTGAGCCGTTTTCGAGCCACCAACAAAAGCACCTGCCGCGACGTTTTCCGTAGCTGTGAGACGGGCTGCAGCAACCTTCATCTCTTCTCTTCTGATTGCCCCTGTAAAGTCCTTTTCGTGCACATCAAAGATGGCCTCTCTATCTGTAATTGAGGCAACGGCTGTATCAGCTGCATGTTTTTCCTTCATCAGCTTGTCTAAGGCTTGCATATCACTTTGGAGTTCAGCAATCTTTGCCTCTTCAGCTTCAGGAAGTGCCTTATCAACTTTTCTCTTGGTCATTTTTGCAACTTCCCAACCAACAAAACGACTTAAGATAGGCGCCGCCATGGTCAATTGACCAGAGATGGCAAAGAGTACACCGGCTCTTCCGTTCCAGACTCGTTTGTGCTTATAGAGGGAGAGAAATGCAAAATGGGCGCCAATTGCACCAGTTGTGTATTTTGCTACATCGAAAAGATATTGAGTCTGCTGAAAGGCAAGCAGCCCCCGTGCTCCGACGTGATAGCGACTGAATTCCTTAAGGCTTTGTTCAAGCATGTCATTGAGCACCTTCGCCTCAGCATTGAAGACCTCATCGTATCTATCAAGGTTGGAATCATTTGATGCTTGATTTACCAGGTTTTGTCGCTGCTCCAGCAGATTTTGAATATCTTCTTTAATAGTTCGAATATGCCTGATGGAAGCGCCAGGCGAATAGCCGCGCATGCGAGCCCTGATGTCATGATAAGAATTAACACCAAATTCACCAGCCGCTGCGCTTGCTCCAATTATCGAACCAATCATAGGAAGATGGTTGGCGGTTTCCTGCACCTTTACATTGAGTCTTTCCGGATGATGCAAGTCTCTGCCCCGATTCCAGGTAGAGAGAATTCCACCATATAGTCCAAGCGAGTTATTGGCTTCTTGCATTGCTGCATACCGCCAACCTTTCCAACGTCCTTGTCTAGCAACTTCGATGGTGTAGTGCAGTGAAAATCGTTCTAACTCGATTTCCTTGAGTAAAATCTGCTTTGTCAGGCTATCGACCTTTTCTACAGTGACGGTCTCATCAACCGATTGCTGGAGAGCAAGTGCCGGAGCGCCTTGTGTAAGCAACACCGCAGATCCAACAGCTATTAAGTTTTTTCCTTTAGTAAGTGATGGCATTAATTTGCCTAGGGGGAATACTGAACTCTATATCTAAACGAATCCGCATGATCAGAGCAGCTATACAGGGTGTCCAAGCCTTCAACGCTAAACGAGCAACCTATCCTTTTTGTTTCCTCGATAAGTTGCTTAAAGTATACGGTAGTACTGTGATCTACGATACCTACATCGGAGGTGAGTACAACCTTTACCTTATTACCTGGATTGATAAGCCCCTTCAATGCAGAGCGAATGGACAAACTGTTGAAGCAGGTAAGTGGTCCTGAAAAGTAGATATACTTCGTGCCGCTAACGCTCTCAACTTTTTCAAGCGGATTCTTAAATAAACGCACTACCGTTTTGCCCAGCAATTCCAGTCTATTTTCTTGATTGCCGGCGGCTTCTGATGCCTTAAATGAGTAGTACACGAGGATGAGAACCTTCATTGCAATGCCGGCGGCAATACCAATAAGAAGATCAGAGCAAACTGTGACAAGAACAGTTGTTGTAAATATTAGCAACTGTTCTCTGCCAAGCTCGATCATTTTTTGCCATTGATGAGGACCGGCCAACTTATAGCCTATCTGCATTAGTACGGCTGACAAGGCCGCAATTGGAATGGCCCTGATTAGCTCATGTCCGAAAACCAGGAAGGATATAAGGAAAAGCGCATTGTAGAAGTTGACCCAGGCAGTTCTTCCACCGGCAAAGATGTTAGTGCTGCTCTTCATGATTCCGGGAATGATCGTTAAACCACCAATGAATCCAGAACAGATGTTGGAAATGCCCATGGCCAGTAATGTTCTATCGGGATTGGATTTTCTGTGGAACGGATCAATTTGATCAACTGCATGTATTGTCGCCAACGATTCTGTACCGTCGACAAATGTCAATGCCAGAACGGCCACAATAACCTTGGGTATTATCGTCGCATCACTAAACAATAGTCCAAAGTCGGGAAATTGAAATCCATGCTGCAGTAGATTGGTCGGTATTTGCACTAAATAACGACTTTCCAGGTGAAAGAAATTAGCCAGCACAATACCGACCAACACTACCAGCAAATGCGGCGGAACGAAACGAAGTACCTGGTATTTTAGCTTAGGCAGGATAAAGAGCAAAGCCAAACAAACAATTGAAGTGACAAACACAGCCGGATTCAGGTGAGTTATATGCGACGGAGTCTCAGCCAACACAACAAAAAATTCATTGGCGTGATATTTGTGACCGATGAAGTTTGGAATTTGTTTGCCGATAATAAGCAAGCCGATAGAAGCCAACATTCCTTGGACAGCAGCTCTAGGAATTAGATAACTAAATCTGGCTGCTTTCAAATACATAAGCGCAATTTGAGTTAGTCCGGCGAGCATGATTACAGGCAATACAAGCTTATAGCCAAGCGCCATGTCTCCTTTACCCAACGCCAATATTGATGAATACAAGACGGGCGCAAGTCCGGCTGCCGGACCGCTGATGGTGACGAAAGCACCACCAATGAAAGGGAAAACAAGTCCGGCTATGACTTCCGATGTTAGTCCACAGATAGGTGGCGCACCGGATGCTAAGGCTATGCCCAAAGATAACGGCACAGATACCAATGCCACAATCAAGCCGGCAACAATATCGTGTCTCCAATGCTTGAGTCCACGAATTCCGTTCTCCGGTGTCTCGATATGGTTTTCCACCTTGATATTTCGCCCCATTCGGCAACAGACAGCCCCGGACGATTACGACCGGTTCAACTAGGTTAAATTGCCACAAAACCCGTAGCACTTTACCCAACAGACGCATTGCAGCATCTGTAGTCATGCTATTAGGAATTCGTGGGGATTGTGTGGGTACTTATAGGCTGTGCCACTATAGGCAAACTGACAATAACTTTTGTGCCGACATTAAGCTCACTGTCGACCTTGATAGCGCCCCTGTGTGCTTCTACAACGTTTTTGACAATGACCAGCCCTAGTCCTGAGCCACCACTTGCAGCAGCGCGTGATGATTCTGCGCGGAAGAATTTGTCGAATATTCTCGGTAAATCTTGTTCGCTTATTCCTACTCCACTATCGGCAATTACCAATTGTGCGGTTTGATCAGTCAACTTCAACGATATTGAAATGGTGCCGGCGGACTTGTTGTAAGAAATGGCATTCTGCAATAAATTCGTCAACATCTGTTGCAACTGAAACATATTGCCGCGCACAAAAACATTGTCCATCGACTCAATTGAAAGCTGAATACCATGCTCTTCCAATAGAGGCTGAATATGCTCAAGCGTTTCTCTAACTAGGTCATGAAATGGCAATACCTTAAATGTGCGAGTTGTAGCCTTATCCGACTCCAGCTTAGCCAGCAAAAGCATGTCATCAACTAAATTGCGCATTCTGGTCAAAGACAGTTTGATGACGGAAACTTTCTTCAAAACATCAGCTTGCTTTGCCCCCTGGCGATCAAGGTTGTCCAAGGCAGCTTGAGCAATCGACAAAGGCGTGTTCAATTCATGACCGGCGTTAATCATGAATTCTTTGAGAATAGAAAATGTCTCTTCGATGGGCTTAATAGCCACCGCAGTAAAGTAATAACCGCAAATAAACAATAGAGCAATAAGCACAGGAAATGTTATGACCAACATCAGCAACCTATCACTCTCAGCTCTTTCACGAGCGTCCGTGGGTAACTGAACTTGCAGATAACCCAAGAGCCGGCCATGGTCCAAGATTCGGCGCGATAGACTTCGCAAATGATGACCATGCAGAGGAACTTCTGTAGCTCGAGGATACATTATGGTTACACCAGGGGCGCCTGTTTCTTGCACAAATTTTCCGTTTGGATCGAATAACTGTATTGAAGCAAGCAACTTTATCGATTTTGCAGAAAAGGATCGAGTCGCCGTCGGCAGACTTAGATGACCATCGGTGTAATCTATGTTTTGCAAATGCTCTGCCACCAACTCAGCAAGCTCCGAGTCGATAGCAGCGGTTAATTGGTTGTGAAATAGGACCCCGGTGAGTATTGTGGTTGTGATATGAGCAACTGCGGATAGACAGACGAACCAAATTGTCAGACGTAATCGCAGGTTTTTAAACATCACGATTCACAACCATATAACCTGAACCATGCACCGTGGCAATGAAAGAATCTTTGCCTTCCGTATCGAGCTTTTTACGCAATGACTTTACATAAGAACGCAAAGTCTCAGGAGTTATGTGAGTATATGACTCCCAAACACGCCTGATCAACGCCTCTGTGCTGAAGGTGACATTAGGATGGCGAAGTAGAAATTCCAACAGATTGAACTCGCGCGGTTCCAGATGAACATCCTGTCCACCCTTAGTGACGGTTCGTGTTTTAGGATCGACTACGATGTCCATAACCTGCAAATTATTCGTTGGCGACACAACCTTGCGTCTGAGCAAAGAGCGTATTCTGGCGCTCAATTCCTTAAGTTGGACAGGCTTGGTCAAATAATCATCTGCTCCGGCATCCAATCCTTCTTCCTTGGATTCAATCGATGACCGGGCGGTAAGAATAAGTATAGGAGTCTGCCCGCCGGATGCGCGATAGTTTTTGCAAACATCCACTCCACTCAAACTAGGTAGCATCCAGTCAAGGACAACAACATCGTATTGGCAGCAAGAAAGAATCTCTTGTGCCGCCAGTCCGTCTCCTACAATTTCCACAATATGATGCTCGTGCTGCAACCACTCGCTAATCTCATTAGCCAGTAAAGCCTCATCTTCTGCTAGCAAAACCTTACTCATCGACTTATCCCTATGATGGCATTGACGTAGCAATTCGGCTCAACTAGGCCGAATAATACTATGGTACTAGTGTAAAACGAGAATTGTGGGGGTTTTGTGGGGGAGAACAGACAAAAACAGCCGGGCAGTGTGCCCGGCTGTTGAGACTTTTGACTTACCCTAAACGGTCTTGACTAGACTCTTTGTTTTGACCGTAGTCGAGCCGTGATAGACCCTTTCAGTAAGCAGCCTATTTGCGTCAAACCCTTTGTGGATGCGGTTTGCTAGAAAATAAGTTAATCGCGATCTCGATGGATTACAGTGCTGATCCAGCAAAAGATGCGTCAAAATTGATAGTGTGACACCTACGCGGAAAGGCTGTAGGGTGGGACCTCTTAGGAGGAAAAAGAACAAGGCTAACAGTTCGTAGGAGTGCAGAGGCAAATACAATTTCCCACTGTACTTCTCATGGCAAGCTTCATTGAAATGAAACCAGCTGAACCTGAGTCCATGAGCTTTGACATAATCGAAGATATGATCGATGTCGATCACCCAGCCTGCCAGAAAACTAGCAAGTGCTGCGCCTGGAGAACGGTAACGAGCATAAGTAGCAAGGCTAACCCCTGCTGATGTAATTACATGACCTAGCGTACGCATAAAGAAGGTCCTTTCCAGAATTGCCGGTTGCCAATAGAGATTATATTTCGATTAACACAATGTTATATACCCACATCCTAATGCAACTTATTCGTAAAACAATAGTCAGCCCGTTAAATAGACGTAAAACATGTCAGGAGATAGCGCCAATGCCGTTTTGTTCCCACCTAGCCACCAGAATTATCGGACTGGCACTACTTAGCCTTCTCACAGTCGCCCCTGCTGCACTCGCTGCCGAGGAAAAGCCAGGCGCGCACGCTGTCAGCCTGTACAACTTGGGACTGACCGCCTACAAGCAAGGCAGCCCCGAATCAGCAATCATCTTCTTCCGCCGGGCAACCGACCTTGACCCGGATTTGGCCGATGCGCATTACAATCTGGCTGTCATCTACCAAGCTCAGAAGAGATACAAGGAAGCAATTCCTCGCTTCGAGCAAGTTTTACGCGTCAAACCAACGGATGCTGATGCGCACTTCCAACTAGCAATAATCCTGCAAGAAACAGGCAGACTACCGGAAGCCAAAGATCATTTTTCCAACATTGCTCCAAATAACCCGCACTTTGCCGAATGCCAACAACGCATGGCACAGATAAATAGCCAACTTTCAGGCGGCGCCCAACTGAAGGGCCAGTCCGGATTTGAATCGACTCCAAATTATGGACAAAATCAATCAACAGTTGCCGCCAATATGTCCGGCAGCAGAATTGATGAAAGCCCAATGCAGACGGTAGCCCCCTCTTCTTTTGGTTACGCGGCCCAAAATTACAATAACCAACAAATGTCGGCTCAAACACAGCAACAGATGCCCGTCGAACAACCGGTACAGCAATTACAACCAATTCAACCGGTTCAACAAGCAGCGCCTACACCAAGTCCTGTACCGACAATTGCCAACTCGACTTTGCGTGTTATTGCTACTGGATTTTCCGCACCATCCGGCATTGCCTTTGATCGTCAAGGCAACTTGTACATCGCAAATTTCTTGAGCAATACAATCGACAGAATCACACTTGATGGTTCACGCATGCAATTTTCCGCAGGCATCAACTTGAAAGGACCTATCGGCATAACTATTGATGAAACCGGTAACGTCTATGTCGCCAATTACAATTCCGGCACCATTGCCCGTATTAATCCGGCAGGAGTTGCCACCATTATTGCCAGCGGCTTCAAGAAGCCATATTATTTAGCTCTGGACAACGACGGAAATTTATATGTCAGCCAGCAAGAAGACAATTCAGTTGTAAGAATTACTCTCCCCAAATCGGCGGCTAGAAGCGCCAGCAAATAGTCCATGGCAACATTCAATGAAAATTCACTAAAACTCAGTGGGCGGTTGTTTTTCAATTTCATCGCATCTAGCTACAGGCTAAAGTTTTGGCTGACGCACCCCACCGTTGTAAAAGGCAAAGAAAACTTGCCTACAGAAGGGGCGTATTTGATGGTGGCTAATCACCTCTCAGATGTTGACCCGCCGGCCATCGGCATTCAAGTTGGCCAACCGGTTGGATTTATGGCCAAGGAAGAACTCTTTAAAATTCCAATTTATGGTCCAGCGCTTGCACTTCTTGGAGCAGTTTCTGTCGATCGCAATAAACCGGAACCGTCCACATTTAAGGCTCTTCGCCAAATTTTAAAAACAGGACGTCCTGTTTTAGCCTTTATTGAAGGCACACGAACCAAAACTCCCGGCGTACTGGGTATGCCGCACACTGGTCCGGCTTACATTGCCAGATCGAATAAAGTACCAATTGTCCCCGTGAGCATAGTCGGCTCAAATGACAAGAAAAGCAAAATGTACATCACCTTCGGGGAACCAATGCCGCCAGGTGAAGACCTGGACGAAACGACCTGGAAAATCATGGAGCGAATATCTGAAATGTCCGGGCTCAAGCTTCCTGAAAAACACTAGAAGCTTACCGAGGCTGACTCCGTTATCGGTTTCAATTCGCAGTTTTGAATAAGTGCCTTTTCTTCTTCATTTAGTCTGTCCATGAGCCAACGGTGTCTTTCATGGTGGCAGCTGAAAATGATCACCTGGTGGTCTTTAGCAAGCACGTTCAAAAGAAAACGCATTGACTTCAAGAAACGCTCGTCATCGAGTTCACTAAACGGCTCGTCCAAGACAATTGGAAGAGAAGAGTCGCGGCTTAAAAAGCGGCAAATGGCCATGCGGGCCAGCCAGTAGAGCTGCTCTCGTGTTCCTATTGATGTCTGGCTCTCAATATTGGCCGGCTGCCAGGGTTCAACTTCGCCTTTGCGCCTTGCTGTTATTTGTAGATTCTGATCAAATTGAATGCTCTCAAAGTCAGAGCCGATACCGTTTAATAGATCTTTGGAAATTTCATTCAATTGCTGTGACCAATTTCTGTGTGTTTCATAAGCCATTTGTTGGAAGGTAGTCAAAGCCAATTCCAGGGACAACTTAGTTTGCTTGAATTCCTTGATTTGTTCTTCCAGCGATTCGAGATTTTCTTCCAGTTTGAGGTAATGATCCTCATAGTTTTTCAAGGATGCGCGCACCTTGATGGACAATTCCTCTTTTTCTTTTTGATATGCATGCAAGAGTTCAGAATAGCCGGTGAGGCGCTGCGCAAAGTCAGTTCTTTTTGTCAAAACCCCCAGGCAATCCGATGATTCGGCGATTTCCGGATATTTAACTATCAACTCTTCCATTTTTGACCAGGCAGCTTGTCTTTGCCGCTTCAGTCTTTCTATTAAATCCGGCAATGTGTTTACAGAAGTATCGGATGTGCTGTCACGCTCCATTAGTCCCAACTCCGACTTGAGGTCCTGCCACTGCCTAAATGATTGAATTCTATTTGTAAAAGTTTCATAGGCGGCGGGAATATCTTCCGGATGATCAATTTTTGCTTTTCGAAAGTACTCCTTCAATTGAGCATCCAAGTCACGCATTTCATCGGACAAGAATTTCAATTCGGATCTCTGATGCTCGAGCATCTCGCCGGATAATTTAATTCCACGCGTCTGCTCAAGATAACTATTTATATCCTCAGCTAACTTGAACGCCATTTGTGGCGTTATTTTATCCAGCGAATAGCCAGCCTTGGTCAGCATCGCCTTTAGCTGGTCTTTTAGAACATCTGCGTGCGATTCCTGGCTCTGAATAATTTCAGTCAGCAGATCCAATTCTTTGAGTGCCGGCGCCGCTGAGGCATAAGCCTGCATGCGTTCTAAGAGCTGATTACCGTCTGACAGAAAGGCATTTCGAGCAATTATGTTCAAGCGCTCGTTCATTAAGCCAATTTCTTGAGGCAGATTTTTGGCATCCTGATTATTTCTTTCTTCTTCTTCGCGAGCGGTTGCTAAATCCAATTTGCGGAAGTTGTTAGCGTCGAAAAATGTCTTGGCGTGAAAAGCCAAAATCACAAAAGCAACAGCACAAATAGCACCAATAGCAAATGAGACGGTGGAGGAATCAACCGGCAACAATGCAGCTACCGACGGCAATTTACTCAAGAGAAAAAGCAAAATGAGCACAACTAGAAAAGCAAAACTCATCATAGCACCACTGCTGGCTGCAGCAGACATGTGTTTACGTTCAGCCAAAATATCATTGGCAATCATCTGAGCACGCCAAGCCGAGCCCTTGGTGCGCTCAATCTGATCAGTCATTTTCTTAATTTTCTCGTGGCACATGTAGGCTTCGTCAAGGTCTTTTGTGTCCAGATTCAAAAGTGACTTGCGTACCGAAGACAACCCATCTAAATCGATACCGCTTGTTCGAACTCTTCCTTCTTCGGCTTCCAACTTGGTTTTATTTTGCACAAGTTCAGACAATACTGACTGCAGCGTCATGCCTATGCCTGATACCGTCTGTGCTTCCTCAGATGTGAAATGATGAGCGGATTCATATTGTTCGCGCACACGCATTTCTTTCAAAGACAGCTCTTTTTCCTTACTATCAAGTTCGTGCTTAAGTCTTTGCCTATCGGAAAGGCGCGCCTCACGCTTGGTCCAAAGCTCCTCGACATTTTTAACTGAAGCAATGGGAAACTCTTCGCTGCCGGCCAGAAGTTTCATTTTCACGCGTAAGTCGTTGACCTTAACAAGCCTGTCGGTTGCCTTGCTCAGTCGAGTGTCGACATCGGCCACCTCAAGACACAAATGAAGATATTCAAGGGCTCTAAGCTGTCTTTCTTCCACTTTGACCTTGTCTTTGAGCAGAGCCAGTCTTTCCAGATCTTCTCTGGCAGCAAGCCTGTCTCTATCAAGATCGTGCAGTCTTACTTGAATATCTTCTCGCTGCATCTCTAATTCTGAGATAAGTCGTTCTGCGCGGTATTTCTTTCCTTGCCATGGAAAACTGGCAAGAGCTTCCATTAAAACTTCTATCGCTTCAGCAGCTGTTGTAGCAGCACCGGAGGCATCGGATATGCTCTGCAGAATCGCTGACAGGCTGGATTCTTCGGATAGTCCTGTAAGCCCAAGTTCCCTTTGTCCGACAAAAGACGTATTACGGAATAGATCCCTGCCGACTCCTGTTAGCCTAATTCCTAATTGATCCTGGCTAGGACCGGACAAGTATTCGTTGGTCACATCTCTATCAGAATTCAATCTGTCAAAAACTTTCAAAATGCGCTCGTCAAAATCACGCACGATGCGCAATTTTTGATCCGGCAAGGTTATATCCATAGAGGCTTTGAAGCCCTGTGCTGTCTTGGGCTTGCGTGCTTCTCTCTCCTTCAGCCTGTCTTCAGTAGAGCGCTGGTGCGGCGGGTAGTCAAACAAAATTGCCCAAATTGATTCGGCAATTGTCGATTTGCCATACTCATTGGCGGCCAAAACAAGGTTTAAACGCCCTTGTTGGAAATCAATGCGCTTGCCGGCTAAATTGCCGAATGCATCAAAAAATAGACTCTCAATCAGCATTTTTGATCGATATCCTCTTTTGCTTGAGAGCATCCAGCCCAAAATACAGAGCATCCTCTATTGCTTTTACATCAATCGGTCCTTCTCCATTGGCAATTGCGACTGAGCCTCCTGCCGCTTCTGCTTCTTTTTTCAAGTTCGTCAAAAATGCAACAAATTTGCCTTCAGTTGTTCGTTCATCAATCGACTGCAAGAAGTAATCTTGGCGAGTTTCATCACTTACTTCCAAGTGATAAAACATGGTTGCTAGTTTTTCTTTGACATAGGTCGGTTCACCACCAGCCGGATAGCGACCAGTCAAACGCAGGTAAACTATGTCTGTACCTTCACGCGCTCCTGCTGACACCAAATTGAGCATGACTTGATCAATTACCTCATTGGATGTCTTGCCGGTTATTTCAAAATCGGCAACAACAATTCTTCTTTTGTCCGATTCGACCGGCTCAATTTTTACTTCAAAGTCTTGTCCGTTTCCAGGTTTGGCACTTATCGTGCCAAACAAGCAAAAGCGCGGACCTGACTCATCCAGTCCACGGCCTATTAAACAGCCGGAATAAGCACCTATGAGTTTGTCCTCGAATTTAATTGGGGTTTGTTGGTGATAGTGTCCAACTGCCGTGTAAGTAAAGCCTTGGTTGATCAATTCCTGAGCAGAAAAAGGAGCAGTTAACTTACCAGGAAAACCGGAGTCGCCGCCTTTGTAGCCATCAAGCGATCCATGAAACAGCAGAATGTTCATAGGCTTCAATTTCTCTTTTGAAATTGGCTCGGCAAGCAGCCGCTCTTCAACAGGGACATTGGCGGCAAAAGCACAGCCGGTAAAGGAAACGTCATCTCGAAACGGGTGGCAGACAGTCTGAAAATTGGCGCTTTTGTAAATGTGAACATTAGACGGCCAAAGACGCATGCCGCGCGCCTGCAGCGCCTCCAGATTGTACATAGAATCAGCCGAATAATAATCATGGTTGCCTGGACTTATGACTATGAAAGTATCTTTGATGGACATGCAAAGCTCAATCACTTGATTAACTGTTTGGCTGCTTACGGATTCGGCATCCCAGAGATCACCAGGTATCAAAATGGCGTCCACACGCCTTTCTTTGGCTACCTCAAAGACTTTGGCAAGCGCTTCTAAAATCTCTTGCTTGCGTTCCTTCCGTTTACTCACCGGCAACTTAATCTTACTTCCGGCAAAAGCCGAGTCCAGATGGACATCGGATACTTGCAAGAAGGAAAACGGTTTTGACTCTAAAGCCACGGTGACTCCAGCAGATAATGTTGCAATCAAGGCTCACGAACGCCTCTAAGTGAAATTTGCCCCGCAACAACCTTAAATATGCGGATTTCCCTATTTTCAAATTCAATTAAATTCCCTAAAATCTGCCTAACTAAAAAGCCATTGGACATATGGCAAGCGAGGGACGAATGAAGAAGGTGATTCTGGCAGGGCTGGTAATAGCGCAAGTCAGTACTTGTTCATTATCAGCATCCGCGCAGGGACTAGCCGGCAGGCTTTTACCAAAGTCCGAACTTTTAGGTTCAACCAAGGCAGACACTGTTTTCCAGATGCCTGAGTCTCTGGCTGAAGGTCAAAAATTACTAGGATCAGGGCAAGCCCCTAAAGCCGCTCAGTTATTTCAGCATTATGTTAGCGAGCATGACGCCGACAGCGAAGGCTACTTCTGGTTGGGAACCGCGCTTAATGAGATAGGCGATGCCAAAGGATCAGTCGATGCTTTCGGACAGGCTGTCACCATCAACAATCGCACTGGCGCAGATTCTGCCCAGCTAAGAGTAAACTTCGGCAATTCGCTCATGGTTCTGGAAAGAGTCGACGAAGCACTTTTCCAATACCACAAAGCAATTTCCATCGATCCTGGTGAAGCTAGAGCCTATTTCAATCTGGCAAGAGCCCAGATTAAAAAGGAAAGCCCTGTTACCGCGCAAGCTGCACTAGTCAACTTGCACAAGGCGGCAGCACTTGGTTTGACCCATCCGGACATACAGCGCTATAGCGCTATGAGCTATATCATCCTTTCTGAAAATGGAAAAGCAGCTGACGCCTTGAAGCAATACTTGCAGCAAGTGCCAAATGATCAGGCGGACAGCGGACTGCGCAAAACCATTGAAGACACAATTTCAGAACTAGTAACCACAAAAGAAGAAGCTGTCGAGCATCTAGTTACACCCATCGAGAAGCGCCAGTACACTCTAAGTCCAGAAATTGCTTATGCCGTTTTGGACATGGACGAATCCAAAAAGGTCGTCACAATAGGTGCCGAAGATTCCCGTGACCCCGACGACGGAGCTCAAGACGGCAACAACGACGGCATTTTCCAGATGAGTTCAATTGGCTTTGAGACACAAGTGTCCATTCACCCCAAATTAGTGGGTCTGGGCAAAAAGGTCGAACAATAGCGTAGTTGTCTCATTGTCCAAGTATTGAAAACGCCCTAGGATGGTCAAAAATCCGAGGGAAGCCATGTCATTTGAGGCAATTTCAAGAAAACAGGATACGCCTGCTACAAACGGCGATCATTGTCTTAGTGTGGTTGAAATCCCCGTGCTTTTAGCCGGGAAGAAGGCCGCCGAATACGAGAAGGCGGAGTATTTAGAGTCAAGCGACACGGCCCAACTATATAAACGCACCCACGACGCTGTTGTGCATGTCGTTCTAGAGATTAAGCCCAGTGAGTTGTTGAAACACGGCTTAATGGACAAGGACTTGTACAAGGAGCTTACCAAAGAAGAAAGGCAAACTAAGCTGAAAAACTCTGCAACAGGTTTTTTCATATCTTCGGATGGAATTTTGGTTACCAACTACCACGTAGCGCACATAAAATGCGACTTGAGCGCTCAATGGCCTGACGGCAGGAAAGTTAGCCTACGCAAGATAGCCGAAAATAAAAAAGCCGATCTCGCCATTCTTAAAATCGACAGTCCGGAACCAATGCGCGTAACTGCATTATCGCTTGCCAATGACGATGTCTTACCTAACGAAAAGTTGACTGCACTTGGTTATCCCAACCAATGGAACGCCTTACACCTCTCACCCGGAGAACTTCTCAAATCAGGCAAACGCAAGGATTTCTTGCCTAACTCTACCTGTCCGTCAGTAAAAGGTGTTCGTCAGTCACTTTCAATAATGCAAACCAGCTGCCATGAAGCACCAGGAGCATCTGGCTCACCGGTTTTAAATGAGACTGGAGAAGTCGTGGGAATAAACTTCGCCGGACCGTCACCGGATGCTGAGGACAAACCAATGCACAGCTTTGCTATTCCGGTTAAGGAATTGAAAAGGATTATGACAAGACTGCCGGAATTGCGAAACGTTATTGGCGAAACTAATTCACCAGCTCGACGATAGTTGCTATTCCTTGTCCTACTCCGATGCACATAGTAGCCAGCCCATAGCGGACTTTGCGACGCCTCATCTCGTGTACAAGTGTAGCCATCACGCGAGCACCAGTCGCACCTAGAGGATGTCCTAGGGCAATAGCTCCGCCGTTGACGTTCAATTTGGATTGATCAATGCCAAGATCTTGCACGCAGGCTAAGACTTGAATGGCGAATGCTTCGTTCAATTCGACAAGACCTATGTCGTTCATCGTCAATCCAGCTCTTTCAAGAACCTTCTTAGTAGCTGGAATTGGACCAAGTCCCATAACTGCCGGATCAACACCAGCGACTGCTGATGCTACATAGCGGGCCATCGGCTTCAAACCTAGCTCTTTGACTTTCTTGTCAGAGACAATAAGAACAGCAGCGGCTCCGTCGTTTATCCCGGAGGAATTACCGGCTGTAACCGTGCCGCCTTCGCGAAAAGCTGCTTTCAGTTTTGCAAGGTCAGCCATACTTGTTTCCGGACGCGGATGTTCGTCTTTGGAGACAACTATTGGAAGACCTTTTTTCTGCTTGACGGAAACCGATACTATTTCGTCGTTGAACTTGCCATCTTTGAGAGCGGCACCATATTTTTGCTGGCTGGACAAGGCAAACTCATCTTGCTCTTCGCGCGAAATTTTGTATTTTTCGCAGACATTTTCCGCTGTTTCACCCATGGAATAGGGGTGATACATTTTGGACAGCTTATCATTTATAAAACGCCAACCAAGTGTGGTATCAAACATTTTTAGATCGCCACGCGGCATAGCACTTTCAGGCTTACCCATAACGAAGGGCGCGCGTGTCATGGACTCAACACCACCGGCTATGTAAATGTCGCCACTGCCTGCAAGAATTGCCTGGCAGGCTTCATTGACTGCCATAAGCCCTGAACCACAAAGCCGGTTTACCGTGCCGCCGGCAACACTTACCGGCAGTCCGGCTAAAAGAGTCGCCATGCGTGCCACGTTGCGGTTGTCTTCACCTGCCTGATTGGCGCAACCCAATAAGACATCTTCGATTTGATTGGGATCAATGGCATTGCGTTTTACAAGCTCGGCAATAACCAGCGCTGCAAGATCATCCGGACGCATAGAGCCTAAGGCTCCTGCATAGCGCCCGATCGGTGTTCTCAATGCATCAACAATAAAAGCTTCCAAAGTTCCCCCTACGGTTGCACTAACCAAAACTGATTTTCTCTTACAAGCTCTGCCAAGACTTCCGCAGGGCAATTTGCATTACTTGCTACTTGTTCGACAACGCGAATATCCTGGTCATGCGCAAGACGCATCAGAGTATCGGCACTTGTTTTGTCCGAACCGGCCACTGTCCCACGCACGCGATAGTCCTTATCCTTAGCAAGTTCATCGAGCTTTGCCGCATCAGCAAGCGGGCTAAATACAAAAGCTGCTCTTACCATAGGACTTGTATCTTGAATAAGGTCTTTTGCTAAGTCAGCCGGCAATGACGGATTTTGTGCCGCCACACTCCTTACAAAAGTGTCGTCGGATTTAGTCAATTGTCCAAGAATGTACTCAGGACACTCTTTTTGGCCCGCCAAAAAGATCTTTACTGATACATCATTATCGTCAGCCAGCTTGATCAAAGCTTCCTTCGGCAAATCAGCACGAGCAAAAATAAGTTTTTCGACTTCCGAATCGCCGTCGCCGGCCAATGTAGTAAGTGCATCTTTCGGACACGACTTGTTTTTAGCTAGAGTTTGACGGACCCGAGACTGCGAATCTGCAGACAATCTGGTCAAAATAGTGCCCGCAGCATTCTCATTTCCGGCAACAGCTACTCGTACTTCCAATTCAGGATCTGCAGCAAGTAATGTTAGAGCCGCCGTTTCGAAAGTCTTATTTGCCAATCTTCGCCTTACGGATGGTTCTGAATCTTTAGCAAGTTTTACAGCCATGGCTGAAGAAAGTTTTCCATTAACGGCCAGCATTTCCTTAACGACCGTTGAAGGATGCTGAGAAAGTTTCAACATTATTGACTCAGGCAGATCAGTTCTTGCTGCCACTACTTGCACAACAGCAAGAGAGCTGTCATCTGCAAGTTTGGACAATTGTTCAAGGCCAGTATGGAGATTTTCCGCAGTGGCTGCTCTGACAATTGCTTCAGTGTCGACACTGAGCATTGCCAGCATAGACGTGCTGCAATTTGGATTTGCTGCCAATGCCCATCGTACTTTCGTATTAGCATCCTTTAGCAAGGCATTATGCATGTCAGAGGGCAAGTTCGGGTTTAAGGCTACTTCCGCTCTAACTTCCCATGCCGGATCCGCGGCTAGAACTCTCAATATGTCTGCCGGCGTAGATTCATTTGCGGCAACTGCTTCTCTAACAACAAGGCTTGAGTCTTTAGCCAAACCCTTCAATGTTTCGGCGGATGCTTTTTTGTTGGATGCAACAAACGACCTTACACCTAAATCTCCATCAGAAGCAAGGACGGAAAGACATTCAGGAGTTGCATTTACCTGGCGAGCAAGAAAAGATCTGACAAGACGGTCGCCCATTTTGCTCAAACGTTGCACAACATCGGGTGGCACATTCGGGTTTCGCGCCAAAGATAAAAGCAAGAATTCCGTTTGCCCTAGATTATTTGCTAAATCACGCAGAGCCTGAGGAGATGTTGCCGGATCAGATGCAATTAATTCATAGACACGGACTTGTTGATTCTTGGTCAACCTGCTCATTACAGTCGGCGAAAACGGCCGACCGCCTTTTACAAGTGCTTCAACAACAAATTGATCGGCATCACCTGCCAAACGGGACTTTATTTCGTCCGTGCATTTCGGATTTTGTGCAACCTGAGCACGCACTAAATCAGATGGATCTTTTGCCAATGTACTGAGTAACGAAGGTGGGCAATTGGCGTTTTTAGCTACTGCTAGGCGCAATCTTGGCGCCGGACCTTTTTCATTCCATACAGCAAGCTGTTGAGTTGGTTGAATAACAGCAGCTCTTGCTCGCGAAATATCCTTGCCGGATTCCTGCGAGAAAGCGGCAGTATTAGAAAGAGCCAAGGCCAATACGAACGGCACAAATTTTTGCGTCATGACAAGCTTCACCTCACCAAGAAATTTTAGTTCATTGGTGGACTTTCATGACGATTTCTTTGAGTTTTTCTCGGTCTATTTCCTGACTGGCATATTCGATATATTTCACCTGCCAGTCATCAAGGTCTTTCAATATCTCGGACAATGCCTGCCCGACGGCTCTGGCTGCAGCCAGGTCAATGCCCACTTCGCCGCCGGAGCCAATAGCAAACATACGAGCGCGCACCGAATAGCCCTGGGTGGCCTGAAGGGACAACTTCAGAAGGACGGAATTACGTTCTGATCCAACTGCCTGCCCAATGGCATAGACAATTTGCTGAAACTTATCCAGAGGTGCGGCAATGCCCTCTCTAGGAGCACCGACGAGCTTGTAATGCAAAAGCCTGTCTACTGCTTGCGAGAATGCCAAGGTAGTTATTGACTGCTGGTTATCAATGGCGTTTGAAATGGGTGTTAAACCATCACTCATTTCCCAGACAATCCGCATCAAATCAATTTCATCGCTTGTCAGCTCAGCTTGCGTACTAGGGTCCATCATTCGTCCGGAAGCGAGCAAATGATGCGAATCAGGATATCTTTCAAGCGGTGAATGCACGCCTTTTGGTAACTTGCCCCAGACAACCAAAATATTGTCTTGCGCCAATGCGCTATCAAGAAGCAGTTTGTCCAGAGGCTTGGTTACTTTCGCCGATTCGTGAGCAAGATCTGGTGGTGGTTGTCTTTGAATAAAGACGAAAATTCCTTCTCGCCATACAGAAGCAAATTCCAAAACTGCCGCGTTACCCAAGATACTTCCCAGCTTGGCATTAGTTAAAATGCCTTTTTCAAACAATGCTCTAAATTGCTGTCCTTTATACTCCACAGATAAGACTCCGGTTTCCCTGTTAGTGGAAAGAGTCTGCAAAACACCTGATGGATCCGTTGTGCCTAAATAACCAACCAGAGACTGGACGGATTTTTCTTCAGGGCTAGTTGTAACGACACGTTTAGTTTCTTCAGCACCCCCACCTTGTCCATAAAATGCTTGATCAGACAAAGCAATTTCCAATTGCCGACAACTCAAATAGCCTTTGGAAATAGCTAGTGATCCTAAAGACAACCGAACACTGTTGGATGTATTTTGCTGTTGAAAAAGCATCTCATCAAGTTGATCCTGGCTGACTATTCGCGACGCCAAAAGATATTCGCTCAGCTGAAAAGCAATTTTGTTCTTGAAGCAATTGACCAAAAAAGGCACTTTGGCAAATAGCGGATAAATTGCCTTCGACTCTTCAAGCGATCTCAATTCCTGTTTCAACTCATCCATTGTCAGTTTTCCAGGCTCTTTGGTCAGACGTTGAGAAAGGACGTTCAAAGGTGAGTAATTGTCGATGGCAGCCAATACTTTGTTGCGCTTGCGATGCGACTCTAGACCACCTTTGAGTTTGATACCAAAAGAGGTAAGTACGGGAATTGAAGACATAAGAATTTGTTCGGCTAGATCAGTCGACTTTTCCAGCTCGGCACCTTCTTCGGCAAATTTCCCGTAGACATGTTTCGCCAGCAATGGCGAATAGTCATAAACTTCAGCATGAGAGTCAAAAACACTGAAGCCTTTAGGTCCAAGTTGCGAATCCTTGGTAAAAACAATTACCTTGTCTTGTTTTACGACAGCCATGGCACCCGTGCTGCTAAGCACATTTTCAGCATGGGAAGCCAACTCTATTAGTGATTCGAACGAAAACAAAAAACCTGATTTGCGAGCATCAACTATCACAAAGTCGCACAGTTGTTTCACTTGTTCTAGTTTTTCCAGTTCAAGAACTGCATCAGGTCCAAATACCAAAAAGACAATTTTTTCTTCTGAGGCGGCATTAGCGACCTCACTTTGTCTTGTTTGCGACTGATTGGACTGAACGGACACGTCAACACCTTGTAATTGGCTTGTAATTTACACAGCCTGTAAATTACTATGCCCGCAATAGTGCCAAAAACAAACCCTAACAGGCTAAAGCTTCCAGAATTTCGTCGGCCAGCCAGCCTCTTTCAACCAGTATCTTACCTAAAGGCTTTTCGGAAGTACGCTGTTCAACCAGCGCAATACGCACCATATCTTCTGTTACCAGACCCAAGCCAATTAGACGCTGCCCAATCTGGTGAGGCGCATCGGCGGGGAGATTTATCAGCCGCTGGCTAAGTAAGAAACTGTCCAATTCCATCTGGGTTACAAGAGAGGCACTCTTTAATATTTCCCCAAGCGGTAAATTCAATATAGCTTGCTGTCCGAGAGCTTCCTGTAATTGTTCAAGACTGATTTTGCCGGAGGCGACCAGAAGCTGCCCTAATTTGGGCGGCAGCAGGGACTCTATGTCATCAGGCATTTTACTGGGCGAATCCTCGTCACCATCTAGAATCCGCTTATAAGCATCTTCAATACCTAGCGCAGCCTGGCGAGCCTGGACCCAAGACTGTGGTGTGGCCAGACAATCATCTTCATCAAGTGATGCCTTAAGGGCTTCATAAACCTGTGCAACTTCGTCTTTGCCGGCTGCTGGTGTCAGTCCGAGCAATAAATATGGACAAGTGGAACGAGCTTTTTGCAAGACTGTCATCGTAACCGTCCTCAATTCCAGTTTACCCCCGAACGCCCAGAACGGGAATAGACTTGTAACAGCAAGCGCCAATTAGATGCTGGACGGATTCTTAATGTTCCGGCTAAGCAAACCCAGAGAGCGCTTCTTTAAAGGCTTCCAGCTCATTAATTGGCTTTTGGCAGGTAAAGTTACGGCAAATATAAGCTGTCGGCTTACCTGATACTAATGGACGGTCTTTTAATAACGGCAGTTCAGAATGGTTGCTGGTGTCGTTTAGGACAACCGCGCTATTAGGCAAGTACTTTTTGCCGGCGGCAAAAACCATTTCTTGCGTTTCGTTAGTTCTGGCCGGATCAACAGACAAAACTATTTCAGCACCATTAGCCAAATGAAAGTCTAAAGCAGAAAGGAAATATGCAAACTGCTCGGCACCTTTGCCAAAATATGGTGCATACAAAGAAATGGTTGATTCAGCTTTTTTCCTATAAGACTCGCTGTCTGTAACTTTGGCCAAACGCAAAAGAGCAAACGCACAAGCAGCAGATGCCGATGGAATTGGTGCATCATAAAAACTCTTCGGGCGGGTAATTAGCGACTCGTGATCCGCACTTGTGTAGAAGAAACTACCATCATTCTTATCGAAAAATTGTTTGTCCATCACGTCGGCAAACTCAATTGCTTTTTCCACCCACTTAGGGTCCGCATCAACAGATGCCAAATCTAAAAGCGCCTCAGTAAAATATGCGTAGTCATCAAGGTAGCCATTGAGCTTGGATTTACCTTTGCCCCAAGTTCTAAGCAAACGCCCGTTTACTGACAATTTGGCAAGAATAAATTCGGCTGCTTTCTTTGCCGCCTGCAAATAACGCTCGTCGCAAAGAACGCGATAACCGGCGACAAAGCCTGAGATCATAAGACTATTCCAAGCGGTTAAAACCTTTTCGTCACGGGCCGGACGCACACGCTTGTTTCTGTAAGCCAATAATTTCTCGTTGATAGCGGACAAACGCTTATTAAACTCATCCACGCCGAGATTGGCTCTACGGGCCAATTCAGATGGGGTATCGGTCAAGTTCAAGACAGTGGTCTGGTGTTCAAAATTACCAAAAGGTGTAACACCATATACCTGGCTGGCGAAAGTAGCTTCATCAGAAGGAAGAATTTCGTCAATTTCCTTGGGCGTGAATACGTAAAACTTGCCTTCTTCACCTTCACTATCGGCATCGAGACTGGAGTAAAACGCGCCATCTTCAGATGTAAGCTCCCGCAAAACAAATTCCAAAACGTTTTTGCCTACTATTTTGTAGTAGTCGTTTTCATATACAAGTGATGCTTCCAAATAGAGTCTGGCTAAAAGCGCATTGTCATAAAGCATCTTTTCAAAATGTGGCACCAGCCATTGGCGATCCACTGAATAACGAGCAAAACCACCGCCAATTTGATCTTGAATGCCGCCCTGAGCCATTTTATTCAAAGTAAGTCCAAGCAAATCGTGTAATTGCCTGTCGTTTTTAACTTTGCGCAAAAGAAAAAACAATGCTGAGGCTTGAGGAAATTTCGGCGCACCGCCGAAGCCGCCCCACTGACGATCAAAGATCATCATCAGCCTTTCAAGAGCCGGCTCAAATACATCGAATGTCAGTTTGGCACCGGTTGGTTCCACTTCGGTCATTTGCCTTAAGTAAATGGCCATCTCATTGGAACTGGCAAGAACATCTTCCCGTTTTTCATGCCAAGTCTTGGCTACAGACAAAAGCACGCGCCGAAAACTCGGTAAACCATGTCTGTCTTGTGGCGGAAAATAGGTACCACCATAGAATGGTTTTAAATCAGGCGTCAAAAACACAGTCATCGGCCAGCCGCCGTGACCGGTCATCATTTGTACGGAGCGCATGTAAATATCATCAAGATCAGGTCGTTCTTCGCGGTCCACTTTTATTGGCACGAAATACTCGTTCATGATCTCGGCAATTCCGGGATCTTCAAACGACTCATGCTCCATGACGTGACACCAGTGGCAAGCAGCGTAGCCGATGGAAAGCAGTATTGGCTTATCGTCAAACTTGGCCTTTTCCAAAGCTTCGTCAGACCAAGCAAACCAATCGACAGGATTGTAAGCATGCTGCAAAAGATACGGACTGGTTTCTTCAATTAGGCGATTTGCTTTGGACTTGGTCATTTAGACTACCTTTCTCAATTGCTTGCGAAGACTTGTTTGTCCTATTCTGCAAAGCGATTTCATAAGCCCTTAAGGTGTCTGCTACGGTTTTGTCCCAGGTCAATTCTTGCGCTCTCAATCGAGCCGCCTCGCCCATGGCAGCGCAACGTTTTCTGTCGGCCATTAGATATTCCATTTGCTTAGCCAGTTCTTTTGCATCTAAGTGATCTTCCAAAACTAATCCGGTTTCACCGACAATTTCCGACACACCGGAGACGCGGCTGACAATCGGTGTAAGTCCTTTGAGCATGCCTTGCAGGGCAGTCATGCCAAACGGTTCCACTCGTGAAGGCAAAACAATGGCCATGCCTTGCTTATAAACGGCATCCATATCTTTGCGGAAGCCTAAGTAAGTAACCAATCCCGTTAAATCCATTGCCTTCAAACGCAGTTTATCCAAGGGACGCAAAGAAATACCGGCAACAATTAGATGGAATAACTTGCCTTGTTTTCTCAAGTGATAGCAGGCGGACAACAGCACATCCAGTCCCTTTTTGCGGTAACCGCGACCGACAAACAAGAAAGTAAACGGCTGTTTACCGGCAAGCTCGCTTGGCGCGCCTTGAACCTGACTAATATCTTGTACTGTTTCAAAAATATTCTTCTCTTGCACTTTAGGTTCAGCAAGCTTTGCTCCTGGATAGGCAATGACTGACGGCTTGCTTTCACTGATGTTGTAGTTGCTGTAAAAATCATCGCGGCAAACTTTAGCGGAAAAGACCAGACACTTTCCCTCGTTCAACAACAGTTGATCGTATTCATCGCGCAAACGATAACGAGCCAATAATTGAAACTTCGTCCAGTTAACCAAATTCTCCCAGCGTTTACCGACTTTATAGAGACGGTGCACACTGTGATTGTGAAATGTCACTACATCAACGCCATTAACAGGCAGGTGCTGGCTGTGCACGATATCAAATGAGCCGGCTTGTTTAAGCGCTCGACTAGCAGCTTCAAAATAATGAGTTAGGCGCTTATCTTTCGATGTACCGGCGGCAGGAGCAGGGAGATAATGGAAAGACAAATTGTCCGACTCTATAAGTGTGTTGCTCACTTCGCAAATCACTTTTACTGTGTGTCCGCGCTCAAGTAGACCTTCAACGAGTTTATGGGTGTAAAGTTCCAAACCGCCGTTTGTAGAAAACGAACGAACAACCATAGCGATATTTAGCTTGTTCAAAGCAGTCATCGGTACCACCTGCTTACTTAGCTACTTTGGCCTTGTTTGCTTGTTTTTCAGCGGCTTCTTGTGCTTCCAATAGCCACTGAGCTTCAAGAGCTGCCATACAGCCTGTTCCCGCAGCAGAAATTGCTTGTCGGTAGAGAGGATCTTGCACGTCGCCGGCAGCAAACACTCCCTTAATAGCAGTCTTCACGCCGTCAGTAACGATATAACCACTTTCATCCAATTCAAGCTGACCGACAAATAATTCGGTATTCGGCTTGTGGCCAATAGCAACAAAGACGCCGTCGGCAGGCAAATCTTCAACTTTGTTGGTTTTCAAATTGCGCAACTTAATGGATGTCACATGTCCAGCATTAACATCATCAATTTCATCGATGACGCTATCCAGGACAAATTTGATTTTCGGGTTGTCCATGGCGCGATCAACCATAATTTTGGAAGCACGGAATGAATCACGACGGTGAACAAGTGTCACCGATGAAGCGAAACGAGTTAAGAAAATAGCTTCTTCCATAGCCGTGTCGCCGCCGCCTACAACATAGACAACTTTGTCCTTGAAGAAAAAGCCGTCGCAAGTGGCACATGCGGAAACTCCATGTCCCATCAGTTTGGATTCAGATTCCAATCCTAATAATTTGGCAGATGCGCCTGTGCAAATAATCAAAGTGTCGGTTACTATTTCTTCGCCGCTTGTTTTGATAACAAATGGGCTCTTACTTAAATCGACACTTTCAGCATTGTCGAATATGAACTGCGTGCCGAAACGCTCAGCTTGTTTGTGCATGAGCTCCATAAGATCGGGACCAAGGATGCCATCGGGAAATCCTGGGAAATTTTCAACATCGGTAGTAATTGTGAGCTGTCCGCCGGCTTGCAAACCTTGAATGACCAATGGTTCCAAATCGGCGCGCGCGGCATAAATTGCCGCAGTCAGACCAGCTGATCCGGATCCTAAAATCGTTACTTTCTTACGAATGGCCATTTATCTTCCCGTACATCCCAATATCTTCTCGCTATATCGACTAAAAAGCGCTTGATGTCCCGGACATCAACATCACCAATTGTATGGCTGTGGAAGGCACATTGAGGGCAATTTGAGAATTACTTAAATAAGTGGCGATACTACAGTGGGGCGTAAGCCGTATGGAAGCTGCTTGCGGCTTTTGGCAAACAGTTTCATGGCGTGCTCGTTCTGGTTCTTGATAGCTTCAGAAGCCGCCATTTCCTCTGGTAAGTCCTTAATAAGCTCGCCAATGCGCGTCAAATCGTTAAAACGTCCTAAATCCTGCTGCGTTTTGTAAAGCCCAATACTGGTCAAGCCAAAGAATTCAGCCAGGAAAAATCGCCAAGACTTTACTCCCAGACGCAGTTGATGCAGCTCGGGTGGCGTTTTTGCCGACCTTTCCATATCCAAGACGGCTTTTTCCTGCTCAACCAGATATCTTTCCAGATGCTGATAGGCAGTTTCTTGTCCATAGCTACTTTCAAAAAGCCTGCGACTTAACTTTCTGGCTCGGCTGTTTAAACACTTGTCGAAATCTTTCACTAATTGATCAACATCTAATGCTTTGACGTACTTCTTGGCTTTCTTGTTCAGAACCTCTTGCTCAGTTTTCCACTTGTCAAGAGTTTCTTTGGTTACCCCAACCTTTGACCCAAGTTCAATGTTTACATCCATGTCTCGGGCTGCTCCTAATACTTTTAGTAGCTTCTGCAACTTCTTACCGACCTTTTTGGCAAATTTCTTGCTCTCAAATCCATCCCGCCGCAAAACCTCCCACACAGAATCCCAGCGCCTCAAAGCAATCCGAGCATCGTGCACTCTTTTGGAGCTGAATTTTTTCGACAATTGAAATAGTTCGCGCTCAAGTGCGTCCCAGACGGTAAAAGCGGTGTCTCTTTCAGAAACAACCCAGGTCAATGCAGCTAAGTGAGGTGGAATATGCGGTTCATAGGGCGCACTAAGACTAGCTTCTAGAGCCTTTCTAACCGAGGAACCACCCGACCCCGATTTCATTTGTCACATCCTTCAAATTTGTCTTCTCAATACAATCAAATCATTTGTCAGAACGCGCTGGAATATCCTGCTACTCAATCACTTAATATTGCGCAACAGCATCTTAGCTGATTCGATTATCGTATATCCGGGTAATCAATTTGTGTTACTCATTTAGTATGGATTGTAGTCTGGAGTCGCTCAATGCCCCAAAAAAGTTGTCTAATTGCGGTAAGCCTTTTACTATCTTTTGGTTTTGCTTTACCAACTGTCGCGCAACCGCCTGCAACAAATCCAGCTAAAGAGGTCGAAAAACCAGCAGCAAATCCCGCGGGCTTTGAAGAACATATGACTTTGGCCGCCGATCTATTCAAGAAAGAAAAAATTGAAGAGGCAATCAAGGAATTTGAAGCAGCTCTCGCCCTTGATCCAAATAATGTCGTAGTGGAAAACTGGCTCGGTTTTTGCCATCAGCAATTAGGGTTCAATTTGCAAAGACAAGACAAACAAGATCCAGCCGTTGCTGAATTTGAAAAGGCCATTCACAACTTTGAACGAGCAGTGGAACTCGATGATGATTATGCCGAAGGTCACAACAATTTGGCATCTGTTTATCAACAATTGTCGCGCAACGAGAAAGCCGAAGAGGAGTTCAAAAAGGCGCTCACCTTGAAGCCTGACTTCAAGGAAGCTCGCTTCAATTTAGCTTATGTATTGGCTCAGCTTAAGAAAAACGACGAGGCAATTGCTGAATTTCAAAAGGTAATTGCAGCCGATCCTAAATTTGCCGATGCTTATTATCAAGTCGGTTGTCTCTATCACAAGAAAAAGGACAACGCGAAAGCCGTTGAGTTTTATAATAAATGCTTGGAATTAGACTCCAAAAATGCCGCAGCTATAACCAAATTGGGCGTTATTGAATTACAGGCAGGCAATAAGGAAAAAGCCTTTGCCCAATTCGCTCAGGCCCTTTCAATTGATCCTAATTTCTACGAAGCTCACATAAACCAAGGCACCATCTACCTAGACAGCAACGACACATCTAAGGCACTGGAGAAACTTGCTAAGGCTTTAGAGATAAATCCTTATGATGATCAAGTGCATTTCCAACTAGGTAGGCTCTTTTTCCGCCAGCAGCGATTCAAAGACGCCATTGATCAACTCAATCAAGCAATTTATCTCAACCCGGAAAACGCCGATGCCAAACTAGAACTGGAAAAGGTAGTTGAGGCAAAGAAGAAGGTCTAAGTCGAATTAGCTTGCAGAATCCTTAGAAACCGCAGCAATGGAAAAGCAGACGAAAGCTTGAGAATAATGTTGCGACGAGCTTACTTCTTTAGCAAGTCAGCCAAAACGGCTCTGGAACGCTTGAGTACCAGATCCTTGCCGCCACGTGAATAGACAGCGCGGGCACGCTCCATAACAGAAGGCATCTTAACCGGTTTGTGCGCCGGCAATCTGTGGGGATTGCGACAGAATTCCTTGAGTGGCAGGACTGTTTTATACCATACAAAGTCCTGCGATAACGACTTTGCGCCCTGGCTATATTTATCGCGCAAGTCGTTACTTGAAATTAGTGCATCAATTGCATTGACCCAAGCTTTGACGTCTTTGTATGGCAGTGCCATGCCGGCAGAATTTTGGGAAATGAGATCGGCCAATTGATCTCCGCCTGTAGTCAAAATTGGCAATCCAGCCCAGAGATAATCAAGAATTCTTGTGCGGAAGGAAAATCTTGTTTCCGGAAGATCATAGTGAGCCGAAACAGCAACATCGGCGTCCAGCAAATAATTGACTCTGTCGGCATAAGAAATCCACGAGTCACCAAAGAAAACGTGTTTGTCCAGAACTCCTAATTCTGCAGCCAATTTCTTTGCTTCAATCACAATAGGCATTTGCGCAACTTGTGGGTTGGGCGACTTAATGCCCATGAAGTACAGCTTCAAATTCTTCTTGGTCTTGGACAGCTCTGCTACTGCTTTAATTATGGTCAAGGGATCAAACCATTGCCATATGCCACCACCCCAGACGAGAACAAAGTCGTCTTCATTTATTCCAGCGACCTGTCCTTTAATACCTGGTCCTGTTTTCTTAGCCGGATTTGCGGGCAATCCAAATGGCACTACATCAATTAGCTTGCGGAAACTGCCGTCGAATTTGTACATTTCGGGTGTCATGCGACCAAGTTCACAGAAGCGACCTAACCAATAATCTCGTTGTCGCTCCGATGCGCAAAGACAGAAGTCCGCTCTGAGCATGTGCTTTTTCAGGACTTGATGCATCAGTCGATAGCTGGACGAAGCAGTAACAGGATCATCTGCATACTCAGCTAAAATCGAGAGCAAATAAGGGTCGTAAAGATCTACAACAATTGGTTTATCCAAGTCTGCCAAATGCGGGTAAGTCTTCAGAACATTTGCTTGAACAAAAATAACATCAGCTTTCTCCGCGACCTTGTAAAGCTTGCCTTTACCCAGACCAGCTAAAAGTTTCACGCTGGACGGAGCGCCCTCAATGCCTTCCAAGTCCGTTGATCTTGGAGAATAAAGGATTACATCAAATTCATCTGCCAACTGCTTACCTAGCTCGACAGCCCGAATGGCAGGGCCTGCCATCTGTTTGGCGATAGGTTCGAGCGTAATAATGAGAATTTGGCGTCGCACTGTCATATCCGGCATATCTATGCCCTAAAGCAGCTGTATATCGGGCTCATTATATCCTGATAAGGCCCAATGCATTCCAGCTTTTAGGGGTCGGTTATAATTAGTGACTCATAAGTTGAAGGGGTTCCATGGCTGTCCAGGATCTTGTCAGCATTGTTATACCGAATTGGAACGGCAAGAAATTTCTTACCGGCTGTCTCGATTCGCTTGCCAAACAAACGTACAAGCCTCTAGAAGTGATTGTCGTGGACAACGGCTCACATGACGGCTCTGTAGAATTTCTGCAAGCAAATTATCCCGATGTAAAAATTGCCCGCTTTGATGTGAACACAGGTTTCAGCAAAGCAGTCAACAGAGGCATTTTGGAATCAGATGGTGAATTTGTCGTTTTGATGAACAATGACACCACTTGCGAAGACACTTGGATATCCGAACTAGTAAAAGCAATCAAGCAACATCCGGAAGCCGGCTCTGCCGGATGCAAGATGTTGGCTTATGACGATCACCGCATTCTCGATGGCGCAGGAGACGGCTACAGGCGAGGCGGCCTTCCCGGACGCATCGGACACAGAGAGTTCGATAACGGGCAATTTGATACAGCTCGCTACATTTTAGGTGCGTGCGGTGGGGCAGCATTATATCGCCGCAGTCTATTTGACGACATTGGTCTTTTTGACGAAGACTACTTTGCCTATCTCGAAGATGTCGACATGGGATTGAGAGCGCAAAATGCCGGTTACAAGTGCATTTATGTGCCGTCGGCAATTATTTACCATCTCGGTTGCGGCACAACAGGCAGCGGCTATTCACCGCTTGTAGTAAAACTGTCCGCCCGCAACAACTGGAACACTATCATCAAAAACATTCCAGGCAAATTGCTCTGGAAGTTCATGCCGCAAATACTTTATTGGCAAACTTACTATTTGGCAGTAGTCACCATACGTGGCGGACAAGTGCTGCCATATTTCCTGGGCAGCCTGCAGTCACTTATGCTTTTGCCGAAAATGCTCAAAAAGCGCAAAGAAATAAAGTCCAAGCGCCGTGTGCCTGTCGCCTACCTTGAACAAATTATTGTGCAATCAGAGCACGACTTAAAAGAATCTCGCGCTCGTTTAATTCAGCAAGAAGCAAAGTTAGCGCATTCTAGATAATTACAAACACGGAGGGTCCATGACCGTTACGACAGAAATCAATACCACCGAGCTCAACAAATTTATCGATGGTATTCGTCCGACATTTGAATCTTCGCTTAAAGAATTAGTGGATATCCCAAGTGTCTCAATGGATCCAAACCACAAGAAAGACATCGAGAAAGCAGCACAATCAGCTGTAAAGTTTCTCAAATCAATCGGGGCAACAGCTGAAGTAATCCCAACGGACGGCAATCCGGTTATTTATGGCGAAATTATCGCCGGCAAACAATTCCCCACAGTATCTGTCTATAACCACATCGATGTGCAACCTGCTGACGCCGACGAGTGGCTGAAGCCTCCTTTTGATATGCAAATTGAAAATGGTGTTTATCGCGGACGCGGCACAACCGATGATAAGGGACCGGCACTAACAGCCATGTTTGCCGCTAAGTTCGCCAAAGAGCAAAATATTCCGGTGAATATCAAATTCATCTGGGAATTGGAAGAAGAAATTGGCAGCCCATCTTTTGAAAAATTCTTGAACGACAACAAAGAGAAACTCAAGACGGATTCGATTTTAATTTCCGACACTATTTGGATTTCACGCGATCGTCCGGCTATTTCATACGGACTAAGAGGACTGCAAGGTGTTGTCGTTCGCCTGAAAACAGGTAAGAAAGATGTTCACTCAGGACTTGTCGGCGGACTAGCACGCAATCCAATTGGCGAATTGGCTAAACTCATTGCCGAATGTTATGACGCAGAAACAGGCGAAGTGAAAATTCCCGGCTTCTACGACGATGTAAATCGGGCTTCCGACACCGAGCAAGACAACTTCGTTAATTCCGGTTTTTCCACCGATGAGTTCAAGCGTGCTCATGAACTGACTTCTGTACGCAAGACCAAAGACATGAAAGAAGCTGCTGAACGTATTTGGGCGATGCCCACTTTTGAAGTGCACGGAATAGTCGGCGGCTACTCTGGACCGGGCGTCAAGACAATAGTGCCCCATCAAGCAGAAGCAAAAATAAGCATGCGTCTTGTGAAAAACCAAGATCCCACTAAGATGCTAGCTTTGCTCACCAAATTCGTAACGCAAAAATGCCCTGATGCGGAAGTTATTGCTGAAGGATCATTGCGTCCATATCTCGGTGAGTTCAGCGGACCATTTAACAAAGCGGCTTCTGAAGCAATGAAATTCGCCTTTGGCAAAGAACCGGCATTCACCCGCGAGGGCGGTTCAATTGGAGCAGTCGTAAGCATGAACGACATTCTCGGTGTACCGATTACATTCTTGGGATTGTCGCTGCCGGAACACGGGTACCACGCCATTAACGAAAACTACGATTGGCAACAAGCCTCAGGCGGCATGAAAATGTTCGTCAAATACTTTTCGCTCGTTTCACAAATCAAATAGACTAAAACCAAAGTTGCCGGTCCACCAAGGAACATATTGCTGCAATAGTTATCTATGCAGCTAGCACTTTTTGAGCGCAAACTAACAGCAATTTGCCTCGACACAGGAGCAAACTGGTCTCTTAAGGAAACATCAAAACTACTCTGGTTGTGTATAGTGTCCTCAGGGTTTTCCCCAGCAGAGTTGATTTAATGCGCGCAAAACTTTTTATGATGGCAGTGTCGGTCATCATGTGTGGAAGCCATTATGAGACGAGAATACACCGCAATTGCTTTTTTATAATTGCAAATTTTACTCTACGGTTATTACCAACCATAATTATGCCGCTGCAAGGGGTCTCTTTGCAAAAGTCCTCAATTAGATTTTTCGATGAGGGCAACTGCTTGAACAGCAATCGCCTCACCTTGACCAATAGGACCTAAGCGTTCTGCCGTTGTTGCTTTGACACTCACTTGATCGATATCTATTTTCAACACACCAGCTAGTCCGCGGCGCATTTCCTCGTAATGAGGTGACAGCTTCGGCTTTTCACAAATTACTACAGTGTCGACATTAGTAATTGAATAATTCAGTTCGCCCAACTTTGCCACAACCGCGGCCAACATTTCAAAGCTGCTGATGCCTTTTATATTTGGATCCGTAGGTGAAAACCAGGTGCCGATATTTCCTTGAGCAGAGGCACCTAATAGCGCATCTATTACCGCATGAGTTAGAGCGTCACCGTCAGAATGTCCTTCGACTCCCTTGTCGTGAGGGATTTCCACACCGCCCAATATCAGCTTGCGCCCTTCAACAAGGCGATGAATATCAAAGCCATTGCCAATACGCATTGCCTATGAATCTCCAACCACAAGCATGACAGCTGCGCCTTCAACAGTTTCGCCTGCTTTTACTTTGATCGTTTTAACAGTACCGGCTTTCTTCGCAAGAACTTCCGACTCCATTTTCATTGCTTCAAACAAAACAAGCTTTTGCCCTACTGAAACTTGCTGCCCTTCTTTGACAAAGATTTCTTTCACAAGTCCATGCATCTCGGCACGCACGTTACCGGAGTGACCGTTAGTCTCAGCTTTGATTGCCGGTGCAGATTGGGTTGAACTTACGGCTGGGGCAGAAATTGCTGTTTTGCCTTCCACCAATTCTGTGACAGCAACAGTAAATGTGCGTTCATTTACATTCACTTCAAAGCTGCGTGGACCAACACGTTTGACTTGCGCATTATCTGCCGGCGCCAAAGAAGTCCCTTTAGGTTGCGCAGGGGAAGCCACAGGTTTTGGAAAATCGGCGGCACGCTCTGTCAGGGTTTTCTTGAAGTCTCGCTCGACAAACATAGTGTCGATTTTGCCTTCCACAAAATTCTTGTCTTCAAGTAAGAGCAAATGGAAAGGAATAGTCGTTGCGACCCCTTCAATAACAAAGTCTTTTAAGGCAAGTTTAGTGCGAGCAATAGCTTCATCTCTGGTCCGACCCCAGACAATGAGCTTAGCCAAAAGCGAATCATAGAAAGGTTGAATTTCATAGCCCGAATAGCAAGCCGAATCAACACGCACCCAAGAGCCACGAGGCTCTTTCCAATTTGTAATTTTTCCCGGCGACGGCATGAATTGCTTGAACGGATCTTCTGCGTTGATACGACATTCAATTGCATGTCCGCGAGCGGTTATATCGCTTTGCTTAAAGGAAATTGGCTCGCCTGCTGCAATGCGAATTTGTTCTTTGACGATATCAACGCCTGTAATCATTTCCGTAATCGGGTGTTCTACTTGTACTCTGGTGTTTACTTCCAGGAAATAAAACTCGTCACCGAAGACTAGGCATTCAATGGTGCCGGCTGAAGTGTAACCCAATGCTTTTGCACCGGCAATACCGGCATCGAACATTCTATGTTTCAGTGCTAGAGGTAAGTGCACACCCGGACTTTCTTCCAGCAATTTCTGATGACGTCTTTGACTTGAGCAGTCACGCTCAAACAAGTGAACGACATTTCCTTGGTTATCACCCAGAATTTGAATTTCGATGTGGCGAGGTTTGTCCAAGTATTTCTCAACATAGACTTCGCCGCTGCCAAAATAGCTGGTGCCTTCTCTTTGGGCGCCGGCCAATGCCGATTCAATTTCCTCTTCCTTGCGAACAACACGCAACCCGCGTCCGCCGCCACCGGCAGAGGCTTTAATTGCCAAAGGATAACCGTATTGAACACCGAGCTCTTTTACAGCTTCAACTGTAGAAACCGGATTCAATGTACCGGGCACGACAGGCACTCCTGCTGCTTCCATCACACGACGTGATTCAACTTTTGAACCCATGCGACGAATTACATCAGGCTTTGGTCCAATGAAGGTAATTCCAGCTTTTGCACAGGATTCAGCAAACTCAGCATTCTCAGCCAAAAATCCATAACCTGGGTGAATGGCCTGGGCGCCCGATTTTTTGGCAATCTCAATAATTTGATTTCCATCCAGATAAACCTTATTGGGTGGTCCTGTGAGTTCATATGACTCATCAGCCAATGAAACATGCCTTGATGGCTTATCAGGCGCTGAATAAATAGAAACCGCCTTTATCCCCATCTCACGCAATGCTGTAATTACCCGAACGGCAATTTCACCCCGGTTAGCGATCAGAACCTTCGAAAATAACATTTATAGCTCCGGTCACATGCCACTTAACGACATGATTGGTTTTTTACTTGTGCCTTCGCCCGCTATCCAGCAACCGAAGTTCGCTCGGCTGCGTATTGCTCATCGCAACACTTGCCTCACTTTTCATATAGCTCCATTAGAGCTTACATAAATCTATCACGCCTGCCAATGGTAGGATCTTCAAGTTTCACAAGACTAGATGCCAAGCGCTCTTGCACCTCAAGGAAAGCCACGTTATGACCTTTTCGCACGTTTTTGTCGCCGGAGCCGGACTCATGGGTTCTGGTATCGCCTACCTCATTGCCAGCAAAACAAATGCACGCGTCAATGTATACGATATATATCCACAATCTCTTGAGCGCTCTAAAGCATCAATAGAGAAAATGGGCAAAGGCGCTGTCGAAAAAGGATTTATCAGCCAAGAGCAGCTGGCTGACGTCATGAAGCGGATCAAGTTCAGTGATTCCGACAAAGATGCTGCTGATTGTGACTTAGTTATTGAAGCAATTGCCGAAGATGTCGAAGCCAAAAGAGAACTCTTCGAAATTTTGGATAAGACTTGCAAGCCCTCAACAATTTTTGCCTCCAACACGTCTTCGCTGCCAATAACCACCCTGGCATCGGCAACCAAGCGCCGTAGTCTTTTCATCGGGATGCACTTCTTTTCGCCGGCGCACATCATGAAGTTGGTGGAAATTATTCCTGGACTGGATACATCGACTGAAACCATCGAAAAAATTCGCCAGTTCGGTCAACATCTAGGCAAAGTGCTCATCTGCTCGCGTGACATGCCTGGTTTCATCACCACACGCTTAGGACTAGTGCTTATCAACGAAGCAGCGTTTGCCCTGATGGAAGGCTTATCAAGTCCAGAAGAAATTGACCTGGGTATGACACTTGGCTACAACCACCCAATGGGTCCTTTGGCCTTAGCCGACTTCATCGGGCTGGATATTTGCCAACACATTTTAGAAACGCTAAACGAAGGTTTTGGCGATCCCAAATACCGTCCTTGCCCCCTAATAAAACAACTGGTATCGGCTGGTCATCTTGGTCGTAAAACCGGTCGTGGTTTCTATGAGTACAACGGTAAATAGGGTTTGACACCAAAGGTCAGCCTAAGTACTCTTTACGAGTTAGGAGGAATTCGTTTAAATGTTTGTTGGCGGACAAGAGCACAAAGGCCCATCAGTGGCGGAAATGCAGCGTCTCATTCGCGAACAGGCAAAAGTAGAATTCCATCTTGTCAACGGCGACAAACTAACAGGCAAAATTCGTTGGTTTGATGAGTACGCATTTTCACTCGTTGCCGACGGGCAAGAACCGATGACGGTATTACGTCAGGCAGTCATGGCCTACAGAGTCGTCTCTGAGACGAAGTAATTAGCGAAGCGAACTTGGGTTGCCGGAGCGTTAAATAAGTCATGCGCCCGTTCTTTAAATAATGCTATATTTAGCTCAATTGGTGGCATTTCCTTCTTTGCAGGTTGCTCGAGCTTATGTTTAAACGCCATTTTTGTCGCGCTGTAGGAATAGACCTCGGTACCGCTAACACTTTGATTTATGTTGACAATCAAGGCATTGTTCTTCGTGAACCATCAGTGGTTGCCGTTGACGATGAAACAAGAGTTGTTCTGGCAGTAGGCGAGGAAGCCAGAGCAATGATCGGACGAACACCTCAGGGCATTAAGGCTACGCGTCCACTGCGTGACGGTGTCATCGCCGATTTCAAATACGCTCGCTTGATGCTCGAGAAATTTATCGAACGCGTCATCGGCAAACAGACTTTTATGAAGCCCGATATCGCCATCGGCGTTCCGTCCGGCGTGACAGGTGTTGAGCGTCGAGCCGTCAGAGATGCAGCTTACAACGCAAGAGCCGGACAAGTTTATCTTCCTGAAGAACCAATGGCTGCCGCTATCGGAGCGGCGCTGCCTGTAACGGAGCCGACAGGCTCAATGATTGTCGATATTGGCGGCGGCACAACCGAGGTTGCTGTCATCTCCTTATCTGGAATTGTCGTCAACGAATCAATTAGAGTTGCCGGGGACGAATTGAATGAGTCAATCATTCAATATATGAAGAAGGTTCACAGCCTGGCAATTGGGGAAAGAACTGCCGAGGAAATTAAGTTCCGTCTCGGCTCAGCTTTCAAATCCGGCGAAAACGATCGCTATGAAGTGCGCGGCTTGAACTTAATAAACGGCTTACCACGGACAGTAACAATTAGCCGTGGCGAAGTACGCGAAGCTTTATCCGAGCCGCTCGTTTCAATCGTTGAAGCTATTAAGAGAACTCTTGAGAGAACTCCACCGGAACTAGCTGCCGACATTTTCAATCGCGGTATTGTTTTATCCGGCGGCGGAGCGCTTCTGCAAGGCTTGGATGAATTAATCACCAATGAAACAGAAGTACCTGTATTTGTCGCCGACGATCCATTGTCGTGTGTGGCAATAGGCACGGGCAAAATGTTGTTCGATCCGACTTACAGGCGCGTATTAGAGCAGTCTGCTAGCGAGAACTAAAAATGGCAGCCTCCAATCCAAGTAGGCTACCTATAAGTACTGAGGCTGTTGCAGAAGTACTCTTCTTGCTATTGCTCATTTGGATGATAGCTGGTCCTGTTAGTGGACTGGTTTTAACGACACATAGTCTTGTAACCGCCTTTATAAGCAAGAGCGCCTATCAGTTGCAATCAACAGGCGACATGGCCAAAAAATTACTTGCCTCATCGCAGAAGATAAAGGACCTTGAGAAAAAACTAGCCGACTCGGAATTGGAAGTTACCCGTTTTAAGCAACAAGCCAAAGACGTAGAAAAACTTCGCGCGCTGTTAGCCCTGCGTTCGTCTTCTGATAGACGTACCATGGCCGCCGATATCATTGCGCGCAATCCCGACAATTGGTTTGAACAAGTAACAATCGACCGCGGCAAACTGGACAATATTAAGGCCGGTTCTGCTGTAATTACGAGCAACGGCGTAGTTGGACAAGTGGTAAGTGCTTCCGACAAGGCAGCGGTTGTTCGCTTATTGACCGACCCCGATCAAAAGCTTGGTGTATTAATTGAACGCATAAATCAACCAGGTGTATTAGTCGGACGTCAACAAAAATCACCGGTAATTGATTACATTCCTGTTGGAACATCAGTAGAAGTAGGCGACAAAGTTACCGCGCTGGGCAACGGTGGTATATTCCCTTCAGGACACCCGGTTGGTACAGTTGCCGCCGTTCGCAGAGATGCAAATGGCACAACCTTATCCATTGACGTGAAGCTTTCAGAAAACTTCTTCAACTTGACTCAAGTTTTGGTGGTAGCGCCACAGGAGCTATAGAACGATGGCTATTCTGTCGATGAAAACTCGCAAAAAGTCCATCGATCTTGCCATCGTTACTTTGGCATGTAGCGCCGCCTGGATCTTACAGCTAACGGTTCTCAATCAACTCTTTTTTCAGGGAGCTATTTGTAATCTGCCTCTCACGGTTACTGTGTTGTGGGGTTATGTAGTTGGCTCATCACTTCCGGAATTGCGAGCGGATCAACTGAGGATTTTGCCTGTATCGGCAATTTTCTTGAGGCAACTCTTGTCCGGATCTGTTACAGGTTTATTAGTCGGTGCTCTGTTTGCCGCACTTTATTCGTCTGTTTCGCCCGTTTATCCAATAGCGTTTCCTCTAATTGGATTTATCACCGGCTATTTTTCAATGAAAAATTTGAATCAAGAAACGCTTTTTTGTATTCCACTGACTCTTTTAGCAACTGTTATGGCCGAAGGAATTATGGCTTTGCAATTAGGAATCATGGGCAGACCCTATGTATTTGATCATCTATCCCACATGATATTGCCGGAGGCATTGCTCAATGCATTGATTGCACCCTTTGTTTATTTCCCGCTTCGTGATTGGTACGAATTCCGCAGATCAGAGGCAGTGCTTGAACAATGACGCAGTCCCAATCACCACAAGATTTACTGCGTAAATTGGCTGAACAACAGAACCAGAGAAACATTGTTCGCGAGATAAGCTCGGCAAAAAGCAAAGGTTTTGTCATCGCCGCCATTCTTTTAGGCGCAATGTTGCTTCTGATGGCTCGTCTTGTTTGGCTGCAAGTAATACAAAACCACTACTACCAGACAATGTCCGTAGCTAATTCCACTCGCGTCACATTCTTGCGCGCACCACGCGGTTTGATATATGACCGCCACGGTAATTTGATAGCCACCAACAAGCAGTCACTTTCTCTGACAGCCGTATCACGACAAATTCCTGATGACGGCAAGCAACTTACCGACTTAGCTTTGCGTTTGGGCAGAGTTCTGGATCAGCCGGCGCTTGAACTTTATGAACGCTTGAAGAAAGCCAAGCTATCCAATTCAGTAGTGCCTGTTGTAATTGAGCGCGACTTAGATTTAAAAACTGTCGGTCGCTTTTTTGAACAGCAATTGTTTTTGCCGGGCGTAGATATTCTGCCGGATATTAGCCGCAACTACCCTCAAGGACCATTGGTAGCACACGTACTTGGCTATACAGGTGAAATAACTTCCTCACAGCTTAGTCGCAGACCGGAAAGACGCATGGGTGACATTGTTGGTCAGGACGGTATAGAACGCCTCTACGATGAGCAGCTGCGCGGAGTAGATGGTGAACAGCGCGTCAGAGTAAACGCACTTGGGCAATCTTTCTCAGCCGAAACAGCCAAGCCTGTTGTGACCAAAGACCCACAAGCTGGACTACCAGTCGTACTAAGTATTGATCTCGATCTACAAAAGGCCGCCTATGACGCTTTGGGCAAGAGGCAGGGCGCGGTTGTAGCCATTGATCCGCAAACCGGCGAAGTGCTTTGTCTGGTTAGTCGGCCAAGCTTTGATCCCAATGTTTTCACCAGACGTATTACACCAAGCGTCTGGAAAGAATTGAATGCTCCCGACCATCCTTTATATAACCGAGCTTTGTCAGGTTTCCCTCCGGGTTCAATTTGGAAAGCCATTACTTTGTTAGCAGCTCTGGATAATAAGGTAGTAAATCCGGACACGAAGTTGCACGTCTCAGGCGGCATGGCTTTAGGTAACTTCTTCTTCCATGACTGGACTTCGACACCGGGACTCTATGACCTTGTTAAATGTCTTGCCTGGTCACGCGACTCGGCCTTCTACCAAATGGCCCTTAAATTGACCCCTGAACAAATTCGCGAATGGGGGCTAAAGTTCGGCGCCGGTCGCCCAACAGGATTGGAATTGCCGCACGAGGGAAAGGGACTTGTTCCTGATTCAGCCTGGAAACTCAAGAACTGGCATGAACCCTGGTATCCAGGCAACACCCTGCACATGTCCATTGGACAGACTTTCTTGCAGGTCACACCTGCTCAGGGCGCGCGCATGTTTGCCGGCATCGGCATGAAGGGTCAAATCCCTGACGAACACTTCGTTATTAAGATTGGCAACAGGCAAATTCCGCCCCCTGCCAGAGAAGTCGTGAAGGTTAAGCCGGAATATCTGGATGTAGTTTTGCGTGGACTGAAGGCGGTTGTAGCCTCCGGTACAGGCGGCGCCACTAAGCTTGGAAATGTTGAGGTAGCTGGAAAGACGGGATCTGCCGAAGCGCCACCGGCTGGAAGCAAGACCCATGCCTGGTTTTGCTGTTACGCACCAGCCGATAAGCCCCGAATTGCCATCTGCTGCTTCGTTGAGCACGGCGGTCACGGTGGCTCAGCGGCGGCGCCAATTGCCCGACAGGTGCTGGAGAAATTCTTTGCCATAGGACCGGTGGAAAAACCCGCCGCCGAAGGTACACAGGCGCCACAAAAACCCAAACGGCGTCACTAAGTTTATAATGGAAATTCAGGGGACTGGTAGGTTCTAAAGATGTCCGATATAACAGCAAATAACCCGACAGTAATTCTGTGCAAGTATTGCCTTCGCGTCATGACCGAAGCAGAGTGTTCATTCTGCAAAGAACATGCAGTTGGTGAACATCGCACAGCAACAGTAACAAAGGCAAATACACCCAAGCCTGCTGAGGTGATGAGTCTTGCTCAACTTCGTCCTGTCGTTAATTTCCGCCTGAAGTCTAACAAAGCAATCATTGGTCGCGATCCTGATTGTGATGTGCAGCTAGGTGAAGACTTTTATGTCTCACGGCACCATGCACAAATTACTTTTGAAGGCGGTAAGTATTTCGTCGAAGATTTGGGAAGCAAGAACGGCACCAAACTAAATGGTTCACAAATTATTGTGCGCGAACCTTTAAAGCCAGGCGACATTATCACAATTGGACAAACACATTTCGTTGTTCAATGAGATCGACATAACTTATCCGGTTATCCATTTTCAAGTGGTATCACTAGCAGTGGCTCATATTAGACTGCCATAGCTGTTTTTTAGCAAACTAATGTAATAATCTAACAATTTTGTTTTTAAACATGTGGTTGATTACCTCAATCCTCCTGTTGGCTACAAGCAAGACAGCATACTGCTTTTGCGCATTTTGAAAGGCCGTGAAAAGAGAGGAATTTTCTTTGCACAATTGACCACCAGACATATTGGCTTGATACGCCGATCTTGATTACGCGGAAAAACAAGGTATTAATTACTTGTGCTGATTTTCAGTGTAGGTAACAAATGAGCAGCGCTCAACCGGGGACCAATTTAGGTAACTATCTTCGGGAGACAAGATTGTCTCGCGGATATACCAACGTAAATGAATATTTGCGCAAATACCAACTGCCGATTAGTTATGTCTATTACCGAGATATTGAGATAGGCAAGCGCAAGATTGGTCTTGAAAGTGCCAAAGTTCTCTGTTCAGCACTCCATGTCGACTATCGAGTCTTTTACACGCATCTGCTCAAGGATTTATTGCCCAAAGATGTAATGGACAGCTTTGTGCATTTGATTCTGCAGAATAACGGCACGCTTGATGTGACAGATCAGTCCAAAGAGCTGAAAAATATGCTCAATGAAACTAAGCAATCTGTAAAGCAACTGAATGATTCATTCGACGACGATCTCATTGACCCTAACTTGCATCAAGGAGTCACTTCGTTGAGCCCTTCGGAGCGCGAAAAAGTTTTGAATCGTATTTCCGATCTGATATCTGAATTAACAGCCGGACAAGACACCCCAAGCAAGACCGCCAAGCCATATTTCTACTCGCTTACTTTGGCCGCAAGACCTGATTACAGGCGCCCAAAGAAGAAATCATCTTCAAAAATGGGTAAAACCGGGCCCTAAGCATGGGAGAAACCGATCCCTCACCAATTGCTTAATTATTCTGTCTAAAGCAATATAGACAGTAAGCAGCTGGGAGCGACCAATGGCTAGTGATCGATTAGTCGGTTCAATTACAGAAACAGACGTACCGGACTCCCTAAAAGAGTTCGCGGCCCAAGCATTTTCTCCTAAAGCTAATTCTCAAGAAAAGCCCATCCTCATTGCCGACGGCATGGTCGATATGCCTGGTGTACCGCAAGGCGAAGATAAGCCTGTCGAGAAACCGGTTGAAACTCCAGTACAACTGCCGGATTACGGCAACGTGCACGGCAGAGAAAAACATCCGTATCCTGAATCCTGGAAACAAAATCCTTATCCTGAATGCTTGCCTAAGCTCCCACCCTATAATCCGGGATGCTACACCTACCAGCCTGGAACTCCATTCTGCCGCAGACCTTATGCGCCCACGCTTCCTACAATGCCTCATCCTATGGATGTGCGAAAAGCATATAGAAATCCGGAGAATGCAGTTGTTCAGTCAACCATGCGCATTGCTCTCGATCTAAATCAGCATCCTATGATGGATTCACATCCATCAGAAATAAGCAGGATGGATCCCTCTGCATGCTTCCTGAACATGATTCTTCAGCGCGTAGTCGGACGGCAATCGATGGGCAACACTGTTGAAGAGATTGCTTTTACGCTAGGAGACATTAAAGACCCTAATCACTTTTACGCGCATCCGCTTGGACAAGAGCAGCCCGGCGATATTATCATCGCCTACCCTCATGGCGGACACAGAGCCGAAGGTGCTGTTTACCTCGGGAACGGACGTGTAGCGTCTTACGACCCATCAACAAAACTGGTTTCAACAACAGACAGCATAAAAGCGTTCTATCCACCTAAAGACCCAAAAGAAAAACCCATCTACGATAAAGTCGTACTTTATCGCTGGGCGTCTTGGAAGAGTTTCTAAATCTACACTGCCACCATATGTGACACCATTTTTGACTTAAACTATTAGCCTAAATAGTTAAGTCCACCAGCGGCTTTAAGCTTGGCAACATCGAGATGTTGACGCTTGCGTCGATACGGTTATAATGACGTCTTTAATGAGCAGTACAACTTCTACTAGTACGCATCTCGGAAATTACCTACGGTCAGTGAGATTGAGCCGCGGGTATACCAACGTCAATGAATATCTGAGAAGTTACAGATTACCAATCACTTACGTTTATTATCGCGAGATAGAGATAGGCAAGAGGAAGCTAGGGCTCGAGACGGCCCGCTCGTTGTGCGACGCGCTAGAGGTCGATAGTAAGGCCTTTTATTACCATCTGCTAAAAGACATTCTTCCAACCGATGTGACAGAGCATTTCAAGAACATGTTGCCTGCCAAACAGCGCATGAGCGGTGAAGAGTTGGCGCAAGAGAAAGAAAGCATCGATCAAGCTTATCGAAATAGTTTTCTTAATGCGCTACGACTAAATTTCAGCATGTTGGAAAAAGAAGCTGCCAGATATTTCAAAGACAATTTGGATTTGATGCCTCTACTATGGTTCATTCATAGCGAAGAAGAAGTAAGCGAAAGCGATCTGGAAGAAGCAGCAAAGTCCAACGAAATAACAAAGCCGGTAAAGAAAATAATTAATGACTTCAAACGTCTTGGCGTTATCGAAGTTGACGAAGGAAAAGGTTCGAAATCAATCCGCAGGGTATATCCCACTTTTGTTTGGCGCGACAAACAATTACATTCAGCATATTTGCTCAACGAGACGGAAAAGACTCTTGAACAACAAAAGGAAACTGAATCGCCTGAAGAGCCAATTATCAAGTTCGGTATGGCAATGCTGTCAGATGAACAACGAGAGCGCGTGATGAACCGCGTCTCCGATCTACTTGCCGAACTCAAAGCAAGCAACGACAACGCAGCAGACAAAGACAGCGAACTTTATTACTTCTCCGTTCTTTTAGCTTCGCGCTAATTCATTTTACGCGGTCACTTCTTCAAGGCGCTTGAATATTGGTCCTTCATTGCGAACAGCTTGTCCGGCTGGTATTAAATCCCAAGCACCTTCAGCCTTCAATTCATCAAGCTTGTCGTCAAAGCCTAGCTGATACCAGATATTTTGCGCAAGCGTAGGCGTGAATGGATAAATCTCAATGGCCGTACGGCGCAAAATATCCAGCACTGTGTACAGCACTGTCTTGCCTTGCGCAGCGTTGCCATCTTTGAACAGAGTCCAAGGCTTTTCATCATTCATGTATTTGTTTGCTTGATCAACTAAAGCAAAAATTGCTTCTATCGCTTTTGCAAACTCGCACTGCTTAATGTGCTTTTCGACAACGGCATGAATCTCATTAGATTCTTCGCGTAGATTGTTCTCAAATTGACCATCAGGTACTTTGCCTTCGCAGTTACGACCAACAAGTGTCAAAGTTCTGTTGAGCAAATTACCTAAGTTGTTCGCCAATTCGGAGTTGACTTTGTTCAAAAAGTCTTCGTGACTAAAATCACCGTCCTTATCAAACGGCGCCGCAGCGAACAAATAAAAGCGCACAGCGTCTGCACCAAAGCGCTCCACTAATTGCTTGGGATCAATCACATTACCCAAACTCTTGCTTATCTTCTGACCTTCTACCGTTAAGAAACCATGAACAGAAATGCGCTTCGGCAACGGCAAATCAGCTGCCATCAACATTGCCGGCCAATAAATAGCATGGAACTTGGTGATGTCTTTGCCTATCAAATGTAAATCAGCCGGCCAGAATTTTTCAAACTGCTCTTTGTTGCCACCGTAGCCTACACCGGTCAAATAATTTGAGAGCGCATCAATCCAAACATAGATAACTTGATCAGGCGAGCCAGGAACTGGAATACCCCAAGACAGAGAGCTTCTTGCGCGAGTAACACTGAAGTCACCAAACTCCTCATCATCTAACTGATTAAGCACTTCCTTACGTCTGCCATCAGGAATTAACACATCCGGATTATCGGTGAGCCACTTGCGCAACTTGTCTTTGTACTTTGTCAGCTTGAAGAAGTAATTCTCTTCCAGACACATAATTGGTGGCTGTTTATGATTGGGACAATTACCGTCTTCATCTAAATCACGCTCGCGAACAAAGTCTTCGCAGCCTTCGCAATAAAGACCCTTGTAGGTATTCTTGTAAATGTCACCCTTCTTCTCCATAATCTGGAAAAGTTCTTGCACTGCGCTGCAATGCTTTTCGTCAGTCGTGCGAATAAAGCGATTGTAGGAAAGATTCAATTGCTTCCATGCGTCTTGAAACTTAGCGGCCATCTCATCACAAAATGCTTGCGGTTCTAACCCCTTAGCCTTGGCTGCTTTCTCAACTTTTGAACCATGCTCATCGACGCCTGTAAGAAAGAAAACATCATGACCCTTCAAGCGATAGTAACGAGCAAGAATGTCTGCAGCAATCTTCTCCAAGGCATGCCCAATGTGCGGAGCGGCATTCACATAATCAATAGCGGTAGTAACATAGTATTTGGACATAAATTTCTCATTTCAGTCATGTCAGGCTCAAGAAGCGGAGCAAGAGCTGCGATGAGCAGGTCGCAGCATAGCGATTAGCGGTTGCCGGAAGGCAAGCGAAGGTGAAGCAAAGCGCAACCGGAGCGTAATCGTCGATTATAATACTATATAGGACATAGTGAAAATGCTGGACAAAGTCGGGAAATAATTGGCATGAGAAGATCAGACGGTGAATCGTTGAAAGAGTTGAAGCCATTAAACGGTAAAACTATCATTCTGGGCGTTTCGGGCGGGATCGCAGCATATAAATCATGTGACCTGGCATCCGGGCTAAGACAGATGGGCGCCAGCGTTCACGTCGTTATGACTAGCAACGCCAAGGAGTTTGTCAGCCCCCTAACATTTCAGACTTTGACCAGAAATACTGTCCATTGCGAACAATTTGACTCGCTTGGCGAATGGAAGCCGGAACACATAGAATTGGCTCAGAAAGCTGATTTGCTGCTCGTGGCTCCTGCTACGGCCAATCTCATCGCCAAATTGGCGACAGGTATTTGCGACGATCTTTTGACGACTATTGTCATGGCAAGCAGAGCCAAAGTAATGCTGGCTCCAGCCATGAATCCTAATATGTTTGAGCACCCGGCAACTCAACACAATTTGAATGTCCTCGAGAATCGCTATCGTTACGAAGTTATTCCACCTGACATTGGCGAAGTTGCCTGCGGTGATTTCGGTCAAGGAAAGATGGCCTCACTTGACGTCATCTTGACAAGCATCGCGTCAACTATGTTGACCGGACCGATGCTTAGCGGACGCCATATTTTGGTTACCGGTGGTGGCACACGCGAAGCAATTGACCCGGTTCGTTTTATTGGCAACCGCTCGTCAGGCAAGATGGGAATTGCCATGGCTGACGCTGCCTATGCCCGAGGAGCTGACGTCACTCTAGTTTCAACCGTAGGTGTTGAGCGCCCATATCCCGTGATACTCGTTGAGACGGCACAAGACATGCAAGAAGCAGTGGAGTCGGAATTCGACAGTTGCGATGCTCTTGTTATGACGGCTGCCGTCGCCGACTTCAGACCACTAGCTTTTTCCGCTCATAAAATAAAGAAGACTGAATCGGATGACTTGGTTTTAGAGCTGACAAAAAACCCTGATATTCTGGACTTGCTTGGTCGGATGAAACAAAACGACCAAGTGATAATAGGTTTTGCCGCAGAGTCGGAAAGCCTTATGGTGCACGCAGCAGAAAAGCTGGCGCGCAAGAATCTGGACGCAATTGTAGGCAATGACATTACAGTGCCTGATATTGGATTCGGCTCCGACGACAATGCAGTAGTAATTCTCACTGCTGATGGTGGCAAAGAAAATCTGCCCCGCATGCCAAAACGCGCCATTGCCGAGCACCTATGCGATTTGCTCGACGAACTCTTCCATGCAAAGAGTACAGTAGCTGTCAGCAAGTAAGTAAGCCCTGAATTTGGTGTATACTCCTAGTAAAGTGTTAATTTACTAAGGTTTCGCCTTTTCGTGACCGGCGAAATCAAGAGGTTGTCAAAAGCCTAATTAGCTGACCAAAGTCACGGAATTGGAGAAAACCCCATGGCAAATGAATCCTCAAATAGTGGCTCCGGAATTGGTTCACTGTTTCTCGGTTTGGCAATAGGAGCCGTGGGCGGATTCACAGTAGCGTTGTTGACCGCACCAAAACCAGGCTCCGAAGTTCGTGGTGTCATTAAAGAACACGCTAAAGAAATTCCTTCACGCATGAATGAATTAGTAGATGACTCAGTTGATGTTTATGCGTCCGCTTTGAATTATCTGCAGCTGGTTGTTGAAGAACAGACCATGCGTCTAAAGCGCGCCGTTGCCGCAGGCAAACTTGCTGCTGCCAAAAAGCGCGAAGAATTAGAAATGGGATCCTCCGTACTGCCTTTCCAACACCGCTAGAAAGGGGATTTCCGTGGATCCAACTTTGGCACACGCAGGTGCAAGTTCATCAGTGCTCGATGTCTTCGTTGCCGTATCGGTAGCAGTTCTTGCATTCATTGGTTGCATGTTGTTTTTCTGTATCTCGCAGCTAACAGCGCAGGCCAACCGCACACTCACTGCATATGAAAGACTTGCCGATACTTTGGACCGCGAAGTGGTTCCCACAGTTGTTGAAGTGCGCGAAGTAATGGATGGTATTAAGCGTTTGCCCAACGTTACGGCTGCCCGCCTTACCGAAGTTACGCATCAAGTGGAAAACGTAGCCGGTTCGGTTGGAGAAGCAGCCGGGCAGGCTAAGAAACACTCCAGCGTTTTTGGCGCCGGATTATTTGCCGGACTAAAAGCTTACCTTTCTGGGAATGATGATGATGACATCGATTACCCGGCAAAGCAGCTTAGCGAAGCAAGAGGAGAAACTAATGTCAAACTCAAGTAATTTCCTAGGTGGACTCTTATTCGGAGGACTCTGCGGCTTTGTTGCCGGAATTCTCTATGCTCCAAAGACGGGCAGAGAAATGAGAAAGCAAATCGCCGAAACATCGGATGATCTCTACCATGAAGCCGAGCACCAAATTTCCAACTTCAAGGACAAAGCTGAAGTTGCATTAGGCGATATGCAAGTCAAAGGACAGGACATGCTGCGCAAAGCAAATGACACTGTTGTCGGCACAAAAGAACATTTAAAATCTCGCTTTGACGAAATTAGCGGACAAGGCAGCCGCGCTCTTGTCGAAGACATAGAGTAACTGCCACCAGATATGGTGCCCTCTTCACGCGCAGGCAACAAGAAGCGAAGCAAGAGCGGCGATGAGCCGGTCGCTGCGAAGCAAACGTGGAAAAGCCGGAAGGCAAGCGAAGGTGAAGGCGAAGCGTTGACAAAACGCGCAGCCGTAACCGGAGCGTCAAATGAATCACTTCGAATAAACCAGGCTATTGCCAAAACTGGGTTTTGCTCACGCCGAAACGCGGATGAGTTGATTGCAGCTGGAAGAGTGAAACTCAATGGCAAGGTTGTGAAAGACTTTGGCGTCCTTGTCTCGGATAGAGACAAGCTGATGGTCGACAACAAGCCTATTGCCGTAAAGCGCTACACATACGTTGCCATGTACAAGCCCTTTGGGATTGTGACCACTTGCCAAGACGAGCAAGAACGTGAAACGATTCTTGATTTGCTCCCGGAGAATCTTCAACACTTAAGACCGGTCGGACGACTTGACCTGGCATCGGAAGGACTGATGATTCTGACCAACGACGGTGACCTGACCCAAAAGCTTACCCACCCGTCCATGCACACCGACAAACGATACGTCGTAACTGTCAAAGGTTCTATGACACCCCGAGATCTAAAACTCATGGCATCAGGTATTGAACTCGACGACGGAATTACTCTGCCGGCAAAAGTTAGATTGTTAGAACACGGTAAAAAAATTCAATCAACAACATCATTTGAGCTGGTCATTACAGAGGGAAGAAACAGACAAATTCGACGCATGTGTGAAAAGCTTGGATATTCAGTAATTCGCTTGGTCAGGACTGGTATAGGTGCGTTACAATTGGGTAAGATGACTCCAGGAACCTGGCGTTACCTTACAGTAGAAGAAATCAATGCAGTCAACAATCAATATGGACGCTCCACTAGCTCAAATCGGTCAGAAACTAAAAACCGCTCGTGAAGCGCAGAATCTCACGCTTCGCAATATATACGAGAAAACAAAAATTCCTGTAGCCCACTTGCAAGGTATCGACTCGGGTAATGACGAAGATTTGCCGGAGCCGGTCTATGTCGCCGGATATATACGCCGCTACGCCGACATTGTTGGGCTTGATGGACATGGGCTGTCGGAAGAATACCGTTTTGCTGTTGAAGGACCTTCTACCAAAAAGGCAAAACCGGCCGGCGAATCGCATTACGTACCTCCGATAAATTACGGCAGACGCCACAATGATGCTCCACCAACATTTAAGACAATCTACTTCAATGCTATTTGGATTGTTGTCGTAATAGGTTTGATTTCCTATCTTTCAATGACGCAATTGAACAATCAAGCCAATCAGTCAGATCCTTCATTGGCTTCTCTAAAAGATTCCGCCAGCCGCTTTGCACAATTGTCCGGACAATCAACAGGTCCGGGAGGAGCAGCAATTGAACCCGGCACACCTGGAGATGGTTCCAGCCGCCTATCTTTGTCGGCCAGCCAACACGTCTGGGTAGAAGTTAAGTCCGTAGCATCCGGCGACAGCCTTTACACAGGCTACCTTGAGCAAGGTGACCGCAGAGACTTCCAAGACGCACAAGGTCTGCGAGTCCGCGCCGACAACGGCGGCAGCTTAGCTGTCTCCTTCGACGGCAAGTCAGAGACATTTGGTGAAGCCGGCAAAGTTGCCGAACGCACTTTTATGGCTAAAACAGCAGCCCCAGCCACCGAGCCTGTACAAGCTACTGCTCCAACATCAGCTCCAAGTGATGTAAAACCGGCTGCTGTTACCAGAAGACCAACTCGCACAGCTCAGTCCACAGAAAGACGTGAACGCTACCGCAATGTCGATGAGACTCCAAGCCGCGACTATATCCCGGGCGAATCCCTGGGCGGCGGCGGCACACGCTCAATTGACGTGCCTTACCGCTACACCGAAGGCCGTCTCGACAGCGACTAGTTATTAACATTGATGTGGGAACCACTAATGGATTCCTGGCTTTCTAGCCGGGAAATGCCATAATGTAGGGCTTCCAACCCCCTGACAAGCTTAAGTCGGGTTTATCTCTGGGAAAAGTCACGAGAAGGCGTAGCAGAGAGCTGCGATGAGCAGGTCGCCGCGAAGCCGCCAACGGTTGCTTGATAGCAAGCAAGGAGACGACACTAAATGTGTCGTCGAAGCAACCTCAAAAAAGACGGAACCGGAGCGTTACAAAAAGGATCTCCCCGTGAAAAATCCTAAAATTGGCGTAGTTACACTTGGCTGTCCGAAAAATACGACGGACACCGAAGTTATGTTGGGCATCCTCAAGGAAGCCGGGCTGGAAGTTACTTTCGATAATGACGAGGCTCAGCTTTGCCTCATAAATACCTGTGCCTTTATTGAAGATGCTCGTCGCGAGTCGGTTAAGACATTGATTGAGCTAGCTGACGAGGGCAAAGAGCTGATCATTACCGGTTGTTTGGCACAACACTACAAAGAAGAATTGCTTGGTGAAATTCCGGAGGCTCGTGCACTAGTCGGTACAGGCGATCTGACAAAAATTGCTGATGTCGTAAAAGCAGTGATTGCTGATTCGTCATTGCGCATCGTTGAAGTAAGTGATGTTCCAAACGACTATCACGAGGAAGTGTTACCTCGTCTCAATATCGGCTTTGGCGCTTCAGCGTATTTGAAAATTGCAGAAGGCTGCGATCACCGTTGTACGTTCTGTATCATTCCAATGCTGAGAGGAGATTTCCGTTCACGCACCATTGAGTCGCTCGTCGAAGAAGCAAAATACTTAGTGAAAAATGGCGCGCGCGAAATCATCCTCATTTCGCAAGACTCAACTTATTACGGTCTAGATATCTACAAGCGCATGGCACTGGCTGATTTGCTGCGCGCGTTGCACGAGATAGAAGACTTGCACTGGATTCGTATCATGTATTTCTACCCCAGTGAAACAAATGTCGAACTTTTAAAAACAATAGCTGAATTACCGAAAGTAGTTAAGTACGTTGATATTCCGCTGCAGCACAGCGATCCACAAGTATTGTCCAACATGGCGAGACCACAAAAGCCGGAAGTAGTTATTGAAGCTATCCGCAAATACATCCCCGATGTGGCTATCCGCTCAACGTTCATTGTTGGTTTTCCTGGTGAAACCGATGAGCAATTTGAGCATCTGTATAACTTCATTGAAGAACAGAAGCTCAATAGACTTGGCGTATTTACTTATTCACGCCAGACAGAAGTTCCTAGCGGCAATATGCCCGATCAGATTCCGGAAAAAATCAAAAAATCACGCCGTAAGCGCTTAATGGAGTTGCAACACGAAATCTCCACTGCAGCAAATCAGAAATTAGTCGGCAGAACAATTGAAGTTCTCATCGAAGGGTTCGACGAAGCTAAAGGCCTATACGTAGGTAGAAGCCAGTGGGATGCACCACAGGTAGATAACCAGGTATACGTCAAAGACCCGGCAGGCGACGTAATTATTGGTGACTTCGTGCCAGTGGAAGTTCAAGAAGCCCGCCCCTATGACCTTATAGGCATAGCGAAGCCGACCAGTTGACAGTTTGAACGTTTAGGTGGCAAGCTAATAAGATGATCCCCTTGGCAGCCCTTGGATACCCTTTATCCCTGGTCGCATGAGAATCTGGGTTTGCAAATGAACGAAGACGAACTAGCTGGCGGGCAAGACATCCATTTAATGTTGGGTCTATCTGAGTCGACTTCGCTCATGGAAGTGAAGAAAGCATACGCCCAGATGCTCCGCGCACTCTACTCCACTGATATGGCAAAATCCAAAACCGGTCTTGCGCGTCTAAAGGATATTCGACAGCGCATTCAAGGAGCACTCGACCAGCTAACTAAACTGCACAGGGAAGAACTCATTAACGAAATTGCCAAAAATGGTGTACGTCCCAAAATTGGACAGATGCTTGTAGCATGTGGACTTTTGACTATCGACCAGTTGGATGCTGCACTTGAAATTCAACGCAACACTCAATCGCACCATATTTTCATTGGTGAAATTCTCGTCAATGCCGGTTACATCACAGAAAAACAATTGGGCCATTATCTAAAACAACAAGAGCTTCTGCGCCTGCCACCTGATCATGAAGACAGATGGGGACAAAGACTCGTAGAACTTGGACTTGTCACCGAAGATCAACTCAATGTAGCATTGATTGATCAAAACAACAAATCAGTAACATTGCGCGAAGCGCTCATCAGCAGAGGCTGGCTGACAGCCGATGTCTTAGATCACATTTTCTAACCGCGCGTCAGTCTTAGACTTTGCCTCGAGAGGTCCTGCGAAATGCGGACTAAACTCTCAGCCATAGTCAAATGCGAGTAATCAAAATTCTTGCAAAAGAAACGCATCTCTTCAAGCGCATCTGCAGCTTGCGCAATTGAATAGCGCATCATGCGCACAGCAGCATCCAGTGATCTGGGACATGGCTCACGACTAAGTGAGTTGGATGCTTTGCGCAAAATTTGCTCGACGAGGTCCACATAATTTGCAAAATTTTCTACTAATTCGTCATCGTAAATATCCAATGACAATTCTCGAAGTTGTTTCCTGTACGCTGACAGAACACGCCCAACATCACGTCTTACGGGGTGGAATACTTTGCCCAAATACATTTCACGAGCTTGATCCTCACTAACCGCGCTGGTATCGAATGAAAATCTGCCGCGTTTAGATATACCTATTGAGCGGTCATAGTAAGCACGGCGTTCTTTGTCCATGAGCGTCTCATAGGCATCAATGAGAGCGCGCATATGTTCGTTAGCTTTTTCTTTTTCAGAATCACTTTTCTTGTGGTGCTCAAGGTCGGGGTGGTGGCTCTTAACCAGTTTCCGATAAGCGCGTTTAATCTCTCCTGAAGCAACATCAGGATCGACTCCCAGAATCTGATAGTGGGTTTTTGTGCGCTTGTATGCCACTTTCACATACTCCTTAACATAATTATGCCCGTAGAATATGTGCTGGGTGACGTCAGCCCGGCAAAACTGGGCAAAGTAATAACATGCTCGTATGTGAAAATTGCCAATCCCCCATAGAGCCATTTGAGGTCAAATGCCACCATTGCGGCACGGACCTCGAAACTGAGCCGGCGCTAACGGTGCCGGAAGACATGGTTGCGGAGCCTGAGTTGGCGGAAGCCTACCAGAGCTGGCTTGGACAAGGAGCCCAGGCACTCAAGCAAAAGGACTATGGTCAGGCTTCAGTTTGTTTTTCAGAGGCCCTCAAGCGCGCTCATGGATTGAAAAATGGCGCAGGCGAGGAATTCCTTGTTCGGCGAAAACTAGCATCCACTCTAGAAAAGCTGGACAAAGTTGAAGAAGCTCTACAACAATATCAGATACTTGTCGACACTGCGCCAAATGACGACATCAAGTCGAAGCTGCAAAGCAAACTAAGCGCACTGAGCAAAAATTCAAACGGGGAAGCTCCCGTCACTGCCGACAATAATTTCCATGCAATCGCAGGGCAAGACTATAAGTATGCTCCTTTGTATTGTCCACAATGCAGAAGATTGCTGGCGGAAGCGGAGATTTATAGCTATCGCAATTCGCGGGCGGCAAATACTTTCATTTGCGGTCACAGCGGCGAGCCTATCGTTAAACACGACCGGCTATACCAGCGCCGAATGAATGAAGCAAGCGAACAAGAGATGCGGGCAAATCTTGTTGCCAAAATCGCTTCGAGAAAAATCATTCGCGGCAAAGACAAAACAGTTGCCGCCCTACTAGCGCTCTGTTTGGGTTGCTTGGGCATGCATCGTTTTTACTTGGAAGAACGCGGCGCGGGATATGTCCTATTAAGTTGGTTTTCCATATTTTTCATAGTGGCGGTTTCACTTACTGCCAATGCCTTCAGCAGTTTGACTATTTCACCATGGCTTGTCGGACTTGCCTGGTTCTTTGCTTTTATTCCATGTTTTGTCAGCATTGTCGAAGCCGTTCAACTGGCTCAGATGGACGAAATAACATTCAACCTGACATACAACTTGGAATTGGTCCTGGGTTCAGTGCCGCCTGTGCAAACACGAGTAGAATCTCACATGGATGTCTTTTCCATGGAAATTAGCGATGAACCGGATGAATTTGACAGCCAATAATGATTTGCTTTAGATCGTCTTTCGGATTCAAATGACTTATTTTGATCTGAGAATCAGGAACTCCTGACGCTACTAACTTCTTACGCAATGTTTCGTATGTGCCGGACTGCAACTGTTTAAGTTCTACAGGAAGTAGTCTTTCGGATTCACGCTTGGTAGCATACTCGGAATTGAAGTTGGCCAATTGCTTATCGAATACTTGAGCCAGATTGCTTGGACAGCTTTCAGTTTCACCTTCAAAATAAAGCTCATAGTGCGGTTCAGGGCGAAACTCAGGCACGAGCGTGAAATAGCGTGACTTGATGTTTAACTGCCTGAGAGTTTCCGACATGGCTTTTGTCACTTGCAACTCGGTTATTTTCTCACCGGTAAAGGAAGAAACATTGCCGCCTTTATACTGGAATTCGATTAACGGCGTTTGGTTATGACGCCCAACTATTTTCACCACATCATTTAGATGATAACGATAGAGACCACCTGACGTCGTAAATAGAATGTGATAGTTCTGTCCCTGTTCAAGTTGGTCAGCTAAAAGCACAGTCGGATTTTTGCTTTCAATTTCCGATTCGGGAATGAATTCATAGAAGTGCGACCGCACTGCAAGCATTTGCCTATTGTTGCCCATATAGACAGAGCCACGTCCTTCACTGGCGCCGTAGGTCACATCGGATACCGGCAAATCACCAAAGAGTTCCGGGAAGTCCATCAAATAGAAAGAAGCAGCTGCTTTGGTCCAACAACAAATTACATTTAGTGTCGGCCAAATTTTGTGCGGCACAAATTCATCGCGATCTAATAGATGCGACAAGACTCGTGCTCGCTCAGGATTTTTCTTCACCAGCTTAGTTACAGCTGACGCCACATGCTCAGGCAATGGCTTGGGCGGATTAATAGTTCCATCAGCGACATCTTTTACGAGCTGCGGTCCATACGTTTTCAGGCGTTTTGCCAGAAGAACAATTGTGCTTGGGTTAAGCGTCATCAGCACACTCACCGGCAAGCACAAGGCAAGTCTCAGTATTGTGTAATAACGACTCTCGTAGTCTTTGATCAAGCACACTTCATAAGGAAGCGGTGAAATAAATCTTTTAACAACGCCAGGCTCTTCTTGAAATAGCTTTCCGGAAATCGCTCCGAAGGGAATGCCGCCTGATGTTCTGCCTTCTTCTGCCGGTGAAAAGACCGTCAGAGCTACACCATTGGACAAACCTGGAAAATCTTTCAGAAGATTGAAACCGGAAACAACAGAAGCGCGGCGAAATTCCATCATGTAGCCAGGAGTTATTGGAATGAGCTTTTGTGCACCAGTTGTGCCGCTAGTGGTGGCAAACATTGTCGGCGATTCTGTCGTGAGGACGGATTTTTTGCCGGCAGCAATTTGATCAATGAATGGTCTGTGCTTGTCATAATCAGAAATAGGGACTGCCTTTTGAAAATCGGCAACTGATTTAATTGAGGCGAAATTGTATTGGCGTCCAAACTGGCAATTTGCGTTTGCCCCTACTATCGAAAGCAATCTTTCGTTCTGGGCTGCCAATGGGGCATGTGACGCTTTCTCCAAAGCGTTGACTTCCGACCGACCCAAAACAAACAGCGATTTATAGATAATATTGCGCATTAATCAATATTCCTTTAGAGGCATTATACTTGCACGAAGAGGTGCTTTTCAGTGTTTTTGATTGTCTTGGCTAGTCTAATTACCCTTATTGTTTGCCTGGCGCAAATAATTTCCTTTCGCCGGCTCTACAACTATGTTGATGCCGAGTTGAAGCGCAAACCCAGCGCATATCAACCAAAGCTGGCGGTTGTCTTGCCATGCAAAGGCGTTGATCCCGGCTTCGCCGACAATTTGCAGAGACTATTGAGTCAAGACTATGGCGACTTTGAAGTTATTTTTGCCGTCGCTCAAGAAACGGACTCGGCATATCCCTATTTGCAAAATGCCATCAAAGAAGCACATAAATCTTTTCCCAATCGCAAGGCGCAAGTTGTCATAGCAGGTGTCAGCGACAAGTGCGCACAAAAGCTGAACAATCAACTAAAGGCTCTTAGCTGTGCATCGCCGGATAGAGAAGTTTTTGTATTTGTCGATTCGGATGTTATCGCCAGAGAAGATTTTCTAAGTTGCTTGATAGCCCCACTTGAAGACCCCAGCGTTGGCATTTCCACCGGCTACAGATTCTACATAGCCAGCAAAAATAATTGGGCATCGCTTGTACGCGCTCTTTGGAATCGCATGACTGCTTGGGAATTAGCCAATCCAAATTTGGCATACGCCTGGGGCGGCGCTATGGCTATAAGAAAACCCGACTTCGAAAGGCTGGATGTGCGTGGTTCCTGGCAGAAAGCAGCAACCGATGATATGTCGATGACGACACTGGTGAAAGACGCCGGCATGTCCGTGCGCTTCGTGCCGCAGTGCTTGGTTGCCAGCGATGGCGACTCCGACGTGGCGGAAATTTTTGACTGGACCAACCGCCAACTGATTTTGACAAAGGTCTACTATCCAAAGCTTTGGCGCAAAGCAATTGCTCGTGCAACTGTTATGGCCATTTGGCTGATAACCATTTTAATTGCCGGAGTCGGCGGACTGATTTCGCAAAATCCTGATTGGCTTTTGGCGACTGTAATAGGTTTAACTATTCTTCCTATCGAACTTTGGTTTCTGATAAGAGCGCAAAATTTATGGCAAAGAGTCATCCCGGATCGCAAACAATACATAAATGATTCTTTGGCAAGTTTTTGTGTAGTGCTGCCACTGGCGCACCTTGTACTGCCATGGATGACGCTTTTTTCAGTCCTGACCAATCGTATTCAGTGGCGCGGCATCATCTACGATCTGCGCGCACCCGACAACGTAGTTGTAGTGAGAGCTTAACAGCTGCTGACAACCGGTTTTAAGCATAGAAAAATGGGTGCTATCTGTTCTAGTATTAGGGGTGGAATCAACTACCCTCGCATTACTATGTAGTCTTTACTATTTTAGATGTCATGGGATTGGTGCCTTGGTGTGGCTGGGCATATCCCACACACCTAATAGTTTCTCTTGGGACCTATAAATTTTCGAGGCTAAATACATGTCGCAATTTGGAGTCATAACACTGACACCAGCCAGTTACCCTGAAGGACTGGCCGATCCATCCATCGCAATTGCCTCTGTCAGAGCCGGCGGTATAGGCGTCATCGATGTGCTGTTTGCCACTGACGCGCAAGCAAGGGAAGGCATTACACAATTGGTCAGCCGCACAAAAGGACAGTGCGGTATCAAATGTGGTATCAAACAGTTTAAAAACCTGCACGAGTATTTAAAACCGCTGGGCGAATCTTCCTGGGGCGACAAAAATGTTGTTATTCTTGCTTTTGATGAGAACAAAGCAAGCAACGCAACACTTTCTTCCGCCATCAAGAAAATCCACGAATTGCGTCTACTAGCAATTGTTGAAACAACCAACTCTCACGAAGTATCTCTTGCTCAAAATGCCTCAGCTGATGCAATCATCGTCAAAGGTCACGAATCAGGTGGATTTGTAGGCGACGAAACAGCATATGTCTTGGCGCAACGCATTATCAAACAATCCAAAATTCCTATCTGGGTACAAGGTGGAATTGGTATTAACACGGCAGCGGCTTGTTATGTGGCAGGAGCAGCAGGTGTTGTACTTGATAGTCAATTACTGTTGACTCGCGAATCACCATTACCTGCAAATCTCCAGGAAAAAATCGGTCAGATTGACGGCAGTGAAACATACACGGTCGGCAACCCTGACGATGCGATGATCCGTGTCTACAACAGACTTGGACAACAAACAATTGAAAAACTAGTTGAGGACATCAAATCAGACGATAGCGCGCGAGAGAAAATGGTTTACTTTCTCCGTCAAGCAAGTCAATTACCGCAACGCCAAAGACCTTGGCTCTTAGGGCAAGACAGTGTCTTCTCCTCTCAACTTGCAAAAAAATACGTAACAGTCGGCGGTATTGTATTGGCTGTTAAAAAAGCTGCTGTCGAAAACGTCGCAATTGCCAATGCGAAAAAGCCATTAGTCGAAGGCGCTCCTTTAGCGCTGGACAATAAGACAACTTATCCAATCATTCAAGGCGCCATGACACGCGTCTCCGATACTGCCGAATTTGCCTACGAAGTAGCAAATGGCGGCGCGCTTCCATTTCTAGCACTGGCATTAATGCGCAGGGCAGAAGTGGAGGAATTATTATCCGCCAGCCAAAAGCAATTGAAAGATCTTTCTTGGGGTGTAGGAATACTCGGATTTGTTCCACAACAACTACGCCAGGAACAAATGGAAGTAATTGAGAAGTATCGTCCGCCTTTTGCCTTGATTGCAGGAGGACGCCCTGATCAAGCAAAAGAATTGGAAGACATGGGAATTAAGACCTACCTCCATGTCCCTTCACCGCTTCTACTTAAGTCATTTATTGAACTGGGCTCGCGCAAGTTTATCTTCGAAGGCAAGGAATGTGGTGGACACGTAGGTCCACGTTCCAGCTTTGTACTTTGGGAATCAATGATCGATGCGCTTCTATCATCAGTTGATGCCGATAAAGCAAAAGACTTCCAAGTTGTGTTTGCCGGCGGTATTCACGATCAAATTTCAGCAGCAATGGTGGCTGCACTGGCTGCACCTTTAACTGAGCGCGGAATTCATGTGGGTGTGCTTATGGGCACTGCCTATCTGTTCACAAAAGAAGCAGTTGATGCCGGAGCCATCGTCAACAAGTTCCAGCAAGAAGCATTGAAGTGCGACAAGACGACATTATTAGAGACAGGTCCAGGGCATGCGATTCGTTGCATTCAGTCGCCTTACAAGCGTACTTTTGATGAGCAGAGAAACTCTCTGGAAGCTCAGAAAAAAGGGCGCGATGAAATTCGTGAGCAGCTTGAGTTGATGAATCTCGGTCGCTTGCGTATCGCCAGCAAGGGTTTAGCACGCATTGAATCAGCTACTGAAAAAGCATCCCTGTCCAATGTATCGGACGAAAAGCAATGGGCAGACGGCATGTATATGATAGGACAAGTCGCCGCCATGCACGACAAAGTCTTGACGATAGGTGGGTTGCACAAAGAAGTTGCCGACGGTTCAGCTGACTTTATCGCTAAATTTGCCGAAAGACATCGTGAAAAGCAAGTGGAAGTAAGCCACGCTCAGAGGCGCGAAGATGTCGCCATTGTCGGCATGTCTTGCTTGTTTCCAAAGGCGTCGGATCTTGAAGCTTTCTGGACAAATATCCTGAATAAGGTAGATGCAATTACCGAAGTTCCTAAAGATCAATGGGATGTAGACCAGTTCTTCGACGCAAACAGGTTAGCTCCGGACAAAATCTACTCTAAGTGGGGCGGCTTCCTCGCCGATTTCGTATTTGATCCTACTGCTTACGGCATTCCGCCAAGCAGCCTAGCATCCATCGACCCAATGCAGATAATCATGCTGGAAGTAACAAAGGCTGCGTTGAAAGACGCCGGTCTGTCAGAACGCGACTTTGCCCGTGAACGTACATCAGTAGTTCTAGCAAATGCCGGTCACGCTCCTATCACTGGACTATATGCATTGCGCACAGCTCTTAGTGCACAATTGCGCAATCTTGATCCGCAGTTCAAAAAGCAATTGGAAAAAGAATTGCCGGAATGGACAGAAGACACTTTCCCAGGATTTTTGGGCAACGTCACAGCCGGACGCGTAGCTAACAGATTTGACTTCGGCGGCATCAACTTCTCAATCGATGCAGCCTGTGCTTCCTCATTGGCAGCATTGTATGTGGGCATTCGCGACTTGCGTGCTCACAGCAGTGATATTGTCTTGATTCAAGCAATAGATACACACAACCAACCAGGCGACTACTTAAGCTTCAGCAAAGTGCACGCGCTGTCTCCACGCGGCAAATGTAGAACTTTCGACGCTTCCGCTGACGGCATTGCCATCAGCGAAGGCGCCGCTACAATCGTTCTAAAACGTCTTTCCGATGCTGAACGCGACGGCGATAGAATTTACGCAGTCATTAAAGGCATCGGTGGTTCCAGCGACGGTCGCGATTTGTCTTTGACCGCTCCCAGCCCGCAAGGACAAATGTCCGCTCTCAATCGCGCCTATCAAGACGCACAACTTTCACCGGCTTCAATTGAACTAGTCGAAGCTCACGGAACAGGTACAACAGTTGGCGATAGAGCTGAAATTGAATCACTGAGACAAGTCTTCGTGCAAGCAGAAGCTGCCAGCCAGTCATGCGCAGTGGGCTCAGTCAAATCAATGATTGGACATACTAAGTGTGCGGCCGGATTAGCATCTATTATCAAAGTCGCTAAAGCGCTTCACCACAAAGTACTCCCCGCTACCATGGGCGTAGAAAATCCCAATCCGGCTTGTGACTTTAGAAATGGACCGTTTTATATTAATAGCGAATCGCGTCCATGGATCCACACTGCAGAAAATTATCCACGTCGTGCCGGCGTCAGCGCCTTTGGTTTTGGCGGCACCAACTTCCATACTATCTTAGAAGAATACGAAACACCAACGGTAACCAGACATGAGCCGCTGATGAATAGATTCCCTTGCGAACTTTTCTTGTTCCAGGGTCAATCACGAGAAGAACTCTTCAAGTCATTGAAGCCAGTTGAAGATGCCCTTGCCCAGATAAATAAAATCCCGACAAGTGCAAGCCTCAGCAAAGACTTAATCGATCGATTCAACGGCAAGCCAACGATTGGTCATCTCGCCTATTCAACATATCTGCGTTGGCTGGAAACAAACGCTCAAGAAGCTAAGACTTCTGCTCAACAGCCTGGCGAAGTTATAGACAATCTTAGGGATTCGCTAACCAAGTCAGACAAGTTGACATTGGCAATCGTTGCATCAAATTTCGAAGAATTGCAAGAAAGAATTGCCCGAGCCAAACAATCACTTTCAGATGCAAACACCAATGAAATAAAAGATCCGCGCGGTATTTACTTCAGTGACAAGCCTTTGTCACAAAAGAGCAAGATTGCCTTTTTGTTCCCAGGACAGGGATCGCAACGCACGAACATGCTCAAAGACCTTGGTCTCTACTTCAAACAAATAAGAGAGACTTTTGAGCAGGCTGATCAAGTATTGAATACCAATTTGCCGAAGGCTCTGTCCGCATATGTTTATCCAGCTCCACCATTCAATAAGGAAGAGCAAGACAAACAAGAAGAGTCGCTGACAAACACTCATATTGCTCAACCAGCCATGGCAGCAGCTGACATGGCAATGCTGGCTTTGCTAACGTCGTTTGGGTTGAGACCGGATATGGTCGCTGGTCACAGTTTTGGTGAATACGTTGCACTATGGGCAGCAGGCAGTCTCAATGGCGAAGACTTGCTTGCCATTGCTGAAGAAAGAGGACGCTTGCTAGCCACCCCTTCAAGCAAAGTAAAAGGGGCGATGGCAGCCGTATCGGCTCCGTTAGAAACAGTCAAAGCACTGCTTAATAAAGTTCCAAATGTCACATTGGCAAATATAAACGCGCCTAATCAGTGCATTTTGTCCGGCGATGTTGAGTCAATCGAACAAGCAATAAAGACACTTTCAGGCGAAGTTAACATCAGACGTATTCCTGTCTCGGCGGCTTTCCATTCACCGCACATGGATTACGCGAAAGATCCTCTATATATTGCAATTGCCCGCAAGAAGATCAATACGCCTAAATTGCCTGTGTATTCCAATATTGATGCCAAACCACATCCAAAGGATCCAAATGAAATTGCCACTCGACTGGCGCAGCATTTAATTAGCCCGGTTGAGTTCGTCAAAGAAATTGAAGCTATGTACAACGATGGCGCGCGAATCTTTGTCGAAGTTGGCGCCGGATCTGTTATGACCAATTTGGTTGATGCGATTTTGGAAAACAAAATACATCAATCGATCTCGACAGATCGCACCGGTCGCAACGGACTCTTGCAATTGATGCATGCGCTTGCTCAATTAGCCAGCCAGGGCGTGCCTATCGATATTAGCCCACTTTATGAATCACGTGCTTCGGTAAATGCCTTTGCTCAGCCGGAATCTCTATTTAAAGCTAAGAAAAAGCTTCTCTACTTGGTCAACGGCGCTCGCTTTACGCGACTAATTGCCAGCGACAACGGCGGACTGGAAGTAGCACCTGCTATTCAAAGAGCTGACAAGCCAATAGCAACCTTCCCGACTGCACCGCCTCCAAAAACAAGCAGTCCTATTCAAAGTACTCCTCCAAATAATTCCCCCCAACAAAGTCCCATCAAGTCCCCAGCACCAACGGTAGCTAATATGAACACCAATCAACCGATAAAAGTGAACACCAACGGAAACGGCAATGGAAACGGAAACGGGAATGGACACAATGGTTCAAAACCTGTCATTCAAACACAGATACCAACGACACCAATGCCAATTGGGATAGGCTCATCTGATCAGGTGATGATGCAGTTCCAGCAAACAATGCTGAAAATGACTCAGAACTTTTTGGAGACCCAACAAAATGTGATGATTGCCTATCTGCAATCACGCAGTGGACAAGTCCCAAGCATACCTATGCAAATGGCGCCGATGATGCAGCAAATGCCAATGCCGCAACCTCAGTATGTGGAAATGCCTGTAATGCAACAAACTCCAATGCAGCCGCAGATACAGCATCAAGTCCAGCCACAATTGGCCGTCAATGCTCCGGCAGTTACACCGGTTGAGCAAGTTGTTGAACAGATTACTCATCAAACGGCTCCGGCGTCGACAGGTTCATCTTCACCTGAATTGAGCGCAGATGAATTAGTTGATCGCTTCCTCGAAATTGTCAGTGAACGAACCGGTTATCCACCGGAAATGCTCGATTTGAACCTCGACATGGAAGCTGATTTAGGAATCGACTCTATTAAGCGTGTGGAAATTTTATCCACATTCCGCAAAGTATTGCCGGAAACCAAACAACAGGAAATTGAAGGACACGTTGAAAAACTAGCAGGTACAAAGACGCTCCAAGCAATTATCGATTGGATTCGCGAATATGCCGGCGCCGGACCAAGCCCGGCAGCGTCAGCTCCGCCGCCTTCAGCTCCAGCACAAGCTCCGGAAGTCAAGGCGGCAGAACCGCCGACTCCGAAAGAACCGGAAATTCAATCGACAGTTATGCGAGGCCTCGTTGTCGAAAAAAAGCTCCAACCAGCCACGCCTAAATCTATCGAAATAGAGGGTGTGGTTGTAATAGCAAGCGAGAAGTCAACTGTAGCTGACGGCTTGCTCGAACAACTGGTGACAAAAGGTCAATCTGCCGTAATTGTTTCGCCAGCGGCATCAGTTAAGTCGGCTGGAAATAGATACTACGAAGCCAACTTGTCCGATACCGACAGTATCAAGCAAGTACTGGCACTCATCAATAAGCAGTATGGAAAAACAGCAGGTCTGATAAATCTGCTGCCCTTAAGCACTGCTTCTGACGACAACCTTGAAGTGCTGGATGTTCGTGCATTTTTCCAGTTGCTTAAACTTACAGAAAAAGACTTACGTGGTGAACGCAAAGGCAAAGCAATTGTTTCTGCAGTAACCACATTAGGTGGTGACTTTGCCAGCAGCGGACAACCATTGAAAGCAGGATTCAAGCCGCTTTCAGCAGGTGTTGTCGGCATGGTAAAAACAATCAGCCGTGAATGGCCGGAAGTAAAAGCACGCGCCATAGACTTCAGTCCGGAAATAAGCGAAAGCAAAATGGCTGAGCTCATTATTGGGGAGTTACAATCGGATGATGAACCGGTTGAAGTTGGTTATCACAACGATCAAAGAATTACGCTCGATGTAGAAGCAGCAGTTCTAGCTCCTACCGAACAGCAAATGTCGCTAGATTCTTCTTCGATTGTTTTAATTACCGGTGGTGCTCGCGGCATCACTGCAGAAATTGCAGTGGAAATGGCCGAGAAGTATAAGCCGACAATTATTCTGGTTGGCAAAATGCCCCGACCGGAAGGACAAGAATCAGCTGACACAGCAAAACTTTCTTCTCCACGTGAGCTGAAAGCGGCAATTATGGAAAGTCTGCGCCAGTCAGGACAGACTGTTTCGATTAGCCAAGTAGAGCAAATCTACCAAAAGCTATTGCGTGAAAGAGAAGTGCGCAACAACATCGCCCGCATAGAAGCGGCAGGTTCAAAAGTGCGCTACTACGCAATTGACGTGAAGGACCAGCAAGCTTTCGCAGCCTTCATTGATAGCATGTACGACATGTTCGGCAAGATTGATGCCGTAATAAACGGCGCCGGCGTTATTGAAGACGCCTTCATTGCGGACAAGTCAATTGAGTCCTTTAACCTCGTGTATGACACAAAAATCAAGAGCGCGATGACCTTAGCGCGCAAACTGAACTTTGATTCGCTCAAGTATCTTATCTTCTTCTCCTCAGTAGTTGGACGCACCGGCAATGCTGGACAAGTCGACTACTGCGCGGCTAATGAATCCATCAACAAACTGGCAGTTAGCTTAAGCAAGAAAACAAACGCTCGCGTGGCATCCATCATGTGGGGACCATGGAGAGGCGGTATGGCTCGTCCCGAAATGGAGAGCATCTTTGCCAGATACGGATGGGCAATGATTCCGCCGGAACAAGGACGCCAATCATTTGCTGAAGAACTTGCCTTTGCAAGCAAAGACAACGTCGAGGTACTTCTAGTCGGTAAGACTGTGACTGCTGACACACCAAAGCCGGAACATAAGAACGGCAATAATGGTCACAATGGCAATGGCAACGGTCACGACGGCAACGGCAAATCCGATTCGTCAGTAATAGTTGCCGCCAAGGGCGCCAGACTCTTCCAGGCAAACTTATTCCAGCCGAAAGCTGGAACAAGAGAGTTTGAATTGGTACTGGACCCGGCAAATGATCTTTACTTAGGCGATCACCAATTTGACGGTATTCCAGTATTACCAATGGTCATGGCTTTGGAAATGATGTTGGAAGCAGCAACGCAGACTTACTCTAGCTTGAATCTGACTTCGATTGATGACTTGCAGATTCCTTCAGGCGTTGTTTTTGAGTCGGGACCGAAGAAGTTTTACGTAAGTGCCGAAGAACAGTCATCAACTTCCGAAGAAGCAACTGTCAAAGCGCAAGTTGGCACCGGCGATAAATTGAGAAGAACCAATTTCCGTCTGCAAGCAAAATTGAGCAAAGCAGCCAGCATCGAGACAGGCTTGAATCTGCTTAAGCAGAAGCTCGCGGCTCGTGTCGTCGAACCTGAATCAACCATGCCAACAGCCAAGGAAATTTATGACAACTGGATGTTCCATGGACCAATCTTCCAAGGCATTCAGTCCATTGAGGCACTGGCTCGCACGGGAATTACAGGTTATGTAACCGGTGCAAGCCCAACTCGATGCCTGAAGAACACCAACGGTGAAAATTGGGTTATTGATCCTGTTATGCTCGATAGCGCGATGCAATTGGCAGGAGTCTGGACACGCAAATATCTAGACATGATGGTTTTGCCGACAGGATTCAAGAAACTACATCTTTTGGCTCCGCTGACAGGCTCGACATTTAAAGTCCAAGTATTTATTCCGGAAGACTTGAATTCGAATATCCTCAATTGCGATCTGGCAATTTGGAGAGAAGACGGTACGCCGGCAATATTTATTGAAGGATTAGGTGGAATTGGTAGTCGTTCGTTCAATCGTCTAAGCAAAGCACAGGCAGGGAGCGCAAAATGACCTCGCGGGCAAATGCCCCACGTAAAGTTGCCATCATCGGCATGGCTTGCATATTCCCCGGTGCGAAAGACCTGGGGTGCTTCTGGCAAAATATTGTTGCAGGTCAAGATGCCATTACTGAAGCTCCGAAGACCAAACATACCGTAGACAACCGCGTAGAAGTCGCACAGCCATACTCTAATCGCGGTGGATTTATAGGCGACTTCACAAACTTTGATCCGCTGGCATTTGGGATTATGCCTAAAGGAATTGAAGGCGGCGACCCTGATCAATTTCTCGCCTTAAAAGTTGCCTACGATGCACTTGCTGATGCTGGGTATGTAAAACGCAATTTTAACGGCGATCGTGCCGAAGTAATAATGGGCAGAACATCTGCTCCGGGAGTAGGTTCTCTCAATTTCATTCAGCAAAGCCAAACGGTCACACAAATAGTCGATGCTGTTGCACGTACAAATCCTCAATTGTCGGCTGATGACCTAAAAGCAATTGAGATTGAACTCAAACAAAGTCTTAAACCGCATGGCGCCGATGTCATTCCAGCGCTGATGCCCAATATTCTGGCAGGCAGAATTGCCAATCGCTTAGGATTTAGAGGACGTACGCTCGTTTTAGATTCAGCGTGCGCGTCATCTCTAACTGCTGTTGAAACAGGAGTAACGGATCTGCTTTCCGACAACTGTGACCTTGCACTTGCCGGCGGCGTGCACATCAATTCAAACAAGTTTTTCTATGACATCTTTTGCGGTCTAGGCGCACTTTCCAAAGCCGAACAAATTCGTCCGTTTGATAAAGATGCTGACGGGACAATTCTTGGCGAAGGTCTGGGAATAGTAGTCCTCAAAAGACTTGAAGACGCAGAAAGAGATGGCGATAGAATTTACTCAGTAATCTGCGGCGCTGCAAGTTCCAGCGACGGCAATGTCGGCGGCATTCTTGCTCCATCAATCGACGGCGAAGCATTAGCTCTTGAACGTGCCTACGACAAAGCAGGTTTCCCAGCTAATACGGTTCAACTTTTAGAAGCCCACGGCACGGGAACCATTGAAGGTGATGTGGTTGAGCTCAAGGCTATCGAAAAAGTTTTCGGCGAAGCCGACATGCCGACAATGGCAATCGGCTCAATCAAATCCATGATTGGTCATGCACAAGCAGCAAGTGGCATAGCTGGTCTTATCAAAACAAGTCTTGCTATCTATCACCAAATCTTACCTCCGACTCTTAACGTCAAAGAACCAAACCCGAAAGTAAATTGGTCGAAGTCTCCTTGCTACATAAACACGGAAGCAAGACCGTGGATAAATCCAGAGTACGGCGCAAAGAAGCCTCATCCTCGCCGCGCCGCAGTTAGTGCTTTTGGTTTCGGTGGAACTAATGCTCACATTGTTTTAGAAGAGCATGAGAGCCCCAAAGACACATCGCTTCTAACAGAATGGGAAAGCGAAGTTTGCATATTCAAGGCTACTTCTCAGTCTGATCTTGAAGCGCAAATCAACAGAACAATTGCCTACATCAGTAGCAATGCAGACGCACAACTTAAGGACATAGCCTATAGTCTCTACAAAGCCGCAACAGACAAGTCAGCATCCTACAAGTTAGCAATTGTAGCCTCTTCCGCTCAAGATCTAAGCTCGAAGCTCCAGCAGCTACTAGCCAATAAACTCATATCATCAGATGCTGCGGTTCAAGTAAGCAGCAACTTTGACAAAGGCAAACTAGCATTCATCATGCCTGGACTAGGCGCCGCTTATCCCAACATGCTCGCAGACCTGTGCATGCACTTCCCGGAAGTCCGTGAAGTATTTGATTTTGTCGATCACCTCGCTGTCTTGAACGGTGACAAAGCAATACCCAGTCGAACAATTTTCCCGGCGTCATTTATCAAGGGCAAAAAGCAACACGTTAACGCTGCCATGCTTGCCACAATGGATTCGGCAGTTATTGTCGTTCTCATGGCCGAGTGGGCATTATATACAGTCCTGAAAAACGTCGGCATCAACCCGGATGTTGTACTTGGATGCAGCACCGGCGAATTTGCCGCGCTCACAATGAGCGGCGCAGCCGATATTGAAAAGGCTGCACCAACCTTTTACAAACATGCAGTAGCTGTTGCACGTTCCGTGTCAATTGAAGGCCTAGCCAACTTGAAGACTTTCCGCGTAACTGACAATTACGACAAAGTAGAGAAATTGCTTACAGGACTCGAGGTTTACTTAGGCGCTGACCTCAGTCCAAAACAGCATCTACTTTCCGGCACTCGGCAAACAATGGACGAAGTCGCCACCCGACTACGTGCAAACTCCATCGAATTTCAACCCCTGCCCGTAGCCATTCCCTACCACACATCTCTAATGGATGAGGCAGTCACCTCAGGCACGTACGACGAACATTATTGCGCTCCTTCAATTACCGCCTGGTCTGGTTCGCAAGTCGCGCCTTATCCTTCTGATCCAAAAGCAATTACAACTATTGCAAAACAGTTATTCCGTCATCCAATACGTTTCCGCCAAACAATCGAAGCTATGTACGCCGACGGTGTAAGAACTTTCGTAGAAGTTGGTCCAAAAAACACTTTGGTGGAACTTGTAGGAGAGATTCTCCAAGACAAGTCTCATTTTGCCATCCCCACAAACCTGCAAAACAAATCAGGCATAACACAACTGAACCTCGTCATTGCCAGCCTATTTGCACTCGGCACAGATGTCGATCTTGAATACCTCTTCAAGCGTCGTTCACCCATGATGCTCAATTGGCAAGAAAAGCTGGCAAGCGGACCTTCGAAGACTACACTCCAGCTAGATCTCGACTATCCGGCTGTTTCATTCAAGGCAGATTCGCAGTTAATAGCAAAGCTCAATACCGAAAAACCACGACAGCAAGAATTCTTTGCTGAGTCCACTGGCGACATGCCAGGCGGTGAAGACTCTATTGTCGCAAATTATCTGCAGAGCATGGAGCAATTTCATCAACAACTGATGCAAACCCAAGAACAGGTTTTAAATGCTTTTCTCGCTCAGCCGAATGAAGACATACAACCTCAGCACACCGAATTCGATGCAATGGCGAGCGTAGCGTTGCCATGTATTGCCGGAGCCAATGTTCATCAATCCGAAACCGAGATAATTCTCGATAAGGTACTGGATCTTAATTCTGATCTGTATTTACTTGATCACGCCATTGGTGGAGTAACGGCTGCAGGCAGCGAACCACAAGAACGTGTGTTCTTGGTTCCCTTGATGGTTGCATTAGAAATCATGGCTGAAACGGCATCATTACTGGCGCCGCATTTAGTCATTACCAAACTTGAAAATATCAGAGCTCTCAAGCGAATTAGAGTTGAGAATGACCGCATGCCGATTCGAGTCATAGCCAAACTAAATGCTTCAAAGGAGGCTGCCGTCGACGTCGAAATTCAAAGTGAAAGAAGCAATAACCTGCTGATGTCTTGCCAAGTCGTTTTCGGACGTGGTTATGAGCAAAAGCCGACAGCACAAAGTCTTACTCTCGAAGGACAAAGAGCAGCACATCTATCCAAGAATGATCTATACACGTTAAAAACGATGTTCCATGGCCCACGCATGCAGAGCGTGGAACAGATCGGCAATGTAGGCAAGCGCGGCATTGATGGCATTGTTTCGGTTAGACAACCAAGTGATTGGTTTGGCTACTCACTTGCTCCGGCTCACTTCCTAATCGACCCGCTTCTCTTGGACAATGCCAGCCAACTCGTGCTTTTCCACCTGTATGAACAAAATGAGAACGTCACAGCGCTATTGCCTTTTCACATAAGCTCAATTGATTTCTACAATCATCCGTTGGAAAGGCCGTCTCACGTGACAGTACAAGCGCAGCTGCTATCATTGACCGACAAAGGAACAGAAGCACGCGTCGAAGTAATAAGCGACGGACAAGTACTAATTCGAGTCAACGACATCACAAGCAAACGAGTCATGCTGAGCGACAAACTGAAAGCATTTGTAGCAAATCCACAAGAAGTATTTCTATCGGAAACGCAAGATCAACTTGCCGCGTCTCTGGGTAATTGGTCTGTTATGTCGCTGCCTGGTGAAACGCTACCAGCAGATGCAACAACTCTAGAGTGGCTGACGGACTATATTTTAACCAAATCCGAGCGCGAATATTTCTCTCAAGATAACAAATTAGAGAAGCGCAAGCGTGAATGGTTAGCAGGAAGAATTGCAGCCAAAGATGCAATAAGAGCCTTTGTTGCGAAACAAGGAATCAAACTCTGCCCAGCAGACATTGAAATTTCTTACAATGACGCCGGACAGCCAGTGGTTTCAATCATTTCTCAAGCATCATTGGATATCAAAGTATCGATAGCTCACGCAGAAGGTTCAGGAATTGCCATAGCTGGAACAAGCGCATGCGGAATCGACTTGGAACCGGCACGTAACCGTGGTGGAGATTTCATCGATATGGCTTTCACCGAGAAAGAAAAATCGTTATTTGCCGGCAAATCCGAAGGCGAAAAGTGGGAAATCGTTACACGCATCTGGTGCGCAAAAGAAGCTTTGTCCAAAGCAATCGGACAGGGACTTGCTGGAGCACCCAAGACGTTTGAAGTAAGCGGATTTGACGCAAGCGGTTGGACAACCGTAAGCACTGCCAATGTTTCGCCGGTAATTGTTTTAACAACAGTTATCGACGATGTTGTAATTGCCTTAACCGCATACGGCTCTCCTGTCTCCATCAAGTAGGTTCAAAATGTCGCTTTCCGAAAAGACTTGCGTGCCTTGCCGAGGCGGAATACCGCCTCTAACCCGCACCGAATTCGAACCATTGCTTGCCGAATTGAATGGCTGGCGCGTCATCGACGATAAGTGCCTGCAAAAGACCTACAAGCTTAAAGACTTTGCCGAGGCTCTAGCGCTAACCAACAAGATAGGCGCCATTGCCGAAAAAGAAGGACACCATCCGGACTTACTCGTCCGCTGGGGTGAGCTAAAAATCGACTTATGGACCCATAAAATTGACGGTCTTAGCGAGTCAGACTTCATTCTCGCCGCCAAAATAGACAATATATCTTAAGTTCAATTACTAGATTAATTCTCATCCTATAGGCATGGTGAGAATACGAGTAAGTACCTATCCGCGCCGTATTAATTAGGCTACTATCGCCCCAGCATACGAATTCGGGGGCAGCCCTAATGGCTCTGGATAACAACCAATTACCATCAGACAACCTGAGCACCGCATTTACCCAGTCTGCCGCACCGGCTCTGGATAACTTCGTCGCCAACACCTGGAACGATAGCAATGGTTTCAAATCAGCTCAGCTGTTCGATTTGCCTGGTGTGCCCAGTGGACCGTACGAACCACAACCCCTTCAGCTTGCCCGCCTCTTAGACACTGGCTTCAGCAGCAAGGATGTAGTCGACGTGCTCAAAGAGCAAGTCAATCCCGAAAACGATAAACGAGCTCTGGAGCGCAACATCAATAACATCAAAGTTGTCTATATCGATGAATACGCCCGTTCGACAAACAATGCCGACTTTAAAATCGACAAAAACGGTACGCTCATCGTATGGGAGAACAAGGACCTTCTGAATAAAAAGGACCTGGTAATTGAAATCGAGCGTCCTGAAGGATATGTAGGCGCCCCGAAAGAAGCTCAACAGAAGAGTCTGGATACTTTAATCAAGAGCTTAGCCGACCATGTGATGAACAAAGAAGGCAAAGTTGAAGATGCCCAAGGTCTAGTCTCGGACAAAATCAAGAAATTGCTTCATGCCCAACCGGAGCCGGAAGCTCATTTTCCGCAAACAATGCAGCACGCCATGCAAAACATGCAGCGTTTTGCAGGCGGTGGTAGCGGTCAATTATCTTCAGCCGAAGCTGACAGCTATTTCCCCGAGCGTCAAGTAGAAAGACTCCACAACGAATCCGATACACAAGTATCATTGAAAGACGCTATCGCCGGCTTCGCGACCAGCGGTGAGCGTGAACCATACTATGCAATGCGTAACTTCGGTGACAGAGGCTTAGCGGTTGGTCGCTACATGTTCACCTCTGAGTTGTTAATTGAGTGGCTCGAGGATTTGCTCACAGACTGTGGCAATCCGCCGGATGGAAATAAAGTTCTCGCTAAATTGCTCAAGAGCATGAAGAACAAAGAACTCGCAGGTAAGTGTGCCAAAGCCATTCAATCAGGCGAATTCAAGAAATTCGTCAATGATTTAAAAACCGGTCACTTAAAGCCAGGCGATCCGGCAACCAAAGCTGCAATTGAAAAATTCTTGCCAAAAGAAATGCAAGAAGCAGTAGCCAGCCAAATGATCGACAAACTGGCAAAGACCGGCGCTGACCCAAGCAAAGTCGCAATGCACATGCTTCTTGGTCATGAACCAACTAAAGAAGAAATGGCTAAGCCGGAATATCAAAGACTTCAGGACTCCTTCGAGCGCTTAAATGCCATTTCCAACGTGCGTACACAGCACCCGCACGAAGACATTTCCTGGCAGGACAACGGCGGCAAGCTCACTTGCGCTCCACTGCGCGGCAGAATCACCGATCACTTCGGACATCGTGACCATCACCCGGTAACCGGTGCTCACGCTGATCACAAAGGCGTAGACTTGGTCCTTAACGACGATAAGATTCCTGCTCTCAGGTCAGGGATTATTGAGCAAGCCGGCAAGGCAGGAAATGCCGGATACAAAATCACTATCAATCACGGCCGCGATCATTTAGGACGCGAACTGAAAACTGTCTACATGCACATGCAGCCAAACCTGCAAGTACACGTAGGCGATAGAGTCTCCCAAGGCCAGTTAATCGGCTATCAGGGTGCCACTGGACGCGTAACGGGTAAACACTTGCATCTAGGTCTGTACATGAACGGACAAGCTGTTGATCCGATGAAGCATTTAAAAATCAACGCATAAGTAGGGGTATCTCAATGCCGGAAAATGATGTCGAGGCAAGTGGAATAAAGTATTCTTCAAGCCGTGATCTCAAAGAGTTGTTCGTCAAAAACTTTGATCGTCTTGATACAGGCAAACAAGACGGCATGCTGACCATAGACGAGATAGACAGAGCTGTAACAAACAACACAATCACAGGCGATGATGCTCAATTAGTAGGAGCACTCAAAGAATATTTTGGACCCCTGAAAAAGCTGACAAATGATCAGACAGGCTTTGAGTCTGGCATCACGCTAGCAGACATTGAAGCATTTGATGCTATTCAACAGCGCGTAGCAAAAGGCGATAAAGCCGACCTAGTATCAGACAAAGACCGGCTTATGGTAACAGGCATCGACTATGTGATGGCCGAAACCAAGCTTGCTGCATTGAACGCCAGCCCTTGCTTGTATGCGAACTCCAACCAACCGGAAGCTGGTATTGTCCCCGAAGCATGCGTTGTGCCGGAAGCTGTCTGCAATGACAAAGAGAAACATTCAAATGAAGGTGTCGACGGAATTAACGCAACAGCATTCCGTCAAGGAAAACTTGGAGATTGTTACTTCATGTCTGCGCTTGCTTCAGTAGCAGCAATGGATCCACATGCAATTGTCAAAATGATCAAAGACAATCACGATGGCACTTACACCGTTACCTTCCCAATTAGTCCTAACGAACCAATTACTGTTACGGCACCAAGCGAAGTTGAGCGTGCTCGCTACACGCGCACATTCTCCTTCGACAATTCAAATCCAAATTATGGCGACTGGCCAATCATTATGGAAAAAGCCTTCGGACAATGGTGCATCAACCGTCCGCTGCGCCTCTGGAGGAGAAGTCCTGCTGAATGGGTAGGAGACAAAGTATTCGGCAAAATAATTCCACAAGAAAATACAGATGGTGGCTCAGCAATTCACCGCGGACTTTTGGTGCTGACAGGTAAATGGCCGCATGTAGATTTCATATTCAACAACAGTGAGAAAAAACTGCACACCGCATTAACAAACATCGCCGAGAAGAAAATTCCCTCAACGGCATTTATAAGCCGACGTCCTGCTGCCATTGTCGGACTGGGAGAAGACTTAACTCCCGACGCAAAATTACTGGGCGGTCACGAATACGGCGTACTTGGATATGACCCCAAGGAAAGAATCGTAACCATTCGCGAACCAAATGGCTATTTCGAGCCATGCACTCCTGGTGGCATACCGGAAGACGGAGTCCGTGACGGTGTCTTCAAGATTTCGCTCAAGCGATTCCGCAAGAACTTTTCCGGACTTGCTTATTAACGCAACTTCTTGACAGCCTATTTTTGTTTTTCTCCGCTAAAAAACTTTACAGCGGGGTAAGTGATATTTAGGTCACTTACAATTTATGGATTACCCGTGCAGTCGTTCAAGGCTTCCGCTCATAGCAGCGCAGACACATCACCTATTCAATTCGCACCTTACCGGGCATCCAACCTGACGCGCGCCTACGTCATTTACGGCGAAGCGAGTGAATTAAACAAGACCGAACGTAACTTCAGTACACTTCCAGGCTTTTGTCTCATCGGCTGGCATACGGATCGCGTTGTCGCACTCAACGACATTGTTCAGATGCGACCGGAACTAACAATTGTCTATAGTCCTTCAATTTCCAGCGTTGATTATTTGTTTGCAAAAACCCTGAAGGAAGAAGTACCAACTACAAATATCATTTTCATTTCGAGCGAACCAATACCTGAGCAGTTGAGAAACTTACTTCGCTCAGGCGCTAGTGGCTTCTGTCTTAACTCAACTAATCCGCAAACACTTAACTTGGCTTTCCAAACAGTGTCGCTTGGTGCCGTTTGGATAGATCCAATTGTTGCCACCAACATTTTTAGCCCTAACAAGGCTGGCTCATCAGAAGAAACTTCCCAACCCGCGTTATCAGACAGGGAAAAGGAAGTACTGCATCTGGTGGCAGAAGGTCTAACCAATCAAGAAATTGCTTTGAAGTTATGGCTAAGTCGCGAAACAGTTAAGTCTCACGTCAAGAAAATCATGCGCAAATTATCTGTTAAAGACAGAACGCAGGCAGCTGTCGCTGCACTGCGCCTGGGATTAGCTGTTTAGAACTTATTTGGTGCCTGGATCAATCTCATCGCCCAAGCTGAAGGCTTGCAGGCTGAATGGTTTTTCGTAACCAGGACCGAAAGCATTCTTGCCGCCATAGAGCAAACCCTCACCGGTGCCGACAATCAGCCCACAAGGAACGCTTAGGAAGCTGGCAAAGAAGTTAGGTGGAAAGTCCTCGTGTCCGCCAATTTTGTCAGCAAATGTCTTGGTAAATTCGCGAATCCTGACAGAAACTTGGCGGGTCAATGCAATTGGGGTGCCGACAACAACGGTCGAACCAACACTCACCAGGCGAACAGGCAACATCGCCGAATTCTTCATCATTTCACCTGCGCCATCGGCAATTGCTGGAGTAGATGTTGCTGAAAATAAAGTTGTTGCGGTAATAGCCGCTAGTAAGACTTTGCTGAACGAGATTTTCATCTGTGGAACCTTCACGGGGGACCTCCTTGACCTAAGCGTGAAAATGATAATGCTTAAATTGATCTTGGGGAAGTCTTGGAAAGTGGTAGTACAATTGCGCCCGAGCATTAAACCAACATCTTGACAATGACATCCTCAAACACAAAATATCACCGCAAAGGCTTTGGACTCAAAGACGAGGTCCAAGTCGAGCTAAAGCGCGAATACGAATCGGACCTCATTAGCCATATACGCAAGAGCGGGAATTCACTCGTTGTCGGCGATGTGACTATCAAATTAGCTCAAGCATTCGGCTTTTGCTGGGGTGTCGACCGCGCTGTCTCAATGGCTTACGAGACACGCAAGCATTTTCCAGATAGACGCATTTGGATTACCAACGAAATCATTCACAATCCTGTCGTAAACAATAACCTGCGCGGCATGGATATCAAATTCACCCCCGTGACAGACGACGGACAAAAAGACTTCAGCAACATAAGCGAAGGCGATGTCGTAATTCTTCCAGCATTTGGTGCAAGCGTCGAAGAGATGCAATTGCTATCAGACAAGTCCTGCGAAGTAGTTGATACCACTTGCCCATGGGTATCTCGCGTTTGGAATCGCGTCGGAAAATATACCGACAGCGATTTCACAGCTATTATTCACGGCAAATACAATCACGAAGAAACAATCGCCACGTCATCCAGAGCAAAGACTTACCTTATCGTCCAAAATATGGCTGAAGCCGAATGGGTTGCTAACTACATTCTCAACGGCGGCAGCAAGGATGAATTCCAGAAGAAATTCGCTAAATCCGTATCAGCAGATTTCGATCCGGACAAGCATCTTGCACGTCTAGGCGTTGCCAACCAAACAACAATGCTCAAAGGCGAAACCGAACAAATCGGCAAATTGTTTGAATCAACAATGATGCGCAAATACGGCCCGGACAAACTCAACGACCACTTCCTAAGTCCCGGCGACACCATTTGTGACGCTACCCAAGAGCGCCAGGATGCGATGCTGCAACTCGTCGAAGAAAAACTCGACGTAATGGTAGTCATCGGCGGCTACAACTCATCGAACACTGGACACTTGCAAGAAATCGCCGTCCACAAGGGACTGCCTTCGTATCACATTGAAAGCGCTGCATCCATCGGCCCTGGCAACAGCATCACGCACAAACCAGTCAACGACACGAAACTTGTAACAACCGAATCCTGGCTACCATCAGGTCAAATCACCATAGGCATAACTGCCGGTGCTTCAACGCCGGATCAACTTATATCCGATGTAATTGCAAGAATTTTAGAGGCTCGCGGTCTCTAATTTTATTACCGCGCTGCCAGAGAGACGGCTTTTGCCACTTCGGCTATTTTTGTCTCGCACTGACGCTGGCTTAATTTCGCATCGCCTACCAGCACAGCCACGACTAAAGTAGCGTTATTTGGTCCTGTGACAATGCCTACATCGTTTGTTGAAACAGTCACGCCAAAGGCATGCCTTCCAGTGCCGGTTTTGTTGGCGACTATCCAATTTGTAGGGAAGCCGGCACGCAATCTGTTTTGCCCGGTTTCGCAACGACGCATTAGGTCGATCAGATATGTCGTCGACTTGGCTGAGAGCAACTTTCCAGATTGCAGTCTTGAAAGCACACTACAAATTGAACGCGGCGTGCAGCTATCCAACATGTCTGCACCAACATGATCGTCATCATGCAGCAATAGCTCCATTTCAAAGCGATCAACGCGAATGTCTGAGAATTGCTCGTCTTTGAGGAATTTGTCGACTGAAGTTGGTCCACCTAATAGTTTCATTATTGTATCTGCCGCACCATTATTACTGCGGCAAACCGCCTTTTCCAAAAGCGAAGATAGAGTCAGACTCTTTGTTGTTAGCGCCAGTGGATCAGGAACATAGGATTCGCGAATTCTAACAACGTCGGATTGTGTAAGCGGAATCTCTTGGTTTAGCTTGAGCTTGCCTTCGTCAACTTGGCGCAACGCCGCCATGGCAATTATGACTTTAGCTACACTCTGCATACGGAAACGCTCATCACCATTCAAAAACCACGACTGTCCGGACTGAACGTCGATAACACCAACGCCCAGATTCCCTTTAAAACTTTTGGCAATCAAATTGACGCGTTGTTGCAGCGATGCAACATCAAGGGCGAAAGCAGCATTTGCATTTATCAGCAGCAAACATGCTATCAACAGAATTCTCACTAGCATTGATCGATTCTCCGCAATCTTATAGGAGTAGATGCCCCAAATATTGGCGAATACCCGCTACGGCCAGCACACCCTGACCAACCGCCGTTGCAATGCGCGGATAGCCTGGAGTAGTAATGTCGCCGACAGCAAAAACTCCTGGTAGCGAAGTCTTGCAGTAGTCACCGACACGGATATGCCCAGTTGAATCAGTTTCAATCTGGTCTCTAACAAATGCAGTGTTAGGAGCATACCCAATTTTTACAATCAGCCGAGTTGCAGGAAGAGTCTCCTCGACTCCACCATTGGATGAAACTTTTACTGCGGATAATCTATTACCAGTACCATCAGCAACAAGAGACACTACTTTTGTATCCAGCAATATCTTGATGCGGGGGTCTTCTTCCGCCTGCGACTTCCAATCAGAACGAGCTCGCAATTTACCGGAACGATTGAGGAGATAAACCTGCGGGCATAGCTGAGCCAGCTCCAGCGCATCTCCTACAGCACTGTCACCACCGCCTACAACAGCAACAGTTTGTCCCTTCATATGATCTAAACATTGACCTGTGCGATAAACAACATCAAGACCAAATTTGTTCTCATCTCCAACACCGAGTTTTGCAACACTGTAACCAGTTGCTAAAACAATAGTCTTGCCAATCAACTTGCGACCATTTGCAACAATTGTTTTGTCGACCAAATCAATCTCTTGGATGTTGCAATTTAGCTCATAGCTGAACTTCATTGCTTCCACCAGTTCAACCAACTTGCCGCGTAATTGCTCCCCCGACGAATAATTCCCACCAGCAAAATTACGCAATGGATTAGGCACATCACTCAACTGTCCACCGAGTCGACCCGATCGCTCAAGAATGACAGACGTCAATCCCGAGTCTTTCAATTCAGAAGCACAACTGATGCCGGCTGGACCGCCGCCAATAATTACTGCATCAAAGTTGTATTGCCCGACCATTGAAGTTAAGACCAATCTCACAATAGTGACAGAGTGGGAAATGCCGATTGTACCCAATGCTGAAGATGAATGAAAGCCTGGGGTGCTTAAAGGCAAATCATGCTAGCATAGCCCTGAAATCCTAGCCCCGTCTTGGTTCCAGCCATGTCACAAGTGTCTATTACGAAAGAATCAGTCCTCGCCCAGGCGCCATTTATGCAAGCCTGCCGCCGCGATAAAGCCTCCCGCACGCCAATTTGGCTCATGCGCCAAGCCGGACGCTTCATGCCCGAGTATCGCGAAATTCGCTCGAAGGTCAAATTCCTCGACCTCTGTAAAAATTCACAACTTGCCTCTGAAGTCACAGTTATGGCGGTTGAAAAACTCAACGTCGACGCCGCAATTATTTTTGCTGACTTGTTGCTTCTTGTTGAACCAATGGGACTCGGTCTGGAATACGCAGCAGGCGATGGGCCTGTTATTCATCAACCAATTCGCTGTCAGGCAGATTTAGAAAAAATCCAAAACGTTGATCCATACGAATCACTCGGCTACGTTTTCGAAGCAATCAAGCTAACACGCAAAGCATTACCCGCAAATATTCCATTGATTGGATTTGCCGGAGCACCATTTACAGTTGCATCCTACATCGTAGAAGGCGGCAGCTCACGCCACTTCCTCAAGACCAAGCAGTTGATGTACACCGACTCTGCAACCTGGCACATCCTGATGCAGCGCATTGTACAAATCACAATCGCTTACTTAATCGGACAAGTTGAAGCAGGTGCACAAGTCATCCAATTATTCGATAGCTGGGTTGGCTGTCTGTCACCGCAAGACTACAGAACCTACGTCATGCCACACAGCAAAGCAATTATCGACGCTGTAAAAGAACACGCTCCTGTAATCCATTTCGGCACAGGTACGGCGACACTCTTGAAAGACATGAAAGAAGCCGGCGGCGACGTCATCGGCTTAGACTGGCGCGTCGAACTCGATCAATCCTGGAAAGAACTCGGCTACGATGTCGGCGTCCAAGGAAATCTTGATCCTGCCATCTTATTCTCCGACAAAGAAGAAATCCGCAAACAAGCAACCCGCATTCTCAAACAAGCAGCAAATCGCCCAGGACACATTTTCAATCTCGGGCATGGAATTCTTCCAGAAACCCCAGTAGAAAATGTTCAGTATTTAGTCGAAACCGTTCGAGAACTCGGTTAATTCATTGAACGACTAGAAGAACTCACGCATCCGTTTGCGCCAGACGTGGTAGTTCGAGTAGTGGGTGCCATTTATGGTGACACCGAATGGTGAGAGTTGGTCCATCATTTGTTCGCTTATTTCGGCGCATTCTTGTGCGTTGACTTTACAAAGCGTTTCGATAACGTCATTCAAGTGAGGCATGCGGCTGCCGTCGGCTAGGCGGGTGCGGCAGGCGAGGCTGGCGCCCACGGCTAAATCAGGTGCGTAGATGCCGGCTTCTTGTTTTAGGTACTGCATGTTTTCTTTGTCGACCGAGCCGAGGAATGTACTGGCGACTCCTACGCCTGACCATAAGTCGGCGAGGCGGTGTTTTTCTTGTTTGTTGATGATTGCTACTAAGACTGGTAATTCGTGTCCGTGATTTATCCAGAGGAATCGACCGACACCTTGGTCGAAAATGTTTTGGTGCGTTTTTGAATCGCAGTCGTGCAACGGCAGCAAGCCTGAGGATTTTCCAACTTTGTGCAAGTGGTGCAGAAAGGCTTGCGTGAAGCCCATTCCGTCTACGGTCAACCAGGAAAACATACTTTCTTGAATGTCTTGATGGAATTGGCAGCGAGGCTTGATAAGTCCTATAGCCATGCCGCGTCCTAAATAGACTGCAGGTGTGTAGCACTGGTGAATTTGTTGTTTGAAGTGTGACCAGCGGGTTTTCTTTCCAAGCACGATATCGAGAATGGCTAGTCCCATCGCTGCAGCTTCGGCAGCAACTGATCTCCAGCGTACTTCGAGGTCGTTTACTTTACGTGCGAGTTCAAATGGATCAGATCCTTTGACGGACTGTCCTAAGAAGCGAAAGAAGACACCACTTAGCTTATTGGCGTCACTAACTGACATTAGCTCGTCAGCTAATGAGTGCAGCATTACCTGATCAACTTTGAATTGATGGGCAGCAGCTACGGAATTGATAAGCGTACCTAGCGCCATTGCGCTCTCCATACCACCCCCGGTGGAATTACTGGACGACAAAGTACCAGCACAAAATTCGTTCAATCTCGGCTCCTGGTGATTTTTAGTAAGTGTTGGGATCAAATTCCAAACCCAGAAGCCTTGCCCGCCTTGGGTTGGTGTGGATTAGTAGGTTTTAATCTTATGCTGACAACCAATTCTTGTCAAGTGACTATCAGACAATTTAATCGAGTTATTGAGCTACACCAGCCTGTGATGCCCGTTTCGCGGCACTTTCAGGAATTGCTTCCAACTCACTATTTCGGCTGTGGGCAGCCATTATGGTCAGAGCAACTCCCCGTACCAGGCTGACGAAGGTTAGGACTAAAAACAGCCCGAAAACCATGTGCATGGCTTGGGAGAAGCCATAGATTAAGGCGACTGCCATCCCGAAAGCTATCTGACCGCGGACTTTGATAGGAGTCGTTGCCGGGTCGGGAATCATATATAAGGTGAAGAGGATAAATGCGGCGCTGGTCATGGGCACCAAAGGCACCAAAAGCGGTACGCCGAAAATTAAGTGGCGAGCGACAGCTTGAATCACAAAGCCACCAAGCCAGGCTAAAACTAACGGAAGTCTGCCGGTGCAGAAACCGTGAATGAGAATTCCAGTAAATAGAATGACACCAGGTACAACCCAGTCCCAGACGCCGGTTACGTTTTCCGTGAAGTGATAGGGCGGCGACATGCCGACAAATGGGAAAAGCAATAAGGTAATTGTGATACCAAAGTTTGACGGGTTGAAGAAGTGTTGGGTGCGATTGCCAACCGGTGCGCGAAATAATAATTTAGAAGCAATCGAAAGTACCGCGGCAAACACAACAGGTATTAATTTCTCATTAGGGAATAAGAGCATGCCGCAGGCAAAGCCGGTAATCATTGCCGGCAGGAAGAAAGTGATGACACCGAATAAGTCATTGCCTATGCGTGGCTTTCTGCCGTTAGCCCAGCAGTCGACCAATTCCAAAACCAGTTGCGCAGCACAAGCACTGCAGACGGCAATAAACGGCGTTATCCAAGCTTGTTCAAAACCTAATACGGTATGACCAAGGACATTCAAGACAATCATCAAGACGCCGAAATACCAGAGAGCAAAAGTACGGCGGCGAGCATCCCTGTTAGGGTAGAAGTTGAGCGTCGCAATTGCAGGCTCTTGCTTTGGCGTAATTGTTCTTTGGTTAGTTACTTGTGTGGCCATGTTAGTTTCCTTTGACCTCACTGCCTAAATGCACCAGGTGATAACCCGGTTCAAAAGTGCGTTTTTCTTCATGGACTTTTCCCTTACTATCGCGCCATAAGAGATCAACCGGCACAGCTGTGTTCACATCACCCAAGCCGAAATGAATTTCACTACTGCGCTTACCGGAATGGCCGCTGCCACCATCTACTTGAGCAACAGCTTCACGTCCATCAGGGTAATGCAATTTGGCAATTGCACCTACGGCATTCAAGTTCTGCGGACCTTCAGTCAGACGCAACGATAGAAAATTATTCTTGTCATTGGAGTCATTGCGATAAAAATATGAAGGCTCCCACTGGTTTGCAACAGCAAAGTCCAAGTCACCATCACCATCGACATCAGCTATGGCTATACCGCGACTTACCATCGGGTCGGCAAGTCCGACTTCTTTGGTTATGTTGTAGTAACGTCCGTCTTGAGCGCGTACAAAGAACGCATTTGGTTCATGACCATTGATATCATCGCCTGGTTTAAACGATGGCCAGTTTCTTGCGTCATGCATCATCAGGTCGTTGCCGGTGCCTAGTGCTTGCAATTCCGGCCAGCGATTAGTCTTCCCTTTGAGGAAACCAGTTGCTTGCATGGCTTCCAGTTTGCCATCGTTATTGAAGTCGGCTAGTCGAGCATCCCAACCCCAGCCACTGCGCGATAGATTTAGATCTTCACTTGCCTGCTTGTACAAAGGAGTCTGGTTTTTGCCCTGAGGCTTACTCAGCCAGAGGAAGTGGCTTTCCATAAATCCATATTCGGCTGCAATATTGCTTACGTAAATGTCGAATTTGCCATCGTTATTCACATCGGCAAAATCAACGCCCATACCTTTGTAGGAATCGCGACCGAGCACGGAAGATGCAGGCGTCATCATGTCACGCTTGCCTTCGACAACACTGAAATTGAGCGTGCCTGGCTTCGACTGATTCAAAAGAAGCCTATCGGGTCCAAGGTCATTTGCCAGGTAAATCTCAGGTAAGAGGTCACCGTTGATATCAGCTGAAGCTGCAGCGACTGTCCAACCACGCAAGACATCATCGGCAAGATTTGATTTAACTTCCTTGTAGCCGTCTTTGCTCCAAAGAAGAAAATGCTTCAAACCGCCGTTGTAAGACCTTGATTTGGAGTCGTGGAGTTCTTCCTGTCCTTTTGCTCTTGCATCAAGAATGCGCGAGCCGTCTTTGAAGTAGTTGCAGACGAGCAAGTCCTTGTGACCATCACCGTCAAAGTCAGCCTGTGTTACAGCACAGCTAAACCAACGATTTTCGTCAGCGTTTGGTCCGGCAATTAGTTCTTTTGGAATAAAAGCAGTCTTAGCTATCTCACCCTTCTGGTGAAGAAAAGCAATTGGTGTGCGTCCCCAATAATAGACAAGGACGTCTTGCAGTCCATCTTCGTTTAGATCGCATATCAATGCACCCATTGGTGCCATGGTGGCATCGACTAATTTGTCAGCATTGAGAATGGTGAGTGGATAACGTTGTTTCGTGCCCGGCACGCAGCCAACTAAAATGGCATCAGTTCGCGGGTCGATAAAGCAGTAGTCGTTATCGAGACCATCGCCATCAATATCGCCTAAAGCAATCGATGAACCGGTAGCGGAAATCCAGGCTGATATGCGCTTAAGACTTGGATGTACCTGGCGGACGACTTTCACACCCGAATTTGGGTATTGTGAGGGCTCAGGCATGGGCAATTTTGTAAACTTGAAGCCGGAGGCTAAATCAGCCTTTGCCGAGGCGGAAAGTCTATTCGGCTGCGCGGCAGCCCAGGTCAGCACGACCAGGAGGACGGCTAAAATACGGGCGGCATGAGGCTTCAAGTTCGGCATGAAAGCTCCCTTCAAGCATATCCAGGTGAACGATAAACCAGATAGGCAGGTAAGGCAAAGGTGCCAGGGATTTTAAGTTTTTAATATACGTAATAAGTGCTGATTAGACGGGCGTCTTCTAAGAAAATGTTGTACATGGAAGTTTCGGGGGAAACCAGCAAAAGCAAACATGTCGTCATTGTAGGTGGCGGCATCTCCGGCTTAGCCGCGGCTTACAAGCTCCTTGAATCAAATCCAAATCTTAAAATCACTGTCTTAGAGGCAGGAAATAGATGTGGCGGGGTCATTTCCTCTTTACGGCAAGGCGAACTAATCCTGGAGGAAGGTCCCGATTCCATTCTGACACAAAAGCCTTGGGCGCTTAATCTCATTAAGCGACTGGGTTTGGAAAAGCACGTAATTGAAACGGAAAAAGAAAATCGCCGAACTTATGTTGCTTGGGACGGAAAGTTACATGCGTTGCCGGAAGGTTTCATCATGTTGGCGCCAACCAACTTTGTCACATTTTTTGCCTCGACGTTATTCTCACCGTTAGGCAAATTGCGCATGGCACTCGAGAAATTTTTGCCGCCTAAAAGTGACCATGGTGATGAGTCATTAGCCAACTTTGTACGCCGCCGATTCGGCAAAGAAGCTCTTGAGCGAATTGCACAACCAATGATTGGTGGCATTTATACAGCCGATCCGGAAAAGCTTAGTCTTAAGGCAACGATGCCACGATTTATGGATATGGAAAAACAACACGGTAGTGTAATTTCCGGATTGATGAAGTCTGACAGAAAAGCGTCCGGCGCTCGCTATAGTTTATTCATTGCGCTTGATAAAGGGCTTGGATTGCTTGTTGACACACTTGTTTCAAAATTACCTGCTGACTCCATTAGAACCAATGCTGCAGTTGCCGGAATCACTAAGGACAACGCAGGATTCTCAATCAAGCTAATAAATGACGAGACTATTCATAGCGATGCTGTGATTATTGCGACGCCGGCAATTCAAGCAAGTCAAATGCTTTCTTCCTTTGATGCTAATTTATCGAAGCTCCTTTCGCAAATAGAATACGCGCCATCTGCCGTGCTCAATCTCGTCTACAACAAATCAGATGTTCCTAACTTCAACGGATTTGGTTTTGTCGTGCCGGCAAAAGAAAAGAGTTCAATCATTGCTTGCACGTTCGTAAGTCAAAAATATGCAGGTCGTGCTCCGCAAGATACAGTTCTCATTCGAGCATTTATGGGCGGTGCACTAGCCAAAGAGGTTTATGCTCAAAATGACGAACAGCTTGTTGAAAGCGCAAAAAAGGAATTGAAAAAATACCTGCACATTAATGCTCAGCCCAAACAAGCAAAATTAACCCGCTATCCAAGCTCAATGCCGCAGTATCACTTGGGTCATTTAGAACTCATCGCCGATATACAAAAACTATCCGGCGCGTATACCGGATTTGCGCTTGCCGGAAATTACCTGCATGGGCCGGGCATTCCAGACTGTGTTTTAACTGGCGAAACTGCAGCGGAATCTGTCTTGGAAATGCTCACATTAAAAGGCGAATTACAGTCGTCAATCGGTTAACATGTTCGTGGCGTTAAGGAGTCAAAATGCCACGCAATTTACCGGTCGGCAACGGGACAGTGCTCGTCAACTTTGACGAGACATATACGATGCGGGATGTTTATTACCCGCACGTTGGCGAAACCAATCAAACCTTTGGTCATGCATCGAAGTTTGGAGTCTGGGTCGACGGCGAATTTGCCTGGATGGGTCCTGACTGGATTAAGGATCTCAGATACCTGGACGAGACTTTGGTCACCGATGTGCGCATGCGTCATGAACGCTTGGGCATTGAACTTATTTTTCATGACACTGTCGAATTTCACCTTTGGGTTGTCTTGCGTCATGTGACTGTACGCGATCTCAGAGGTCAAAAGCGCGATGTACGTCTCTTTTTCAATCATGACTTTCATATTTCTGAAAATGATGTCGGCGATACGGCTTATTACGATCCGGCAAGCCAATCGGTAATTCACTACAAACGTGATCGTTGGTTTTTGATCAATACCTTCAATGGACAGTCAGGCGTGCAACAATTTGCCTGCGGAAAAAAAGAATTTGACTGTTTGGAAGGCACCTGGAAAGACGCTGAAGACGGACAACTTTCCGGCAGTCCTATTGCGCAAGGTTCAGTTGATTCAACAGTAGGCATCAATCTCACCGTTGAGCCAAACGGCCAAGCCGAAGCATACGAATGGGTCTGTTTTGGTATCAACTACGACAAAGTCATAAAGTTAGATTCCATAGTTAGACGAAATCCTGCCTTTTACATAAGAAGGACAAGAAATTATTGGCGGGTATGGGTCAATAAAGAGAATCACGAGTTTGGCGGATTGCCGGAAGACATCGTCGATCTTTACAAACGCAGTCTTTTAATTCTTCGTACCAACATTGATGACGGTGGCGCCATTATTGCGGGCAACGACGGAGACACGATAACTTTTGCGCGCGACACTTATTCCTATATGTGGCCGCGCGATGGAGCCTTATGTGCCTATGCCTTAGGACTGGCCGGCTTCAGGCAATTACCACAACGCTTCTTCGATTTTTGTTTGTCTGTGATTGGCGAAAAAGGTTATCTATTCCACAAATACAATCCTGATGAAACTGTGGCGTCCAGTTGGTTACCATGGTTTCGCAATAGCGTACCGGAACTTCCCATTCAAGAAGACGAGACAGCGTTAGTTGTCTGGGCATTGTGGAAACACTTCAGGCGTTTTCGTGAAGTAGAGGCATTGAAACCCCTATTCCGCAAACTGATCATCAACACTGCTGAATTTCTCATCGAGTATCGCGACAGCCAAACTCATTTGCCGCATCCGTCGTATGATCTTTGGGAAGAGCGTTATGGTGTGCATCTATTTACTGTTGCTTCGGTAATCGGCGCACTAGAAGCAGCTTCCAACTTCGCCTATGAATTTGGTGAAGACGAAGCAAGCGCCCGCTTTAGGAAGTCCTCCGAAGAAGTACGCGAAGCAATGATCAAATACATGTGGAACGAAAAGGAAAATCGCTTTGCCCGTATGGCGACTCGCTCCGGTGACGGCTACGAACTCGACATGACACCGGATGCGGCCAATTATGGCTTGTTCGCTTTTGGTGCTTTACCGGCAGATCATCCAAAAGTTGCCTCCACAATGAAGGCAATTGAAGATGAGCTCTGGGTCAAGACCGACATTGGCGGCATCGCTCGCTACAAAAACGATCTTTACTATCAAGTCTCCCAAGACACGGACAAGATTCCAGGTAACCCCTGGTTTATCTGCACAATGTGGCTGGCACAATATCGGATAGCCACGGCTAAGTCAGAAGCCGACTTGGACAAAGCCCTGGACATCATTAAATGGGTGAAAAGCCACGCCCTGCCTTCCGGAGTGCTTGCCGAACAAGTTCATCCGTACACCGGTGAACCTCTATCGGTCGCCCCACTTTCATGGAGCCATGCTACCTTAGTTATGTGTGTTCATGAATATCTCGGTAAGCTGAAAGCCCTGAAGGACAAAGCGGCAAAATGACCAGAGACACAACCAAAGAGAATGCCAAAAATTTTCCTGTGTTAGACGAACTGCACGACGCTGACGATTTAAGACTGAAAGAAGGTCCGGTGTTGGCCTGCATCGACATGGGCACCAACTCTTTTCACATGATTGTCTGCCGAGCATCGCACGAGCACAACCATTTTGAAGTCATTACTCGCATGCGCGAAGCGGTCCCATTCTTCCGCACTTCACTAACCGAGCACGTCATTGATCCCGAATCAGAAAAACATGCCATTCGCATTTTGCGCCGCATGCGTGACCACGCTCACGAAAAAGGCGCGCGCACAATAACGGCAGTAGCAACATCAGCCGTACGCGAATCCCGCAACGGAGCCGAGCTTCTCCGCAAGATTCGCCAAGAGCTAAATATTGACGCTAAGCGCATCTCCGGCCGAGAAGAAGCACGACTAATTTATTTGGGTGTTCTTTGGCGGTTACCGAAACTCACAGGACAGTTTGCAATTGTCGACATCGGCGGCGGTAGCACGGAAATTATCGTAGCCGATCGCGCGCGCACGATATTTTCTGAGTCCTACAAGTTAGGCGCTGCGCGTTTGACAGCTCAGTATTTTCCAAAAGACAAAGTTACACCAGAAGCGTTGGCGGCACTTCACGATGAAGTACGCGGCATGTTGCGTCCCTGTGCAGTGCAAATAGCTGCTTGCGGCGGCTTCAATCAGTTAATTGGCACATCCGGCACTATCTCAGCGTTGGTGAAAATCAACAGAGCCATGCACAGCAAAGATAGTTCGTCCGACAAAGAACCAGTTCACGGAACTAAACTGACAATAAACAACCTTGAAAAAATAGTCGACTACATTGAAAAGGCAAAGCTTGCCGGCATCAAGATAAAGGGTGTTAGCAACGACAGAGGCGCCACAATATTGGCTGGAGCAATTGTTTTGCTTGAGACCATGCGCTCATTAGGGGCAAACAGTCTTGAATATTGCGATGCGGCTTTGCGTGAGGGTGTAGTTGTCGACCGCTTCGTGCGTGGCGGCTGGTTAGAGTCTGGTCTTACCCAGCACCGAAATCCACGTGCCAACAGCGTTCACGAACTTTTGACCAAATATGGCAGCAGCAGCGAGCACACTTCGCAGGTAGCCAGGCTGGCGTTGGCAATTTTCGATCAGAGCCATGGCAAAATGCATCAATACGATGAAAGTGTCCGCGGTATCTTGTGGACTGCTGCCATGCTGCACGACATCGGCACCTTCATTGCCCGCAAAGGACATCACAAACACTCGTTCTACCTTATTAAAAACGGCGGTCTCCTGGGACATTCCGAAGAAGAAATTGACCTCATCGCCTGCATTGCTCGCTACCACCGAGGCAACGAACCAAAAGAGTCTCATAGTGAATTCGCGGCACTAACTCTGGAAGAGCGTAAGCTAGTTGCCGATATGTCGGCAATATTGCGCATTGCCGAGGCGCTAGATCGCAGTCATCGCCAGATAGTCCGCTCAATCAAGTTGACTTTCGACAACGACAAGAAAAATAAGGGTCCCCAGCACTTGCTTATCAATGTCAGCACAACAAAAAATGCTGATACAGCGCCGGAATCCTGGGCATTTGAAGAGAAAAAACCCGTTTTTGAAAAGCAATTTGCCCTGACCGCTGAGCTGCAGTTTATAGACTAGCTTTCAGTCCACTGTGTTCGGCTGCAACTTTGCTTTGCTCTTTTTCAGCAGCTTTCTTCACGTTGCTGAGACGTCTCTGCAATTTCTTGCTGGTGATGTCGTCCATAAACATACGTGGCACGTTCAAGCCCAAATCAACGTAAGAAGTTAGCGTCAACTCGCTGCAACGGTTGCTATCCAGCGGAGTAATTTCCCAGCTGCCTTCCATTGCTTTGAAATGGTCGGACTTGAGCAACTTGTACTCAATTTTGTGATTCTCCACTTCCTTATTGCTCATCACACAAACCGCTGTTCCAATGACAGGCAGAATGGCGAATTTTTGCTCGAGAGTGACTTCGGGTCCGTTCTGGCTTAGGACTTTGCTGTAAGCCAAGTCAGGATCGTGACTTCTTTCTTCGTGGATGGCTCGCCAGACAACTTCAGGGGTGGCATGTATATGGATAGATGCCGCCATGGAATTGCCACCGGCTTGTCTTGGTTTTTTAGATACTTTAGCTTCTTCACTAGCTTGAGCAATTCGGCAATAGCTTTTTGCGAATTCCTGATTGGGTTTAGTCTTAGCCTCGGCAGCAAACATGCTACCCAGCAATACTACGCCCGTTGCCAAAGCAACAATTGTGCTCTTCATTAGATTACCTCAACCGCTTTATGTTTACCGCGCAAAAAATAACACCGCTTGGCTCAGCTCGAAGCACTTTTATTCAGCATACTTCAAGCGACTCTTGAAATGTTATGTATAGCAAATCGACGCTTGAAAAGTCAATTTGTGCCCGAAATTAGATAAGTTTCCAAAAGACTCGAATTACACGCCCAGTGGGATAAAGACAGGTACCAGTCGGCGCCACTTTAATTCTTCAGCATACTGTTTGTACTGTTCACCAAACGTCTTAATTAGGAGCTGTTCTTCATATTTGGCTCTATTGAGCCAAAGTGGAGCAACTAAACAAACGGTTAGCAAAACAGCCGGCAAGCTCAAGCAAGCGATGGATGTACCGAGCAAAGACTGGATGATGCCGGAATAAGCCGGGTGCATAACCACTCCCAACAGACCGTCCTTGCGAATAGTCTGATTGTGGAGAACCTCAGCATCTGTCGAGAATGACTCGCCCAACGAGTACCAGCCGCCGATCATGAATATCAAGCCGCTGACGAAAATTGCCACGCCGAGCCAAGAAATAGCATCTTGGGCAGCTTCCGGCAGGAGGGCAGCTTGAGTCAAAAGCGGTGCGATATCCCAATTCAAAACTCCGTCACGGCAGAGGTGGGCAGGAATAATAATGAGTACCGTCAACAAAGAAGCCATTTGAGGAGCACGTTGAATAATATAGTTGTGCTCGTAGATTTTTCCTTTTCCGCGTCTGGAAAATCCTCTGTAGAGGACTGGCGTTGCGGCACAAATGCCGATTAGGACAAGAACAAGGGTTATTACAGTTGATAGATGAAAGTGCATTGTTTCCTCAGCAGCAATTTGTAGATTATAGCTTAAACACGCTGTCAGCTATTCCAGGATTGAGTCGGACATTTTTCCAAAGGGAATAGGTCCAAAGTTGTCCTTCCTGGTAATCGACCCAATAGCAGGGCAATAAGTTCCCTGGGTCAACAGCAATTCGCTTCCAAAGTCTCTTCGGAGAAGTTTCATAGAGTTCAACAACGAAGTATTTCTTTCCATCTTGCCACTCAACAGGGTCAGAGGTGACTTTGCTAATTTTTCCGTCGTTATAAACATATTTTTTTAGGGCTTGAGCCAATGAGAGAAAGTCCGAATCTACCATCGGCCAACCATTGATGCTCAGCAAGTAACTTGAGCGATCGGAGACTGTGCCGGAAAAGATGGATAGCACACCGCCCAAATGTCCTTTTACTTTGCCTGGTTGTGTCATTACGGCAACAGATCCGTCATTAGCTCCATCGGTTACTTCAATACGCATTTTGCGAGGCTTTTTATAATTCAAGTTGCCGCGCTGGCTTATTACCCGGCTCTTCTTAAAGACGTTCATTTCATAGAGAAACGAGTAGTCATTCAGGTCATCAGCTGCCTTGACCATACGATCAATGAAGGGCTTGCCGTCTTTGTCGGCATCACTGGTATATTGCTTAGCTGCCATTTGTTTGACTAAGGACCATGTGCCATTTTGCGAGTCAACATCAGCGGCTGCGCAGGCAGGGATGAGAGTCGTCCAGCCGACAGTGGCAAGAATTACTAGTAGGTAGCCGATATATCGCAAATTTCTGCTCATAAACAATTGACGCCTTTGGTAGCCGCTGGCTACATTATTTCATAGTGTTGGCACCGAGTATGAAACACTGCTCAAACTGACGTTAGAAATAGTTGCCAAGAGCCCATTTCAGTGGGATTTTCAACAATTCGAGCGGGTATAGTCATCTTAGTCCCAGAAAGGCTTCGCCGCCCGAAAGGCTTTCCTCAACGATGGAAAAGACAAATAAAGTAACCATTTCCAGCTATCAGGCAACTGACGGCACGACCCTTTCTTACAGATATTGGGCAGGACGCCCCGGCAGACCGGTGTTGGTCCAACTGCACGGAATAGAAGGGCATAGCGAGTGGCTGGAACCTACAGCCAATATTCTTAATGACGAAGGGATGACAATTTATGCCCCGGATAGGCGCGGGTCGGGGCTCAACAAAGAAAACAGAGGGCACTTCACCAGCAATAAACAACTGCTTTCAGACGTCCAGGAGATGCTCTATATCGCATCCAAAGAAGATGGACCCTTGTTTCTTGTAGGCAATTGCTGGGGAGCTAAGCCGGCGGTTGTACTCATTAGTCAGTGGCAGCAAGGCAAAGTCGAATTACCCAATATCAGTGGACTCATTTTGACGTCACCGGCGCTGGTTACAAAAGCTGATCTAACTTTCCCCCAAAAGATAAAGGTCGCTTTTGAATGGATCTTTGGCATCAAATCGCCTATTGCCATTCCGCTCACACCGGAAATGCTCACGGACAACAAGCCATATCTCGATTACATCATTTCTGATCCTAATCGATTGACGGAAGCAACCGCAGCCTTTTTCGCACAGACATTTTTCCTCACTGAGACTGCCAAAAGACAAGCTAGTAAAATAAGTCTGCCCTTGCTTGTCATGCAAGCAGGACGTGATGACATCGTCGACACGGCAGCTATCGAAAAATGGTTTTCACAGGCGTCATCGACAGATAAAACCTACAAGAATTTTTCCTGGATGGCACACAGTCTTGATTTCGACGTAAAAGCTGATGAATACCTAGATTTACTAATTAACTGGATCAACCAACATTCATGAACATACAAAGAGTCGACGCATTTGTCATTCGCTTGCCGTTTCGATTTTCTTTCGGGCACAGCATCGCTTCAAGAGCATATTCCGACAACCTTATCGTGCGTGTAGAGCTTGAAGATGGAAGTGTTGGCTTCGGCGAAGGCATTCCACGCGAGTATGTAACCGGCGAAACAATCGACGGTGCGCTTGTTGATGTGAGCACATTTGCCGCAAAACTACGCGGGCAAGATGCTGATGATTTTCACAGCGTCAAACAACTCATTCATGATCTGGCAGAAGAAGAAGGACTAAGTCAACGTCGTTCAGGAGCAGCTTTTTGTGCTGTAGAGCTGGCGGTGTTGGATGCTTACGGCAAATCATTTAAAACGCCGGTGGCACTGGAACTGGGCGAAATTCAACAAGAAAGTGTGCAGTACGGATCAGTCATACCATTCGGCAACAAGAAAATAATGGTGGCGCTTCTCTGGTTCTACAAGCTCTGGGGATTTAAGACAGTCAAGCTGAAAGTCGGCGGCACTCTTGAGGACGATTTGGCGAAATTGAAAATAGTGCGTCAAATAATGGGTGAAGATGCGATTATTCGCGTTGATGCAAATTGCGCCTGGGATGTGGAGCAAACTCTTACCGCAGCTGATAAATTCCAGGCATTCAACGTGGCTTCAATTGAACAGCCGATAAAAGCAGAAGATATTGATGGACTGTCCAAAATCGTCGCCAATGTAAAGCAAGAGATAGTCGTCGACGAAAGTTTATGTACGCTCGCAGATGCTAAAGAATTGATTGCGAAAAGAGCCTGCGGCGCATTCAATATTCGTATTTCGAAAGTCGGCGGTTTGCTGTTGGCTCAGCAAATGGCGCAACTGGCCAGGCATTCGGGACTCAGCGTGCATATGGGCGCGCAAGTTGGCGAAAGTGCAATATTAACTGCGGCTGGTAGAATATTTGCTGCAATTGAGCCGCCGTGTAAAAACTACGAGGGGTCTAATAACAGTTGGCTGTTACAACAAGACATATCTCGTGAAAACTTAACAGTGTCCTTACGCGGAAGGGGCAATATAAAGTTAGCAGATGGCCTAGGCCTTAATATATTGCAAAATCGAATAACAGGTCTTACACGGAAACAGATGCCAGATGCTCACGCGACCGATAAAGTGTCGCTCCCCAAGTAGAGGTTATAAGTTGGTACTTCGCAGTTCGTTAGTAGCAGTGGGTCAACTGCTTAGATCTATAAATCACGTCAGACCTTTTGTAGCCGGTGCAGAGCATCCTCGGCGGACGCAAGAGGCTAAACTGCTGAAAATTATCAGACAAAATCAAGAGTCAATTTACGGGCGTAAGCACCAATTCGACAAAATCAACAGCATCGAAGATTTTCAACGTCTCGTACCGGCTAACGAATACGAAGACCTGGCACCGTATATTGAAGCGGCGATGAATGGTCACAAGCGACAGCTGACTGTTGAAGATCCATTCATGTTCGCCACCACAAGTGGTACCACTTCAAAACCGAAATTCATTCCTATCACTGAAACGCATATGCAGGATTATATCCATGCATTTCAGTTGCACAATTACCACCTAGCCAAAGATTTCCCAAATGTAGCAACAGGCAGTTACTTGATCCTAACGAGCAACGATGAAGAAGGCAAAGTTGCTTCAGGCGTTCCTTATGGTGCCGTTTCCGGTGTTCTCAATCGCCGTCAGCCATCGATAATCCGTCAATTCATGACCTTGCCCTACGAAATGTGCAAGATAAAGGACATCGACTTAAAGTATTACCTGATGCTGCGCATTGCCTTAGCCAAAGATGTAACCGCATTGCTTGCCTGCAACCCATCAAGCATGATTTTGCTTGCCGATCAATTGCAAGAACATGCCAGCGATTTGATATCCGACATTTACAGTGGTACTGTACGCGAGTCATATCGTCCGCCGGCTCATTTGGCCGACGCGCTTGCTCCGCATATCACCATGAACAAAGAAAGAGCGCGGCAGTTAAGTGCTCTTCTGGACAAGCACGGCACACTTTTACCGAGCACTGTCTGGCCGAATTTGGAAATGCTGTCCTGTTGGAAGGGCGGACCAATGTCCTTCTATCTGAATCAATTGCCTGAATACTACGGCAACGTGGCAATTAGAGATTTCGGCTATATGGCTTCTGAAGGTCGCGGCTCAATTCCAATACAGAATGATGGTGCCGGCGGAGTCTTGGCACTCACATCGCACTTCTTTGAATTTGTGCCCGAGCTGACAATGGAAGCCGGACAACCAAAATTCCTTACAGCTGATCAGCTTGAGCTGCACGGACGCTACTACATTTACTTCACGACATCATCCGGCATTTACAGATACAACATCAATGATGTTATTGAAGTTGTCGGCTTTTACAACCGCACTCCTATAATTCAATTCATTCGCAAAGGCATGGGCATCAGTTCCATAACTGGTGAGAAGTTGACGGAAGAGCAGGTTAAGATTGCCTTGTCATATGCAGTCAATCAATTGCAATTGAAACAAATTCAACACTTCACCGCTGCTGTTGAACTTGATAAACCACCTTATTACACCCTTTACGCAGAATTGAAGAGTGATCTTCCAGAACCTGTACGCAATGAGTTTGTCCGTGTATTTGATCACTCGTTGCAAGCGCAAAATCTGGAATACCAGGATAAGAGACAGAGCAAGCGACTGGGAACCCCGGTTCTCAACATAGTGCCGCCTGGTACATACCTAAAATTGAGACAGCAGCGTGTTGCCGAAGGAGCTCCAGAGGCACAAGTTAAGATTCCGTTGTTAAGTTGCAGTACCGATTTCAGCAAATCTCTTGCTACACTAGCCATGGCGGAAGATTAGGAATAACGCTGACAGGAGCTAGCCCTAACAATGGACAAAACAACCGTTTTGGTAACCGGAGCCACAGGTCTGGTAGGTTTTAACGCAGTCAAACACTTGCTCAGCAAAGGTTTTATGGTTAAGGCCCTGACAAGAAGTTCAAGCAATGTCGCTGATTTGAAAAGTCTTGGCACTACCGGACAATTGACAATTGTGCAAGCAGATCTTGACGACAAGGCTCAGCTAGTTAACTGCATGAAAGGCGTAGATGTAGTAGTTCATGCCGCAGGCTTTGTTGATCCCTTGGGCAAACGAGCAGACATCTATAAAGTAAACGTAGAAGGAACAGGAAATATTCTTGCCGCTGCTGAAGAAGCAGGCGTCAAACAATTGATTCATATAAGCAGCTTGTCGGTAATTACCGGACAAGGCGACCAATATGGCTTGTCGGAAAAAGCAGAACTCAAATACTGCGGCGAAGCTTACGCTGATTCAAAAGTAGATGCGGAAAAATTAGTCACTTCGCAAAACGGCACTATCAATGTCACCGTATTACGTCCAGGCTTCATTTACGGTCCGAAAGAAAAGGCTTGGATGCCACGCTTGATAAATTCAATTGCCCAAGGCAAAGCAATGCTGATAGACGGCGGGCAAAAAGAAACGAACGTCATTTACGTAGGCAATCTTAGCCAAGCAATTGAACTGGCGATATTAAATGAACAAAGCTTCGGGCAAGTTTACAACCTAACCGATGGCGAAAGAGTAAGCAAGAAACAACTCTTTGATGCAATTGCCGATGGTCTTCAATTGCCCCGTGTCACTCGAGTGATACCGTCAGCTGTTGCGCGCACGGCATGCGAAGTTGTTTCAACAATTGCTCCATTGCTGCCTCTTTCAGCACGCAAAGGACTTTCCCGTTATTCACGAGCTGCTTTTAGATTGGCAGGCGTCAATCAAGGATTTGATATCAGCAAAGCTGAGCGCGAATTGAACTACACTAACCGCGTTCCCTTTTCGGAAGCAATGAAATTGACACTAGCTGATTTCGGCGCCAAGAAGGCGGGATAGGAAATGCAAACTTCAACAAATCCTATTCAAGCCTTTGTCATTGACTACATACAACGCCACAAACATCCGGTTAATGCAATTTTGCACATCTTCGGCGTGCCGATGGCATTCTATGGATTGTACGTGCTAATAGCAGGCGATATCAGCCTGGGCATTGGGCTTCTTATCGGCGGCTATCTTTTGCAGTGGCTGGGACACTCAGCGCAAGGCAATGAAGTCGGCGAAGTCACCCTAATCAAAAACATCATCAAACGCATAAGCGGCAAGTGCAAGGAGTGCTAAACGTGAAAGGACCAATCGTTGTTGACGGCGCAACAGGATATGTCGGCTCGCACCTTGTAGCAGCGCTTTGTGAAAATGGTTTTGACGTACGCTGTCTTGTGCACGAAGGCGCACGAGAAAAGGATATTGAATTTCTCAAATCACTCAATGCAAAAGTTTATGTAGCCGATTTGGAGAATGACTCTGCGGAGTTAAATTCAGCTTTTGCCGGCGCCGAAACGGCAGTACATCTAATTGGCAGCATCGCTCCACCTAAAGGTCAGACAATGCAAAATCTGCACGTCAACCAAACAAAGCAATTAGTTAAGTTGTGCCGGGAAAATCAAATCAAAAAGGTTGTGATGGTGACTGCACTTGGCTCATCATCACAAGCTGAAAGCAACTATCATTCAACAAAGTTTCAAGCAGAAGAATTACTGCGCACAAGCGGGCTTGGTTATGTCATCTTACGTCCTTCTCTTATCTTTGGACGCCAGGTCGGAAACAGAGACAGCAAGCTGGTTGCTCGGCTCATAGAAGCTATTGAAACAAAGCCTGTTGTACCGCTAATTAATGGCGGCGCCAATTTGATTCAACCAATATTTATTGGTGATCTTGTTGATGCCTTGCTTGCCGTTATCAAAAGAGACGACTTAGTCAATCAGACTTACGAATTGGGCGGTGCCAGCGTAATTTCCATGAAACAGTTTGTGGAAATGCTGATGGAGACTCTAGCCATCAAAAAACCCCTTGTTGGGCTGCCGACTCCTGTGGCCGTTATGCTTGCCACCTGCATGGAAGCAACTTCTCGAGTGCCGTTAATCAGCCGTGATCAAGTTCGCATTTCCAAAAACAACAACATCTGTGCGACCAATGATCTTTCCGTAAAACTAGGCATAGAGCCCCGCCACATCAGAGCCGGCTTAAATACTTACAAAGAAAAGCTTGCTTTAGTATAGGAGACAGTTCGTGAAAATCTTCGTCACCGGTGCTTCGGGTTTTATTGGGTCACAGCTTGTACCGCATCTCATTCGTGGTGGACATGAAGTGACAACTTTCGGACGCACGCAACCTGTCTTTGAAGGAATTCGCGCAACAGAATTCAATCACATCGTAGGGGACATAACAGATCAAGAAAAGGTCTCGGAAGCAATTAAAGGCAATGAGATTGTTTTTCACATGGCCGGTTTTATCTCTTATAGAAAAGTAGACAAACCACGCCAGTACGAAATAAATGTCTTGGGCACGCGTTATGTTATGGAGGCGGCTCTTAAGCATGGCGTAAAACGTGTCATTCATACAGGCTCAATAGCCGGAATGGGCATTCCCAAACCAGGCGAAGTTGCCGATGAAAACACGCCCTACAATCTTGCAGGACTGGGACTTAATTACTGCGACAGCAAGCATGACGCACAAATGGAAGTTCTGAAATACTGCAAAATGGGATTGCCTGCCTTAATCCTCAGTCCCGGTATTATTTTTGGCGAAGGCGATACTCACGTTCATCACCACACCATTTTTGCCGCCATCGCCAAAGGCAATATGTTCGGCTGCCCAGCCGGCGGTGTTACTTTCTCAGACATACTAGATGTGGTCGATGCCCACTTAAAGGCAATGACAGCGGGGCGTCCCGGTCAAAACTATGTAATCGGCAGTGCGAATTTAACCTATCTGCAGGCCGCAGGCATTTTCTGCCGAGTTCTTAAGACAAAGCCGCCGACAATCATCATTCCAGGCTTCATTCTTGAAACGCTCGGTAACATTTGCGAATTTATATTTCCCCTTTTGGGCAAACGTCCGCCACTTACAAGGCAAATCGCCTGGCTTTCGCAAAGACGCATATTCTTCAGCTCTGACAAGGCTATTAAGGAATTGGGGCTCCAGCAGACAACTTTTGATGAGACTATTATTCGCACCGCCCCATACTATTTGAGCCGAATTAGTAAGTCCGGCAGTAAACAGTTTGCTTTAAGTAAGTCCCATTAAAATCTATAGTTGGGTATAAGTAATACAGTGAATTGCGCAGATAGTTAGGGTATCTGTAGCTGATAACATGGATAAAGGGGGCTATCTGGGTTGTGCCGGTGACTTCAGAAACGATCAGCATTGTGATTGCCGAAGACCACGAGATAACTCGTGTGGGTTTAAGGCTTACACTTGAGCAGCTCGACGGCTTTGTTGTTGTAGGCGAAGCCTGCAACGGCAGGCAAGCTATTCAGGAAGTCTTAGATAAGAAACCCAAAATTGTCCTTATGGACATAGGCTTACCTTTAATGGATGGCATTGAGGCAACCAGACGCATTAAAAGTGAAGTGCCCGACACGGGCATTATTATGCTTACCTCGCACGACACCGACCGAGATATTTTTGCTGCCCTTTCTGCCGGAGCCGATGGTTATTGCGTCAAGGAAGTCTCCAGCCACCGTCTGGCAATTGCTATTAGAGCGGTTGTTGATGGTGCTGCCTGGCTGGATCCAGCTATCGCCAATCGTGTTTTAAGAGCCTGTGCAACCGGTGGGTCGCAAATGGCTAACTCGCAAGAAGCCGAGAAGTCCGATCATTCGCCGCTTTCGCAAAGAGAGATAAGCGTGCTTTCCTTAATTGTGGCAGGTTTAAGCAATCAAGAAATTGCCGAACGCTTAACCTTAAGCGTAGAAACTGTAAAAACGCACGTGCGTCACATTATGGAAAAACTAGCAGTTCACGATCGCACACAGGCAGCAGTGAAGGCCTTGAGACAAGGTCTCGTCTAACTCTTTTCCATTTCTTCTAGTCGTTTGATGCGCTCCATAATTGGCGGGTGCGTCGAATATAAATTGATAAACCAATTATCCGGATTGGGCTTCACTATATAGAGTGATGACAGCGCCGGATTGACATTGGTGAAAGGAATTTGCTGACTGCCTTTATCTAATTTAGCCAGAGCATTTGCCAGCGCTTCGGGATCTTGCGTAATCTCAGCGCCAGTTTTGTCGGCTTGATATTCACGCGCGCGAGATATTGCTAAATTGATAAGCGTGGCTGCAATCGGCGCAAGTATGACCAACAACAAAGAAAATAACGGGTTGCCACCGCCATTTCTATCATCTCTGTTGCCGCCGAGATAATAACCAAAGTGAGCGATCATCGTAACGACAGATGCAAGCACTGCTGCCATTGTCGTAATCAAAACATCTCTATTGCGCACATGCCCCAGCTCGTGTGCAAGAACAGCCGCCAACTCGCGCTTATTCATAATGCGCATGATGCCTTCCGTCACTGCAATTGCAGCGTGTTGCGGATCACGCCCTGTAGCAAAAGCATTTGGTGAATCTGTAGGGATTGCATAAATGCGTGGCACAGGAATTTGCGCGCGCTTGGCTAAACCTTCAACAATCTCGTAGAGTTCCGGTGATTCTTCCCGTGTCACCGGTTGGGCGCCTGACATTTTAAGAGCAATAGTGTCGGAGAACCAATAACTGCCGACATTTGTCAGAACAGCAAAAGCAAAAGCTATGTAGAGTCCTCTTTCACCACCAATGACACCGCCGACGAAAACAATAAGCGCGGTTAGGATACCCATCAACAATATTGTTTTAAGCGTATTCATTTATATGCTCCTTGCTGTTAGCTCTCATTCTAACTTGTCGGCAAGACCCTGCGCCAAGACAACGCCTTACAACCCAGCGGTTGTCAGAGGCTACAAAGCCAAGCCTGGCGGGACCTTGAGATGTTCTCGTAGGGGCGCATTGTATGCGCCCTTTGCTTCAAAGTATAATGTTGGCTTCAAGTGCCACTCAACCTGCTAAGAGGTCCAATATGCCCGTGAAGGAACATACCCGTATTGAGCGTGATTCGATGGGAACCATGGAGGTTCCAGCCGATGTTTTATATGGTGCCAGCACACAACGCGCAGTGCTGAATTTCCCCATTAGTGATTTGCGCTTTTCCCGTTCTTTCATCAAGGCATTAGCACTAATCAAATATTGCGCAGCTGAAGTAAATGCTGAATACGGCGAACTCGACAAGAAAGTTGCCGACGCTGTTAAGCAAGCTGCCATGGAAGTTGCTGAAGGTAAATTCGACGACCAGTTTGTAGTAGACATTTTTCAAACTGGCTCGGGCACATCGACAAACATGAATGCCAACGAAGTAATTGCCAATCGCGCAATTGAAATTCTTGGCGGAGAACGCGGCGACAGAAAACTCGTTCACCCAAATGATCATGTAAACAACGGCATGTCATCCAACGATGCTATTCCAACTGCTATTCACGTAGCAGCTCTTATCGGCATTGAGCATGAACTAATTCCTGCCGCTAAGAAGCTAAAAGAAAGCCTCGACAAAAAATCCAAAGAGTTTTGGAATATCATCAAAACAGGCCGCACTCACTTACAAGATGCAACACCAATTAGACTGGGACAAGAATTCCTTGGCTATGCAGGTCAGATCGAACGCGCAATTGAGCGCCTTGAGTACGCCAAAGGAAGACTTTCACAAGTAGCGTTAGGCGGAACAGCTGTCGGCACAGGAATTAATGCCCGCACAGATTTTGCCAAAAAGGTTTTGGAAAAACTTTCCAAACAAGTCGGCATAAAAATAACTGAGACATCAAATCACTTCCAAGCACAAAGCACATTGGATGAAGTGGTTGATACTTCAGGCATTTTGAAAACTATCGCTGTCGGCATGATGAAAATTGCCAACGACGTTCGTTGGTTAGGTTGTGGTCCGCGCGCCGGCATTGGCGAAATTGCCCTGCCTGAAGTACAACCTGGAAGCTCCATTATGCCTGGTAAAGTCAATCCCGTAATTGCTGAATCGGTGACGCAAGTCTGCGCGCAAGTCATAGGGAATGACACGGTTGTGGCGGTTGCCGGACAATCGGGCAACTTTGAATTGAACGTCATGCAACCAGTTGCTGCTTACAATCTCTTGCAGTCAATTGATTTATTGGCCAAATCGATGGACAACTTCCGCCTGCAGTGCGTCGACGGCATCAAGGCAACTGAAAGAGGACCGGAACTTCTGGAAGCCGGATTGATGCTCTGCACAGCGCTTGTGCCGGCAATCGGCTATGACGCGTCAGCAGCTCTTGCCCACGATGCTTTTGAATCAGGTAAAACTGTGCGTGAGATGGCTCGCGAGAAAACAAAGCTCACCGAAGACGAACTCAAGAAATTGCTTGACCCATCCAAGATGGTCGAGCCAGGCACCAAACAAGCCGGCGGCGGCGGTTAGTTTCAATCCTTATCTTCTACGAATGCTGCCTTTCCCAACCTACCTTCGACAGACAATCGCATTCGTTGGAGCGGTGTTGCTCGTTCTAACGTCCGCGGCGTTTTTAGCAAGCTTTTTTGCATCCTTATCACCATACTTTGAATTTTTGACCCATGCACGCTTCATCTATATTTTCCTTTTTGTAATTGCATTTGTCCTATTGTTGCTCACCTCTTATCGTTGGCTGACTCTACTTGCAGCAGCACTGCTTTCGTTTTCTTGCATAGGCGTCATCCAACATCTGTTTCCGCACCAGCCTCTGCCAAAAACCCACTCACATTTCCGGATCGTACAGATGAATCTCTGGGGTGGCAAGAATCGTGAATTTGAAGAAGCGATCAAAGTGGCACGTGATACCAATCCTGATGTAATTGCCTTGACAGAGGTCACACAACAGTGGTGGCTTACATTTACTAAAGCCTTTCCTGACTACAAATACCAGATTGTCGAACCACATTACGGTGGCATTGCTATTCTAAGCCGGCTTCCACTCGAAGCCCTTGAGATTAAGTACTTCAACTCCATCAAAAGACCACGCATTCATGCCCGATTAATGCTTGCCAATGGTTCCTGCGTAAATTTGCTTTTTGTGCATCCAGTCATTCCTCTTTACCGCAATCAATTACGCGATAAAGAATTCATTTTATTATCACAAGAAATCAACGACGAAAAGAATCCGAAAATTCTTTTCGGTGATTTTAATTGCAGCCCCTGGTCTCCGGTCTACGCGCAACTTTTGCGGACAACACAATTGGTAGACACGCAACAAGGTTTTGGACTCCAGCCATCGTGGGGACCACATTGGTGCCCAATACCTATCATTCCAATTGACCATTACTTCATTAGTAGCGATTTGTCCACCGTTTCTCGATACATTGGTCCTGATTTTGGCTCAGATCATCGTCCGGTTATTATCGAACTAGCTTTAAACTCTGAACTACCAATAAATTCAATGCTTAGTCCTCTAACTTCTCACTAACCATAAAACGTGGATGGCATGATACGAAATAACTTGAACTCAAAGTTGAGAATAGTCATCGCAGGACTGCTTGGTATATTTTTTCTTGCCGGCATCCTGTACTTAAGTCCGATAGTTCGCTTGTCGGTCGCAATTGATCAAGACATCAAACAGACCATGAATCTGCAAAATACACATCCGATACCATTTGATCGAAAGATGTGGCTGGAGTCGGGGTCTGGCACAAAACTGTACAGCAAATCGATCAGGCAAAAAATGCTAAACGACCTGTTCACGCACTACAAGTTAGTTGGCATGACTCGTCAGCAGTTGGATGAGTTACTTGGTCCAGGCACAGGCAAATGGAAACCAGCACTGGAAATTAGTTATCCTCTAGGATCTTTCGGATTTTTCGATGATATGTGGCTTGCTTTCGAAATCAAAAAAGGCATTGTTACTAAATACATCGTGACGCCCGATTGAGCTTCCTCCGACGGCAAATCTTTTTCAGTTCACACCGTAAATGTGTCCATACTGTTTTCAATGTTTACCGGCATTGTGTTCAGTCAGCTTTAATTTATGCGCTTGTGCAAGAATTCCCGGTAGTTATGTTACGACATGCTGCGTTAATATATCTATACTGTTGCATGTCTTATTTTAACCAGCAGTTAATATCCAACATCTAATGCTATAATAGAAATAACATTGGATGCTCAAAGTTAACTAACAATATGAGTACAAAACGAGACTACCTCAACCAAGGCCGCCCACTGACTCCGATGCTGTCCAGAATCATTCTGACAGCTGAGGAAGAAAACCGTCATGTCCTGAGGGTGTCGGATTTCAAGAAATTTTATCAAACCACCGACAATAATGCGCGCGCAATGATTGCTCACTTAGTGGACACAGGCTGGCTGATACGGCTTGGTCGTGGTTGCTACCAGCTTCAATCCGCAAAAACCGGACTTGAACCATATCCAACTGGCGATAAATTTGTTCTTGCTGGGCAATTTGCACCTGATAGTTTCATCGCTTATGGCTCCGCAGCCGAATATCACGGTCTCACCACTCAAATCTTTCAAAACGTACTGCTTGCCACTCCCAGGCGAAGAAATCAAATGTCGCAGCCGGAACTAAAGCTGCGCTTCATTTTGATCGACTCAGAAAATTACGTTGGATTTCAAAAGACAACTAAAGCACCCGATGTAAAAGTTGCCACCATAGAGCGAACAATTATTGACGCCATTGATCGTCCTGATCTATGTGGCGGTATTTCTGACCTGAAAGAGATCCTGAATAGGGCTCGCGGCAAAGCATCCATTCAACGTATTCTTGAGTATTTACCAACTTATCATTCAAAATCATTGATTCAGAGGGTTGGCTATCTTTTGGAATCCGAAGGATTTGGTCTGAAGCCAGCAGAAAAGAAACGTTTATTGTCCTGGTGTCATGGCAACAAAACCTATTTGTTTTCACGCAAGCAAGCCGGAACCACCAAACTTCAGCATTATTCAAAAGACTGGCAACTAGTAATTAATGCACCTGGTTTTTCGCCCATCCCTCACCAGAGAGATTAGTTGTGATAACAGAAAGCATTTTGGGACGCATCATTCATTCTTCCGGTGTTGATGATGAGCGGATTGTTCGGCTGGATGTGATCTCTGTATATCTTCTTCAAGCATTCAACGATGCAGGAATGTTTGATCATATGTGTTTCAAGGGTGGCAATTCGCTTCGCAAAATATTTGCCAGGAGACCAAGCAGGTTTTCGTTGGATCTTGACTTTGTTGATGCTTCATACCAACACCTGTCTGACGCTGGATTAACGGCTCATGATTATTATCGAGAGCTGCAACAACACATCGATCAACGCACGATTTACGATATTCATTGGCGTGTTGCGCCGGTGGCAGAGGAGGAATTAAATACAGATTCGGTGCGCTTTGACATTCATTATTTTATTTACGATGACAAACCCGACAGTAAATGGCAATCACGAACGGATAACTTACTAGCATTTGAATGTAGTCTTAGGCGTCCAGTCTTGCTGCCCAAAGAATTTCGCGAACTTCGCGAAGAGAGCTGGTTCAAACATCTTGAATTTACACCTTCAGCCATTCCGGTTTTGCAATTGGAAGAGGCAATGGCTGAAAAGATTCGCGCTGCCTTCCAGCGTAATAATGCCAGGGATCTTTATGATCTTTACCAGTACAACGAACTGGTATTTAATCCGGAATTGGTTCGGATCGCAGCCGTTCTTAAATGCTGGCAAGACAGGGGTCTTTATAGCGGTCCTACCAACTTTGATCCAGTTGAGTTTTTCACAAAACTACAGCCAACGACCTACAATTGGGAACCACTAAAACATCAGGTAGCGCCTCATGCCTGGGTTGAACCAGCCAAGCTTTTGCAAACCATTACCCAGCGATATGGTTTCTTGTCAACACTGACAGACGAGGAACAGCAACTGTGCTTAGATCGTTGGCAGAAGCGACAAGATCTTCATGACTCTCTCTGGCACCAACTCAGAACTCAGGCAGCGGTTACCGGTCAATAACGCCCTTACCCGACGTGAATACGTGGGCGGCGCCTTGGATCATGCTCCACTTCACGCAGAATTTCTCTGGCTACTGGGGCGGTTTCGCCTTCGCCGAAGAATATGTATTTGAATATGTATAGAAGCGGATTGCCTTCGGTCCATCCGAAATAAGCATGTGGCACGCATTGAGTGTTATCGCGAATGTGCAAAAGCAACGCAGCAATTGCATTAGGCACAGCCGTGCTTGTACAGCGCAAGACTTTGTATCCCTCAATCTCATGCCCATAAACATCAAGACAATCATCAATGAAGTCGGATGCATCACTTAGAGAAATCTCCAAGAAAATGAAGTCGCCTTCCGGAATTGTGATGCTGTGAATATCGCGCGATTCAGCTTCCTTGGCTGCATAACTGCTGCCGCCTGGTCTATGGGCGAGCAATCTCACTTCACCCATTGCATGCAATTTCGCTTCTTCGATAAATCTTCTTGCGTTGTCATCCAAAGTCACGGAACTAATTCGAAGTTCAATTGACCTAATTGCTCGCGAAACTAGTGATATGGTAAGAATTGCGCCCACGAAGAACATGGCAATCTGAAGACCTTCAGGCCGTTCAATCATGTTTACTATTGATGTGTAGACAAACACAATTGCAATAGCAAGATAAGCATACTTACGCCTTTGCTTCGATTTATAAGCAGAAATTGTCACAGCAACAGCCGCTGACGTAATAAGCACCAGTACGCCGGTCGCATACGCCCCAGCCTGAGCGTCAACGTCAGCCTTGAATATAAATGTCACAACATACGACAGTAGCATGAAGAACATAACTAATGGTCTGACTGCTGCCGCCCAATCAGGCGCCATGCCGTAACGAGGCAAGTACTGCGGCACCAAATTCAATAGTCCGGCCATTGCAGATGCTCCGGCAAACCAAAGGATGAGAATGGTGCTTATGTCATAGACAGTTCCAAAACCATCACCTAAAAACTTGTGAGCCAAGTAGGCTAATGCGCGTCCGTTAGCCGGACCATCCGGCTGAAAGGCTTCCGGTGGAATTAGTATTGTAGAAATTATCGAGCTGCCTATTAGAAAGACGCTCATGATGAGTGCAGCACTTGTCAGCAAAAACTGAGTGTTGTGAATTCTGCCTTCAGGCAATTTCGGATTGTCATCCGGTTTGCCTCTTACAAGTGGCATAACAGCAACACCTGTTTCAAATCCGGAAAGTCCCAGTGCTAGTTTCGGAAATAACACAAGCGAAATTCCCAACATCACCCATGGAGACTGGTAAGTAGAAAATAAATTCGCATGCCAGTTTGCCATCATTTCAGGATGCGCAACTATTTCTTTCATGCCGACAAAAATGACGTAAGCGTTCAATATCAAATACGGCACAACGAGTAAAACGGCAAAGCCAATCGCTTCACGAAAACCGACAAGAAAAATAACGCCTAGCGTTGTGAGCAATACAAGCGTCACACCAATCCTGTCTTGAAAAAAGGACGGCAAGTCCTCAAAAAATGGGTTCTCCACAATATGAGCCGTGGCGTCGGCAGCTGATAAAGTAATTGTAATAATGAAGGCTGTGCCGGCAAATCCCAGCAGCGCAAGGACAATAGCCTTCCCCTTCCAACCGGGAAGCAAGGCTTCAAGCATGGAAATGCTGCCCTGACCATGTGGGCTTTCTTTGGCAACGCGCCTATAAACAGGAAGCGCGCCAAAAACAGTTAACAATACAAGGATGAGTGTGGCAAACGGCGACAACAGCCCGGCAGCGAGAAAGGCAATACCTGGCTGGTAACCCAAAGTTGAAAAGTAATCTACCCCAGTAAGACACATGACCTTCCACCAGGCATCCGTGTGGGTTGGCATGCCTATCTTGGATTGTCTGATGCCCTGGAAAAACCAGCGCCTAATGCGGTTTGAGAGTTTTAAGGAGCGTCTATTCGCTACTGTAGTCACGACTTATGACCTATTTTCAAGCAAGTAATGATACTCCTCGTCATGCCATTTGTCTTGCTTCTTAAACAAACTGAGATTAGTTGTTGACAATCAAGCCTTACCTTTTAAAAGCGGGTACATTGGGGAAAAGGAGTCGGCCATGAAATGGACCTCTTGCGCAGCTTCGCCAACCAGCAAGAAATCTTCGCTGGAAGCGCTAATTGCTGATTGCGCAAAGCAAGTAAAAAAATCGCTTGGCGGATTAACACCCGACCTTGTTTTAGGTTTCATTTCGCCGCACTTCAGCGATGATTTTGAGCGGGTACCGCAAGTCGTCTTATCCAATCTCGGACCGACAAATTTTATCGGATGCTCGGCAGGCGGAATAATAGGCGGCGGTCAAGAAATTGAGCAAACACCAGGCGTGGCTCTGGCAGCGGCTTATCTACCTGAGGTGAATCTGCGTGCCTTCCATGTCAATGAGGATGAATTGCCGGATCTCGATGACCCACCATCGCGCTGGGAGAAGTTGCTGGGTGTTGCACAGAAAGACGATCCGAGCTTTATCATTTTGCCGGATCCGTTTTCATTCAGTATTGATGTATTTATTTCCGGACTCGATTACTGTTTTCCACGTGCGATAAAAATTGGTGGTTTAGCCAGCTCCGCTAGCCGTCCGGGACAAAATGCTTTATTCATGAACGACAAGGCTTTCCGCTCAGGACTTGTCGGTGTTGCCTTAACAGGCGACATTGAAGTAGATACGGTAGTAGCGCAAGGCTGCCGTCCAATAGGCAAGCCATTAAGCGTGACGCGTTGCCAGAAGAATCTGCTCTACGAGTTAGACAATAAACAAGCAATTATTGTCTTGCAGGACATTCTGGAAAATTTGTCATCACACGATCAAGGACTAGCGCGCAATGCTCTATTTCTCGGTGTCGTCATGGACGAATTCAAAGACACATTCAAGCCTGGAGACTTCCTCATCCGCAACATTCTCGGCATTGAACCCAACACCGGAGCCTTGGTGGTTGGCGAAATTCTACGCAATGCACGCACTGTACAATTCCACCTGCGTGATGCGGCAACTTCGGCTGATGACTTGCGCCACTTATTGAAACGCTATTGCGATGAACATCCTGAAGGTGGACTAGGAGCGCTGTTATTTTCCTGTCTTGGTCGTGGGCAGCACCTCTATGGTCATCCCAATCATGATAGCGAATGTTTCCGCGAATACTTAGGCGAAATTCCTTTAGGCGGCTTCTTCTGCAACGGTGAGATAGGCCCAATTGGCGGCACCACCTTTTTGCATGGCTATACTTCTTCTTTCGGCATCTTTCGAAAAAAAGCGCCGGCCAAAGCTTAGCTGTCCACAAGGTGTACACTATAGTTACTGCGTAGACTTGGAGGTCTGATAAGGTGTTTACTCGTGAAGCTTTTCTATCCAGCTTGATAGTCCTGTCACTCTCAGCGGTACAAGCTTATGCGGCTCCTGCAAAGAAGGCGGCACCGGCAAAAGCGGCACCGGCAAAAGCGGCTCCGGCAGCGGCACCGATGGCTCCTAATATGCCTATGCCAAAGACTCAAAACCTTACGCCTCAATATAACGCTTATGCAACTCAGTTGCGCAGCAAGCTAAATACCAACTGGAATTATCCGGATGGCAAAAACCATGTCACCATTCAATGCGTCTTGTCTGCCGATGGTATAGTTTCTGATTTTCAAATTTCGAGTTCACCCAAAAGTGCAGCAGCAGAAGAAGCGGCCAATCAAGCTTTCAATCAAGCGCAACCGCTTGATTCTTTGCCGGGTAATACACCATCGGCACGTCTGACATTGACGTTTGATTCCACATCGAGCCAACACGAAAGCTCTTCCAATTTAAAGACACATTTAGAACCGCTGGGAAAAGTCGCAGTTCCTGTTAATCCGTAGAATACGGAGGTCAATTTGTACTTCAACTCAAATCGTACAAGGAGATCAGTTGCGTGCGGACTGATTTTGTTAGCCATGTGGGGACTAGGTCAGAATAAAGCAAAAGGTCAGATAGGCATTGAAGGCACCAGACGCCCGATGTATGCCGGTACCTGGTATGAGGCAGATCCCGAAGTTTTAAAAAATCAGTTAGATCAATTCCTAGCAAAGGCAACTCCACCTGTTGATGAACAAAGTGCCGGCATTCTGACCAAAACGAATTCACCTGTAACTTCGCCTATTACTGCAATTATCGTACCGCACGCAGGCTATGTTTATTCCGGACAAGCAGCAGCTTACGCTTACAAGTCAGTACAAGGCAAAAACATCAAAAGAGTATTTCTTTTGGCGCCGAGCCATTATGTTGCCTTCCAGGGTGCGGCACTGCCGACAGCAACAACTTATGCAACACCTTTGGGCGATCTCTATGTAGATCGAGATGTAGTATCGCAGTTGCAGCATTATCCTGCCTTTAAGCGCATGCCGGACGTGCACAGAGTGGAACATGCTCTCGAAATGCAACTCGCTTTCATCCGGGAAGTACTCGGCGAAGTTAGTATTGTGCCCATTGTTATTGGTACTCTTCCGAGCAAGGCAGATGTTAAATTAACTGGTGAATTATTGCGTCGGTATATCACCAAGGACGATCTTGTTGTCGTCAGTTCGGATTTCACACACTTTGGTCCACGTTACGACTATCAACCTTTTACTACAAACATCAAAGAAAATATTCGAAAATTAGACGAGCAGGCCTATGATTACATAAGCAAAATTGATCTGACGGGCTTTTTGGAATTTCAGGAAAAAACCAAAGATACAATATGTGGTTTCTATCCGTGTTGTGTCTTGCTGTCAATGCTCGATACAGGCACTCACACAACCCTGCTTAATTACTACACGTCTCAAGACACCGCACAATCAGAAAGCGACAATTCAGTAAGCTATTTATCCATTGCATTTTCCGGCAAAGACTGGTCTCAACCGCAAAGCATAAAATCCGACAAACTGTCGGAAGCGGACAAACAGGCACTTCTGAAAATTGCGCGGTCAACACTTAATTCATATGTTGACAAAAAGACCGTACCTACACTGGCTGAATTGGGCATAGCACCAAGCAAAGCTTTACTAGAAGAAAAAGGCGCCTTTGTCACCCTCAACAAACACAAAGAACTTAGAGGTTGCATCGGTCATATCTGGCCGTTAAAACCATTGTGGCAATCGGTACAAGAAAACGCTGTTTCAGCATGCTCTGTCGACTATCGATTTGATTCGGTCAAACCGGAAGAGCTGAAAGATATCGAGGTGGAAATTAGCGTACTATCTAAGCCACGTCCCATTTCCAGTTACAAGGAAATCGTGCTGGGGCGCGACGGCATTGTTCTAGCTAAGAATGGCAAGCAGTCGGTTTTCTTACCTTTTGTCGCACCGCAATTCGGCTGGACACTTGATGAAACTCTTACCCAATTGTCTAAGAAAGCAGGACTCGAGCCCGATGACTGGAAAGAAGGTGCCCACTTCGATGTATTTCAAGCCGAGGTGTTTGAGGAAGGAAAGCATAACTAGATGAAATACTTCCCCCTACTTTTATTTTGCCTTCTTGTATTGTCTACAAGCCTAGCAAGTGCCGATGAACCTAACCCTAAAACCATTGTGGAAGCACAAGAAGTACGTGCGCTGCCAGGCAAATTAGACAAAGTGCCCGTATTCAATTCAAACAGTCCGGAAGTAGTGACTAATGAAGGCATTTTGCTATCCACCTTCCCCAAAGAAGGCAAAAGTTTTCCTGATGCACATTTGAATTATCCGCTGACAGGAAGATTCGATATCTTCACTCACCACATAGCAAAAACAGTAACTGAAAATGAAATCAAAACACTTTATCAAGCTCTTTTGATTCACAACAACTCAGATAAGAAAACAACAGTTCATATTTTGCAAATAGCTAGTTATCTAAGTCAACCGGATGCGCCTTTTGTGCCGTTACAAGACTACGCGGATAATACTGACGGCAACGTATTTGCCGGACCGGGTGATCGCGTGACCAGCGAACTCCTGCGAGAAACCACAAGCACTCCTGGCAAAATCATTCTAGCTCCGCACGAGACCGCTGTTCTTGCTTGCTGGGCAATACCTGTCACAGATCTGCAACCTCATTTAAACGGCAGATCGGCTTTGTTTAAACTAAAGTCTAATGGGCCTGTTTCCATCGCTGATCTGGCAACATTTGCCAAAGTAGACAGCAATCATCAAGATGTTGCGCCAAATTTAGACGATTGGTTAAAAGTACTAAATACAATGGATCTTTCAACACCAAGAGAAAAGGCGGCAACACCAACTCATGCAAGACCACTAATTTATGGCAGGGTAGCAGGAGTTGCCGAAGGCGATACTTGGTTGTGCAAGCCGAAGAAAATTCAAGTCCCGGAATTGGGCAAAGCCCTATCGTATGCAATTAGCTCAATAGACGGCGGTACCTGGGGTACAGAGCAAATTCAAAGCGCACCGCTTTTAGCTCGGTATCCCGACACAGCCTTTCAAGCTCACGGCAATTACGGAATCAAATACGATTTAACATTGCCATTGCATAATCCCGCTCCAACAGCGCGTACTGTAGCCGTTACGTTTCAAACTCCATTGAAGAGCGAGAAGAAAGAAGGACAACTAAGTTTTCTTTATCCTGTGCCGAACAAGATTTTCTTTCGGGGCACATTGCGCTTGAGCTACAAAGATGACGACGGACAAGAGCAGACAAAATATGTCCATATAGTTTCAAGACGTGGGCAACAAGGACAGCCGCTTATAACCTTGAAAATGAAACCCGGATCAACGCGCACTGTGAGAGTCGAATTCCTCTATCCCCCGGACTCAACACCACCGCAAGTGTTGACATTCAAGACGCTGCCGGCTGAAACAGCCGGCGCTCAATAAGGAGCCACACAATGGCTGATACGCTGAGAGAATACAAGAATTTGATTGTCGCTTATCTGCGCGATTACGAATCCTCCCGTATGGCTGGTGATTCAGATAAGCTCAGACGATTGACCGAAACACCTGACGACCTGCTCTTGCAAAAGTGGTTATGGATAGGCACCATCGTAGGCGCAATCGCCTGCTTCGGCATTATGTGGCCTGTTGCCGCACTTCTTCTGGCACCTTTTGTGACTTCGTTTATCATGGAGCCGTTGTGGATGATCATAAAGTTCGCCATGGGCGTGACTTTGATTTTATTTTGCTCGGCTATCTACGTAACCTTTAAAAAGAGCTGAGCTATAACCAACTTTATGGCTTTTGCTTGCGGCATGACTGTACCATCTTCTTCAAGCACATTCTTAAAGCTCGACAGAATTTTAGCGCCCTCTAGAAGGCTTAGCTGCAATCTATCCACTTGCGCATGACCACTCGTCTCCAGCTCGGCGATTCTTGCCGGCAGTTCGGCGCGGAGTTTAAGGCATAGATCGCCGGCACTTATATTTGGGGCGGTGGCAGGACGTTTTCTAATAATCAAAAGCAAGGATGAAGCTAAACACTTACTACCACCGCGAGCAACCATTCTTGTTGAGCGCTCAGTAGCCAATGTCCAATAAGTAGTGAGCATCCAGCCTGACGTAAGCAGTGATTCAAGCATTGCTTCCCAGCCACTGAAATCATCTTTTGGATTGAAAGCATAGAAAACAGCTGTAGGATATTTTGAGTCGGAAATACTTTGTATGCCGGCAAAAGAATCAGTGAGACCATCGATAAAATGCTTGCGTGCCTCTTTTTCATCGCCATCGAACCGATGAGGTGCCACGACGAGTTCCTCATTCTTAGGAACCAAATGATCGGAAAACAATTCCCTATGAATCCCGGACAAAGAACGTTTCAGCCACACATAGAAGAAATCAGAAAGGTCGGCATAACTTACATAGTTGTAGTAAGGTGGATCAGTTACTACTACAGCCGAACTTGTTGAACCCTGGCAGTCAACGGAATTCAATTGACGTATTACACTGGTTTTTTGCGTTTGAGAGGAGCGCGGCAAATTATTAACAGCTGATGCCACCCACTCACTTGCGGTGGCGATTGTAAGCGAACCGTCAAGTATATTTGCCTCGGCAAAGTCCCAGGTCATTTGCATTGCTTGGCGTCCAAATACTTGAGCGACATTTTGATTGGTTGTATTCCAGGGATTTAAAAGAGTTGAATATCTAACTAAATGATTGACGGCAAATGCCAGATAAGTTGCAACTGCATCAGCGAAAGCCGCGAGTCCCGATCCACCCGATTCCAGAGTAGTGCAATCATCAGGCAACTTCCACATGCCCGATTGCATAACATGAGCTTTCACTTCTTCGACTAAATCGCTGAGTACGCATAAAGAAAGAAGTTGACGCGGCATAAAATAATCGCTGAAAGTTTTAAACCCATAAGCACGTCCCTGCGCGTTGCTGGCAAATGTTCCACGAGTTTTTTCATTGGGAATATTGTTAGTCCGGCGATAAATGTCTAGAGCTTTTGCGCAAGCCTCATTCAATTCGGTCATCTTAGTCAATGAGTACGGCAAATATTTACGACCACGCTTGTTCTGAACAACAGTTGCTAGAGGCAAAAACCCCAACTGACTGTTCTCGGCCTGCAAATGAATGTACTTGCCCTTCACAACTTCGCTGCAAACCAAACACTGGAAAGCCGCTTTTGCCGCTTTACCTGTTTCCAAAATCAAACGGGTGCCGGCTGCCAGGCGCGGTTTAAGTTCGTCATCAGCCTTGCCATGAATTATCTCAAAACCAACTTTTCCATCCTCAACAAGCGGATTGATCCAGGCTTGCTTACCGGCTTTCGTACAAAGCCAAAATTTACTAATTAGTGGGACGTCGACGACACAAGTCGGATTTGGACATTTGACCGAACGACAGTAGAGCCAGGCAATAACTTTTTGACCTTCGTTAGGATAGAGATAATCAAGCCTTCTTTTACTTTCCTCTTGCATCCAATTGCCATAAAAGCTAATTGCCTCAGTAAGTGATGATCCCTGCGCGAATTTTTCCGGAATCTCGATTAGGGCTTTGTTTATTATCACTGCCAGAGGATTAATGTCAGAACCGTGTGCTTCCAGCCCCAAGCGTTTCGCCTCTAACGGAATGGAACCACCACCGGCAAAAGGATCATAAATGCGCGGTGGCATGCCGCCTGTTGCCTTTTCGATTTCCAACCGAGCTTGAGCGAAAACCTCATCATCAGATGCGTTTGCACCAATAAGAGTTTCCATGATGGAGAGCAATCTATCTCTTTCACGGCTTTGCTCATCAAGGCTTGGAAAACGCTCAGGGCAACTTGCCGGATCATCTACTAAGGACGCAAATAATATCGCTCGGCAAACAGCTAAAGGTTTGCGCGACCACCACAGGTGAAGCGAGCGAGGATGCCCTTTTAGAAAGGGATTTTTGTCCTTTTGAGCGGCAATATTCAAACTATTAAGCGGAAGCGTAACCTCAATTAGCTTTTGTCTCGACATTGCTTCAGCTCTTGGTAACAGTAATCGACAACGTGACAGTTACGTTTCACAATAGTTTGCTGCAACTGCGTAAACTTTAGTCATAATACACGACAGTAATACCGATTAGACAGCTTATTAGCAATACATTCTTGAGATCTTCGCATGGCAGAAAACAACTTCGACAAATTCATGGTCCCTCCAGGCGAGAAAATATCTCTCAAAAGAGATTACAACCCAAGCTATCGTCCAAATGATTTGAATTCCGATGAAGCAGAGGACAAACTCAAACAAGGCGTAAAGAAATTAGCTTCCCTGCAAGACAAGCTTTCGGCACAAAACGCACTTTCCGTGCTAATTATCTTCCAGGCACTGGATGCCGCCGGCAAAGATGGGACTATAAAACACGTCATGTCCGGTATTAACCCACAGGGTTGCGACGTGCATGCTTTCAAACAACCATCGACAGAAGAATTAGATCATGATTACCTCTGGCGTTGCGCCAAACGACTCCCCGAACGTGGTCGGATCGGCATATTCAACCGGTCATACTATGAAGAAGTGCTCGTAGTGAGAGTTCATCCCGAACTTCTGGAACAGCAACATCCACCTTTAAAAGCCTCACCAAAACTTTGGCAACAGCGCTTTGAAGAGATGAACAATTTTGAGAAGTATTTGACACAAAATGGCACCACAATCATAAAGTTCTTCTTGAATGTTTCCAAAGAAGAGCAGAAAAGACGTTTTCTTGAGCGGATTGAAAATCCGGAAAAGAATTGGAAATTCTCGAGCCAAGACATTGTCGAAAGACAATACTGGAAAGATTACATGAAGGCTTATGAAGAATGCTTCAATCACACATCCACAAAATGGGCACCGTGGTATATCATTCCGGCGGACTACAAGCCGTTTGCGCGACTTCTAGTTTCCGACATAATCAGCAGCAAGCTCAAAATGCTCAATCCCGAATATCCTCAATTGAGCAAACAAAAATTGAAAGAGCTTAAGTCAGCCAAAGAACAACTTTTAGGTGAAACGAAATGAAACAACCACCTGGACCCAAAGGACACTTTCTCTGGGGCTCGGGTATGGCCGCTATAGAAACACCACTGACTCTTTACGAAAGTGCGTGGAAAGAATTCGGCGACTGCGTAAGGCTCACGAGCATTCCAGGATATTACTGGTACTTATTCACGCATCCGACAGCCGTTGAACATGTTTTGCAAACACACCAGCAAAACTTTCGCAAACCGGATGTATTCAATCGTCCGATGTCGCTGCTTGTCGGCAATGGTCTAGTAGTATCTGAAGGCGCATTGTGGATGAGACAAAGGAGGCTTGCTCAGCCCGCATTCCACAAAACGAGATTAGCCTTGCTTGCGCAATCGATGGTCGATACAACTATAGAACATATAAACAATTGGGAAAAACTGACCACCGAGTCAGTTATCGACATTGCAGATGAAATGGGTGCCTTGACACTGGATATTGTCGGCAAGGCTCTATTTAGCACTGACCTCCATGAATACTCCGAACGAGTCGGTACAACCATGCGCATAGCGCTCGAACACGTCAATTACCGCATGGGACATGCATTTAGTCTACCTGAATGGGTACCGACAAAACGTAATCGCCAGTTTCTAAAAGCAAAAGCTGAACTTGATTCAGTAGTAATGGAAATCATCTCAAAGCGCCGTCAATCAGGAATTGATGAAAACGATCTACTCTCTGCACTATTGCGGGCGACAGACGACGAATCGGGCGAATCAATGTCCAACGAGCTATTGCGCGACGAAGTAATAACACTCATGCTTGCCGGGCATGATACAACTGCTGCAGCCCTAACATGGACATGGTATTTGCTGAGTCTCAATCCGGACAAAGAAGCCATTCTTCTAGACGAATTGAAATCAGCGTTAGGTGGCAGAATGCCATCAGTGGAAGACTTGCCGAATCTTCCTTACACAAGAATGGTCATCGAAGAGTCCCTTAGGCTATATCCGCCTGCCTGGGGTATTATTCGCGAAGCAAAAGAAGACGAAGAAATTGGCGGCTATATTGTGCGCAAAGGTAGACCGATAACTCTCGTTCAATACATCACTCACAAGCACCCCGAATTTTGGGAAGAACCTCATGCTTTCATGCCGGAGCGTTTCGAAAAAGACAAAGTCGCTCAACGCCCAAAGTTTGCCTACTTTCCCTTTGGCGGTGGTCAACGAGCCTGCATAGGCAAAGAGTTTTCGCTCATGGAGGCAACGCTGGCATTAGCAGCAATTGCCCAAAAACTTAAGTTTATTCCTCTGCCGAATCAAAATATTGATCCGGATCCCACATTTACTCTTCGCCCAAGATATGGAATTAAAGCGCATGTTCTTAAAAGAGACAACTAAAACCAGGAACCTAGTGAGTACATTGCCTCTTCGCATAGTGTTCTAGCTACTATGGCTTAAAAATTGACATTGTTGCAGACGCCAGGGATGGCGCTTATGAACGTCCGGACAACTCAGGTCCGGACTTTCATTTTGTTGAGCGCGGCTGTTAAAATTGGTGTCTGTTAGCGGAGAGCCAATTGACTACCTTTAAACCCATGCAATTAGATCTAGCTTCAAGAGCCCATCTTGAGATGGTGATGGCAGGGCTACTACCTGACTTTGATAAAGCCGCCAAGAAAGAGGCGCACGATGCGAAAAGCTATCAGGCGCATACGGACAAATTAGAAAGGCGCGATCTGCGCGAACTTCTTTGGAGTTCAATAGATAATCCTGATTCAAGAGATCTTGATCAACTTGAGTACGCGGAAAAACTTCCTTACGGCACTTATCGATTGGTCGTAGCTATTGCCGATGTCGATGCCTATGTGAAAAAGAACAGTGCTATTGACGTGCACGCTGCAAGCAACACGACGTCTGTTTACACGGGCATCGTCACATTTCCCATGTTGCCGGAAGAACTTTCTTATGACCTTACTTCGCTTCTTGAAGGAGTTGATCGCGAGGCAATGGTCGTGGACATGCTCCTCAACGAAGATGGCAATGTCACGGAAAGCAGCATTTATCCAGCTATAGTTCATAACCATGCCAAACTCAATTACGAAATGGTGGGAAGATGGCTGGAAATTGGAGGACCGGCACCGGAGAAAATTGCAGACACCAAAGGTCTTACCGAACAAATTCATTTGCAAAATGACATTGCCCAAAAGATTCAAAATTGGCGCGACAAGCAGGGTTCGCTTGTTTTGAAAACCCTTGAGGCAACGCCTATTACTGCAGACGGCACAGTAATTGACTTAGTTGTCGTAGAAAGTAATCCTGCGCGTTTGGTCATTGAGAATTTCATGATTTCTGCTAATAGAACTGTATCTAAGTTTCTAGAGAAAGCTAACGTCCCTTCTATTAAACGTATAGTGAAGATTCCGGATCGCTGGGACAGAATCGTCGAAGTTGCCGAACAGTACGGTGAAAAATTACCGCACAATCCGGATGCCCGAGCGTTAAGAGAGTTTCTCCTTTCGAGAAAAGAAGAAGACCCATTACGTTTTCCTGATCTTTCGTTGACCATCGTCAAACTATTGGGACGAGGTGAATATGTAATCGAAGTTCCAGGACAAAAAGACATCGGACACTTCGCCCTGGCGGTGCGCAACTATACTCATTCCACTGCACCCAATAGGCGTTATCCGGACATGGTCACTCAACGCCTGCTGAAAGCAGTACTTACTGCGTCCGCAATTCCGTATTCCATGGATCAATTAGAGGAAATAGCACTTAACTGCAATCACAAAGAAGAGGCGGCTAACAAGGTTGAGCGCACGATGCGTAAATTGGCGGCCGCCGTCCTATTGTCCAGCCACATTGGAGAAACATACGAAGGCATTGTCACCGGTAAAAAGGCAGGCGCCACATTTGTGCGGCTGATAAAACCGCCGGCAGAAGGCATGATTGTTCGAGGTCAACACGGGGTGGATGTCGGTGACAAAGTAAAAGTGAGGCTGGTGGAAATTGATCTCGAGAATGCCTACATCGACTTTGCTAGAGTCGGCAAACATCATCGCTAAAATAATACTCTTATAGTTATAGATTAAAGAGAAGTTGTTCGCTTCAAACCCGCTTGGTTAGCGATTTGTAACGCGCGTCTGTCAAATTTTATCTCACCAACGCACTACTCCGAAACGATGAAATAGTCACACAATTCGGCTCTGTCTATACCTAACTACGACCTTCAATATAGCGAGGAAGTCCTTACGATAACTAACTCGTGCTAATGTTGTAAAGAGGTTTGTGGGGGCACGAACCAGCCTCATCTAGAGGCAAGTGGTTAGGGGACACTTTTAGGGATATAAAAATTATGCGATTCGATCCACGTGCAATCGTTGGATTGCTTTCGGCTGGCCTACTTTGTCTACAATTGAATAGCTTTGCTCAAGAGGCACCCCCTACCTCGAACGAAGTTGATTTGAGTTCCACTCAACAGAGTGTGGCAGCTACGACTTTGCCGACATTTAGTTCTGTTTCAATAAATGTCGGCGACGTCGCCAGGACTGTAACACCGACAGACTACTTAACGCCTGCAGAGACAATTGCTGTCATGCAGGTATTGGCGCAGGGTCAGCAGTCAATTCTACTTGGGGCATCAGGTAACGCAGTTGGCGGCACCTTCCACATCACTTCGTCAATTACTCAAAATCTTCATAGCCTGGTGATACCGCAAGGGGTCACGGCGATAAGTGACTTTGCAAATATATCTGCACTTTCGATGACCGGCAATTTTGTTAACTCCGGAACTTTCTATGCTGTTTCCTCCAACTCTGCCATTACACAGGCAGCCATAAACAGCGCAAATATATCCAACTTAGCCGGTGCAACAATTACGTCTGTCCTTCCGACAAGCGGTTTGGCAGGATGCAGCAATTTAGTTTCAAGTCTTAGTTTGGTATTAAATGCCACGAACAACATCTACAATGCCGGCACTATTGCCAGCAGTGCTGACTTGACGATGACTGCAGGCGGTGCCATTACCAATACCTCTACTGCTTCCATGACTGCCGTCATGCAAGCAGTGAATAATGTCAATTTGATGAGTTCTCTTATTGAAAATTCCGGCGTGATTGCCGCGCAGATGGGCAATATCAATATCGCCAGTGCCACCGCTCAAAATCTCGTTATAAATAATATTGCCGGACGTTTGGAAGCAGCGCTAGGTTCGATAAATATTAGAGACGCAAATTTCACCAGCAAGAATCACATGTTGCTTTGGGGCGGCGATGTTGTGAGCGAAGTTTTGAATATTTATTCCGGAACTGGAGTTGCCAGAGTTAACGTCAATGACCTAGTGGGACTCACCAATATTTATGCAGGTGAGGCTCATGTACAAGCAGCAACCAGCTCTTTAAACTTAGGCACGATTGAACTTTCCGGTGATCCAACTTTCTATAACACCTTGGGAGACGTAACCATTAATGGTCCACTGGAATTCGCCGGTGCACCGCTGGCAGTTGTCGCAAAAGGTGACATACTCACAGCTTCAGGCGTCGGCAATATCAAAACGAGTTCTACAACAGGACATGCAGGAGCCATAACACTTATCGCCGGTGCTGATGTGCACTTAGTGTCTGGAGGTCCTAATGATGTTTTGCCAACCAATCCTCAAAATCCCGGCGACACGACAACACAACTAGAAATCCGAGGCGCCAGCTCAACAGGCGGCAGCATCACACTGACAAATGTCACTGCTCTGGAAGCTGAAGGGTCGACAACCAGCGGAACAGGAGATGGCGGTGCAATTACACTAATTGCTTTTGCTGATCCGGACGACGGCTCGAAAGGTGTTATCAGCGTGCCGACAGGTTTAACAATTAAATCCGGAGGACGTCACGCCAACGGCAATGTGACAATTATTGCCGGAGCGACATCCGGAACATCAATCACTACAGGCGCTATAAATGTCAACTCGGTAGGATCATCAACAAACGTCAATGGCACATCACAAGACACGATAACGGCCTACGCAGCAACGCCAACGCTAACCGCCGGCACCTATGTATATATTCAAAACGGAGCAATGACAGGTTCATTCACACCGGGCACATTGCAATCTGCAACAGTGAATTTAGGCACATTGACAGCTAAAGCCGCTAACATAGATATCAATGCCGGTGGCAACGTGACTATTAGTTCAATTGCCGACAGTTCAACTGCCGGCACCGGATCATATGACGGCGGTAGTGTCGTGATTCACTCCGGTGCTGATGTATCACTAGGAGCCGTCACGGCAAGTGGCGTCGGCACGGGCAAGGGTGGAAACGTTGATATCTCCGGCGACGGAGTCGTATCAGCAACTAGTGTAACAGCCAGCGCTTCCACATCCGGAGCCGGCGGTACTATTGCCATGTATGGAGGCACTTCGCTTACTCCTGGAACCGTGACTGCTGCTAGAGTCGGCAGCTTTGCCGGCGGCAAAGTCACACTATCCGGTACTGATGTAATACTCAAAACAGTCACAACAACAGGCGGACCATTGGCAGTTGTGGCCTCAGGAAATATCACGACCGCCTCTTTACCAACAGTTATTGACACATCAAGCACCACAGGTAGTGGTGGCGCGCTGACGCTTATTGCCGGAGCGGCATTCACAAACACTTCGACCAGCCAGCTTTCTGTAACAGGTGCTTCCACAACCGGCGGCATCATCAAGCTAATTACGCCGAATGCAATTACTGGCCTCACAAGTCAGGGTTCCACAACAAGCGGCACCGGCGCAGGCGGCAATATAACCTTGATCGCCTATGGCAAACCATCAGATGGTAGTTTGGGCACAATTCAGCTGCCCTCAACCGTACAAGTGAGAGCCAGTGGCGGCGTGTCTGGTGGTACCAATGGCACTGTCACAATAATTGCTGGCGCCGGCAGCGGCACGGCTATCGATATGGGAAGCCTCGCTTCAAATATTGGCACTCTAGGTACAGGTGCAATTACAGTCGGTACGACAGCAGCGAGCATTACCGGTGGGAGTGTATCAATCAGCGCAGGAGCCATCACTTCAGGATCTTTTGGTCTGGGTACCCAAACATCAGCTGGAGTCAATATCGGGAACTACACGTCCGCAGCAAACATATACATTAAGAGCGCATCCGTCACCGACATTTCCTCAATTAATACAAGCGCAAACGGCGGACGTATTGATATCATAAGCGACTCAAGTTTGACGGTGACGGCATCATCCGGTACCGGACTAATTATGAGAGCCTCGGGTTCGGGAGCAAACACAATTCTGTTAAGTGCTTCGAGCGGCGCAATTACACTAGCCGATGATCGGACATTTGACGCAGGAACGGGTGGTTCTGTGTCATTTGTAGCCGATTCAGCCGGAGGAGCAATTAATATAAGCTCCGGCAACACCGTCACCATTCAAAACAGCACCGCTACGTTCAGAGCGCCTAATATCAATCTCTTGGGAGCCAATTCAAAAATAACTTCAACAAAGACAACCGGCACCGGCATCATTATTGATAATGGCACCGTATCGGAAACTCTCACAATCAAGGGACCTGACAGTGCAACAGGTGGCACAATTTCAACTAGCGGTTCATCAGTTACTGTGACGGCCAACAACAATCAAGATGTAGCATTCACTAAAGTTGCCGGCACGAACACCTCCACAATTAATTTCAACGCGCCAACCACAGTAACAGCAACCAATTCTACTACGAGTATCGCCAGCAGCGTGACCGTGGCAACAAACAACGCATTTACTTTCAACGCAAATAACGGCACCTTCACCAACAACGGCACTATTTCCTCAACAGACACCACCTTAAGAGTGCAAAGTACCGGAACTCTGCTCTTAAACGGTACTCCGGCAGCGGCAACTTCGATTACCGGCACTAACGCACAAATGATTGTATCTGCCGCTTCGAACTTAACGGTTGCATCAGATTATGCATTCAGTCTCAGTTCGACTGGCACTGCCAGTATCTCGTCAACAAGTGGCTCTGTTGAATTACAATCCGGTGCAGAAGTAACAGTCAGCGGCGGCAGCAGTCTTTCATCGACAACGCCTTTATTGGCAGTATCCACATCCAACCTGAAACTTAACGACGGCTCCGGTTTCATTATTAATAAAACAAGTAATATGGGAGCACAGTTTACTTCTCCGACCAGCACCTTAACCGTAACTTTGGCAAACGACAGCGACGCACATGTTCAAACCACAGGCGCAAGTCTTTCATTTGCCGCCACTGGCACATCCGCAGCTGTTAACTTCACCAAGTCCGCAGGCGCTGACGCATCAAGCCTAGCAGTCACAGGTGGCACCGTAACGGTAACCTCAGCCGATTCAATATCAATTGGTGCAGCTGTAACAGTGTCAACCAATAACACAACATCACTCACGTCTAATTCACTAAGACAAAATGGAGCGCTAACAGCCAGTCAGGGTAATGTGGACATAACCACAAACACGGTAACAGCTAATGGATCTATCTCGGCAACTCAATCAGGTGCGACGATAACCGTTCACAATCAAAGCAGCCCGACAACAGCCATGCAACTATCAGGCGATCTCGCCTTTGCCGGTGGTGCCGTAACAATTACCAGCAATGGTACGGCCTTAACCATTGCCAGTGGTTCCGACATTAGTGCAGACAATGACATCACGATTAATAACACCGGCGCAAACGTCACTGTCGCCGGCTCAATTTCAGCTCCCTCCAAGACAGTTGCTGTTAACATTTCCGGTTCCGGAAATGTGCTTGGCGGTGGTGGAACCATCGCCGCAGACAGCGTTGAATTTTCTCTCGCCAACGGAGATATAGGCACATCCAGCCAGCCAATTTCAACAGATACCGGTGACATATCCATCTCCTCATGCGACGACGTATACATAAGTAATGTCTCGCAGCTCAATTTCACGAATTTCGGCGGCGGAAATATTGGTCTATTCACCGGAGATGATCTCTACATCGACCAGACCATTAATATTGCTGGAAACATCCAACTGGTAACCGCTGGCACTCTCCATCTGGACAATACTCATTCCTTGACCTCCACAAGCGGTCAAATTACCCTCGGCGCAGATCTTTTGGAAATCAATGGAAGTATTACCGCCGGGCAAATTACTCTCTATTCTGCCGGAACTCGCGAAATTGCCGTCGGCAGTACAACAAATGTGAGCGGCAAAGTCGATCTCAATACATCTGTCTTGTCCTTGCTTTCCACCTCACAGTTAACAATAGGCAAATCCGACAGTTCAGCCAACATCAGCCTTGCAGGCACCGTAACTCTCTCAAGCATGAGCGCTGTGCCAGTTACTAATCTGACATTTGCTACGGCAGGAAATTTCTCATCATCAACTTATGCAATTCAAGCTGGCTCCAACACAGTCAACTTCGTTGCCGCAGGAACCGTAACTGTTGGTAGCCTCACCGGCACGGCTCCAGTACTAACAATGACCGGCGGCAACGTTACACTGACTGCCAGCGTCACCGATCTACATTTAGGCAGCTCGTCAGTCAACACGATGAATCTCACTGTGGCAGGCAACATAGTTATCGACCAAAATGTATCCAGCACTGGTTCAGCAAGCTTAATAACTACAGGTAATACATCTCTGAGCGTGGCTTCAGGCAAAACACTAAGCTCGACTAACGGACCGATGACAATTAGCGCTCGCAGTTTGAGTCTGTCAGGAAATGTGACTGTTAGCTCCGGATCTTTGACAATTTATCCCAATGACAGTCAAGCCGTAAAAGTAGGAGCCTCAGGAACCACCTCAGGAGTATTCAACCTGACCACAGGAGTTTTGAGTCACGTATCAGCAACTTCTTTGGTAATTGGAAAATCTACAATGTCCGGCAACATAACTATTGGCGGTAACATCGACCTGAGCACGATAGCGGCAAGCTCATTGCCGAGCATGACTTTCTTGACGGCAGGTACATTCAACTCAAACAACAACTCATTTACCTTGGGTTCAGGTCAACTCGTAGTAACGTCTGGTGGCGATCTATCAATAAACGGAATTACGGGCACAAACCCAACTGTCACATTAACCGGCATGGGAGTTTGGCTATTAAGCCCAATCTCCACATCGGCGGGCACCATATCTGTCACAGCAAATTCATGGCTCGCCATTTCCGGCGATATCACCATGTCCAGCGGCGGCACATTGACGGTAGCCCAAGTAACCAGCAATGGTCCATTTAACATCAATGCCAATATTGGCGGAAGCTCAACAACGGTAAATCTAAGCTCGGCTTGCTGGCAAGGACTATCACAATTGTCCGGTGTAGTAATTGCAAATTCGTTAACTTTAACCGTAACCGGTGGCAACATCGGTACTTCGAGCAACCGCTTCGATACACAAGCTTCGGCAATAACGGTAAACGCCAGTAACCGAAATGCGTACCTGGCAAATTCCGGAACACTTACTCTAAACAGCTCTACTGCCGGCTACTTAGATTTGAGCAATGACAATAACATGACCGTATCAGGAGCGCTCAGCACCAGTAGCATGCAACTTGCAACTTCGGCTAATAATGGCTCAATCACCATAAGCAATAACATTAGCTCCCCGAGCTATTTAGTACTGTCGGCTCATGGCTCCGGCAATATATCGCAGACGACAGGTTCTATCAGCACAAGTGCTCTCTGTTTGATTTCAACCTCAGGAAATATTGGTAGCAGCACAGCCAAAATAAACACAAACGCATTTTACCTGCAAGTAGCCACAACTGGAAACGGATACATCCAGTCGACTGGTTCAGTGTATGTCGTACAACCTACAAGCGGAAATACGTTGTCTATTCAGTCAGGTGGACAGTTAGAAGTTGGTTCAACAATCAACGCCACCACGCTTACACTGGCGAGTGCCGGAACAATCATCATTACCGGTAATATTACAGCCACAACAGCGACACTTAATGGCAGCGGCAATGGAAACATTTTACGCAACGGCGGCGTTATTACTGCCACCACACTTGCTTTGTCGACTGGCTCAGGCACAATAGGCACATCAAGCAACAAAATATCCACAACAGCAACCAGCATCTCTGTAAGCAATACTGGCGGACTGCATCTAAATTCAACCAACACCGGAACAGTAACGCTAACAAGCATTGCCAGCGGCTACGCAGATGTCAGCGTGGCTGGAGCCATGGATGCAACTGGTGACGTAAATGGCACCTTCGGTGTTGAGCTTAATAGCTCTGGAGCCATGACCGTCAATGATGTTGCAGCAACAAACGGCAGTGTGTCGTTAACTGCAGACGGGGGCACACTAACAATTGCAGCCGGAGCCGTTGTGCGAGCAGACGAAGGCAATTTGAATATTAGACAAAACGACACGACAAACGGCTATATCCTAATTGATGCCGGAGCTAATATTGGAGCATTCACAGTCGGCACTCCCAATGCCAGCAAGGGCAACGTCACAATAACTATCGGAGCGCCACCATCAACGCCGACAGCAGGAAGCACTCCATCCAACGTCACAGAATACATCGTCGCTGGTGGACAAATCTTCTACGGCGCAAACGGCATAGACGCCCAACCGTCAACCAACACCTTAAACGCGATTGGCGGCACAATGATCTTCGACACCGGCAGTCGCTCGTCGTCAGCTATTACATTGGGTGGCGGCGTCACAATCACTGCTGATCCGCCACTTCTCCCGGATGACTCCTTAGTACCAGGCGGACCGGATGCAGGAATTAACCTCGGCTTTTCCGACATAGTAATCGAATCTCATCATCTAGATGGAAATTACATAAATCCATTCCTGCAACCAATTGCCTATACGCCATCTATCGCACCTGATGAAGAGATTCTCGAACCAATCAAAGGAATGGCACGCACCGAATTCGGTACATCAACGATAAGACACTCGCAATTTTCAAAATTCAATCTTGAAGAAGGCTATGTCTCTCACAGCTCAGGCGACATTCTTGTTGAAACCAAGTCCGACGCAGTACGTATCGTTGCAGGCAAGCACTCTGTACAGATCGCGCCGAACACGGTAGTCCTAATATCCAAAGAAGCTCAACTCATCAAAGTCAGACCGCTCTATGAAACCAGCTCCAACGCAGTCAGAGTCTCAACAGGCAACATGTCCACACGCGTATTTGCCGGACAAGAACTCATTCTGGCTGAAGACGAAGACTCACTAAAACAGACTCTAGGAAATGATTCCATCGGACGCAGAAAAACACACATGGACCCAATACCAAACAATGGCATCATTCATCGCTGCGAAGTCTCGCCAATTTCTCTGATAGAGAACAATTACATACTGACCAAACTCATACAAAGTACGCATGAGCGCGACAAGCAAGTTACGAAGAAACTAGTAAAAATGGCCGCATGCATGATGTCCGTCACCAACAGCCACGGACCATACTCCAGCAAGCCCTAATAAATATATGTAGACAATAAAAAACTCCCGAGGCTGGATTCGAACCAGCGACCAAGTGATTAACAGTCACCTGCGCTACCACTGCGCTACTCGGGAATAGAAGGTTTCTTATATTAACATGTCAGCAACCGGGTTCTAACCCCTGAAAACCCACCCCGGCATGAACCCAAACCTCATGACATCACCCGTAGGGCTTGAGAGCTCTCTGGGTGGCTGTTTCCGGTACGGAGCGTTGTCACAGGTAGCTGGCTGAATATTGCGGAATCTGTAAACAGTAATTTATTTGTTTGTCTTCGGTTGAGTCATATTGGACCAGATACGCGAAATGTCTTCGCAAGTTGCTTTCAGCCTGGCCTCACCGGGCTTATTTTCGTCCAAACCTTGACCAGCATAGTGCAGATCTTCTGCTATCTTGCGAAGCGTATCTTTTGCCGGAAAGGTGTCTGTATTTTTGGGATTTGCCAAATTACGCAAAGCAGATGCACCGGCCAGACCTAACATTGCTATTCTCTGTCGCAAATTATCAACAGCATCATCCATAGCATACCTGCGCATAGAATTGAAATCACCGCGATTCAAGGCAATCGCATAAGGCGCATATGGATCGCCTGCTGCATGTACGGTTGCTAAAGGATCAACGCCCATGCCGGAAAGGCGGTCAACAACATCACTAGGCAGATTGTCATAGAAGGTC